>NZ_JAUTYS010000020.1:0-62794 GCF_041982285.1 Pantoea sp. ANP04 | reverse complement strand
TTTTCATAGAGAGCGTCGTGGACAGTCATTCATCGCTGCCTGCACATAGCCCGCAAAAGCAAAAACCCCGCCGGAGCAGGGTTTCTGGTAAAAAGTCGAAGCTGACCGTTAAGCCGGGTTCTGTCGTGGACAGTCATTCATCTAGGCCAGCAATCGCTCACTGGCTCAAGCAGCCTACCCGGGTTCAGTACGGGCCGTACCTTGTGAACCCCTATTTGGCCTTGCTCCGGGTGGAGTTTACCGTGCCACGAACTGTTGCCAGTCGCGCGGTGCGCTCTTACCGCACCCTTTCACCCTTACCTGATCCCATTTCTGGGCCATCGGCGGTTTGCTCTCTGTTGCACTGGTCGTAGGCTTGCGCCTCCCAGGCGTTACCTGGCACCCTGCCCTATGGAGCCCGGACTTTCCTCCCCTCTGCCCGTCTCCCCACAAGTGAGGACGACGACAAAGCGGCGACTGTCTGGTCAGCTTCGGCGCGGGATAATAGGACATCCGAAGGCATTTGTCACGCCTCTTGCTGCTCCAGCGCATACTTATAGAGGGCATTCTTCTTCACGCTATGGATCTCAGCGGTCAGCGCAGCCGCGCGCTTCAACGGCAGCTCTTTTTGCAGCAGCGCCAGCGTACGCAGTGCATCAGCGGGTAACGCATCGTCATCATCGACTTTGTGCCCTTCGACAATCAGCACCATCTCGCCTTTACGACGATTCTCATCTTCTTTGACCCAGGCCAGCAGCTCGCCGACCGGCGCACCATAAATCGACTCCCAGGTTTTGGTCAGCTCACGAGCCAGCACGACGTAGCGCTCAGGCCCCAGCTCACTCACCATATCCTGCAGGCTGTCGATTAAACGATGGGTTGATTCATAGAAAATCAGCGTGCGTGGCTCCTGCACCAGTGCTCGCAGGGCATCGCAACGGCCTTTGGTTTTTGCGGGCAGAAACCCTTCGTAACAGAAACGATCGGATGGCAGTCCTGCGGCGCTCAATGCGGCAATGGCGGCACAGGCGCCCGGTAGCGGCACTACACGAATGCCCGCTTCACGGCAGCGGCGCACCAGATGGTAGCCCGGATCGTTAATCAGCGGCGTGCCAGCATCGGAAACTAAGGCTATGCTTTGACCCTCTTGCAGCTTCGTCAGCAGCAGCTCAGCCTTATGCTGCTCGTTGTGGTCATGAAGTGAGAAGAGTCGCGCATTGATGGCGAAATGTTGTAGCAACAGCCCGGTATGACGTGTATCTTCCGCAGCGACCAGATCGACGCTCGAAAGCACCGTCAGCGCCCGCTGGGTGATATCACCCAAATTACCAATCGGGGTTGGAACGATGTAGAGCGTGCTGGCAGAAATCTCTGCCCGATCGAGTTGTTTCATTGTTTCATCCGAATTGCCGATTTAATATTGAGCATCTTGAAAAAAACATCACTGGATACAGTATGCTTCCTTCAAAAGTCGTTCGTCATAAAGCAGGACGCTTTCTGCCTGTCATTCTTGCCGGGCTGATTTTAGCCGCATGTAGCGGTCAGGCGCCGCAAACCTCAACCGTCAATATTCAGGGGCCAGCCACCGCCAGCTCCGCTTACTATCTGCAGCAAGCGCAGCAAAGCAGCGATGATAGCAAGACCGACTGGCAATTACTCGCAATCCGCGCCCTGTTGAAGGAAGGAAAGTATCCCGAGGCCACTCAGCAACTGAGCCAGTTGCCGCAGCAGCTCTCTGAGACGCAGCAACAGGAATCTCTGCTGCTGAAAGCGCAGTTGTTGATTGCCCAGCAGAAATCCAAAGACGCTGAACCGCTGTTAGCAGCGGTAAAGACCAGCGCACTGTCGCAGGATCAGCTGGCGCGTTACTACAGCCTGCAAATTGCCAGCGCGCAGGGCCGCCCTTCACTCTCACTGCTGCGCAACTATATTGCTCAGGAACCGCTGCTGAAAGACGCCGATCATCAGAGCAATATTGACGCTACCTGGCAGACCCTGACGCAGATGTCGCCACAGGAAGCCAGCAACCTGGTGATCAATGCCGACGAAAATGTGCTGCAGGGCTGGCTGGATCTGCTCGCGGTCTGGCGTGCTAATGCCCAGGATGCAGAAATGCTGAAGTCCGGCATCAAAGACTGGCAGACTCGCTATCCGCAGAACCCGGCGGCCAAAACGTTGCCGACGCAGCTGAGCCAGATGCAGAACTACACCAAAGCCTCTACCAGCATCATCGCGCTGCTGCTGCCGCTGAATGGCCAGGCACAGGTGTTCGCGAATGCCATCCAGAAAGGCTTTAACGACGCGAAGAACGGCGTATCCGCGCCGGTCGCACAGCCTGCGGCGGCAACTGCCCAGCCTGCCGCTGCGGATGCAACAGCCAGCGCGCAACCTGCCGCCGCTGCGGGATCGTCTGCCGATCCGATCAGCGCACCGCAGCAGTCTGCTACCACCACACCACAGCAACAGCAACAGCCTCAGTCACAGCCTCAATCTCAGCCTGCCGCCGCCGCACCGGCCAGCAACGCTCAGATCAAGGTCTATGACACCAGCAGCCAGCCGATTGAGCAGGTGATGCAGCAGGCACAGCAGGATGGCGCCACTATCGTGGTTGGCCCACTGCTGAAGAGCAACGTTGAGAAGGTCGCCAACAGCCAGACACCCTTAAACGTGCTGGCGCTCAACGAGCCGGAAAAGATCCAGAACCATCCGAATATCTGCTACTTTGCGCTTTCTCCTGAAGACGAAGCACGCGATGCCGCGCACCATATCTGGGACCAGGGCAAACGTCAGCCGCTGCTGCTGGTTCCGCGCAGCGGCCTTGGCGATCGCGTGACAAACGCTTTTGCACAGGAGTGGCAGACGCTGGGTGGCAGCACCGTCATGCAGCAGCGCTTTGGCTCGACCGCTGAGCTGAAACAGGGCATTAACAGCGGCGCGGGCATCAGCCTGTCAGGTACGCCGGTCAATGCGGCACCTGCTGAGCCGCAGGGCGTTTCCATTGCGGGCCTGACCATTCCGGCACCGCAACAGAGCACGCCTGATGTGGTCAGCACCAGCAGCGGCGGTGGCATCGATGCGGTCTACATCGTCTCAACCCAGGATGAACTGCAGCTGATCAAACCGATGATCACCATGCGCACCGGCAGTCGCAGCAATATCTCGCTCTACGCCAGTTCGCGCAGCGCGCAGGCCGGTGCCGGCCCGGACTTCCGGTTAGAAATGGATGGCCTGCAGTTCAGCGATATTCCGCTGCTCTCCGGCAGCAATCCTGGCCTGATGCAGCAGACATCGAAGTCATTCAATAATGACTACTCGCTGGTGCGCCTCTATGCCATGGGTATGGATGCCTGGACGCTGGCGAACCACTTTAACCAGATGCGCCAGTCACCTGGCTTCACGCTGGATGGCAATACCGGCAAGCTCAGCGCCGACACGGATTGTGTGATCAACAGGAAGTTGACATGGAACCAGTATCGCCGGGGCGAAATCGCACCGGCCAACTAAATCGCCGTCAGATTGGTGCCGGGCATGAAGAAGATGCCCGGCGCTATCTGGAGCAGGCTGGCCTGATATGGGTCGCCAGTAATGTTCACTTTCGCAATGGTGAACTTGACCTGATTATGCGTGACGGGCACTGTTGGGTGTTTGTTGAAGTCCGCTACCGACGCGATGCGCGTTATGGTGGCGCGCTCGCCAGCGTTACCCGGAATAAACAACAAAAGCTGCTGCGCGCTGCCGCTCTCTGGCTGGCGCAACGCGGCGGCAGTTTTGAAACAGTGAATTGCCGTTTCGACATCATCGCCATTACCGGCACGGCGCTCGAGTGGCTGCCGAATGCCTTTAATGCAGACGTTTAGAACCAGGTGGTCGTGTGCAGGAAAGAATTAAAGCGTGTTTTACCGAAAGTATTCAGACTCAGATTGCCGCAGCCGAGGCGTTGCCCGATGCCATCTCCCGCGCGGCCATGACGCTGGTGCAGTCGTTATTGAATGGCAATAAAATCCTGAGCTGTGGCAACGGTGCCTCATCCGCCAATGCCCAGCACTTCGCCGCCAGCATGATCAATCGTTTCGAGACCGAACGCCCCAGCTTACCGGCGCTGGCGTTAAGTGCCGACAACGTGATGCTGACCGCGATTGGGAATGATCGTCTGCACGATGAGATCTATGCCAAGCAGGTACGCGCGCTGGGACACGCAGGTGATGTGTTACTGGCCATCTCGACCCGTGGCAACACCCGTGACATCGTTAAGGCCGTAGAAGCAGCGGTGACACGCGATATGACTATCGTTGCGCTTACCGGGTATGATGGCGGAGAGCTCGCCGGACTGCTGGGTCCGCAGGATGTGGAAATCCGTATTCCTTCGCACCGCAGCGCCCGTATTCAGGAGATGCATATGCTGACCGTTAATTGCTTATGCGATCTGATCGATAACACTCTCTTTCCCCATCAGGAATGACTGAAGGAGCACGAATGAAAGCATTGAATGCTATAGCTATTCTGTTAACCGCCATGCTGCTGCAGGGCTGTGTCGCAGTTGTGGCAGGTGGCGCAGCCGTTGCTACCAAAACGGCCACGGATCCCCGCTCGGTAGGTACACAGGTTGATGACGGCACGCTGGAGCTACGCGTCACGAACGCGCTGGCAAAAGATCAGCAGATTAAAACCGATGCCCGCGTTGTCGCCACCGCCTATCAGGGCAAAGTGCTGCTGACCGGTCAGGCGCCTTCGCAGGAGATCGCCAATCGTGCCAAACAGATCACCATGGGCGTTGATGGCGCAACCGAGGTCTATAACGAGATCCGCATCGGCCAGAAAGTGACGCTGGGCACCACGTCGTCAGACACCTGGATTACCACCAAAATCCGCTCGCAGCTGTTGGGCAGCGATCAGGTGAAATCCTCCAACGTGAAGGTGACGACGGAGAATGGCGAAGTGTTCCTGCTGGGTCTGGTGACACAACAGGAAGCGCAGGCCGCGGCGGATGTCGCCAGCCGCGTCAGTGGCGTGAAACACGTCACCACCGCCTTTACCATGCTGAAGTAACACGCTAAAACGCAAAAAGGCGGCTATGGCCGCCTTTTTTATTGCCCGATTTTCAGACCGGAATGTCAATGACCAGCGCGCGGGTCGCGGTTTTCGCCTTCAGCTGCAACAGCTTCTCTTCCTGCAAAAACGCACCATCGCCACAGCCCAGCTTTTCCTGATGATCCGTGCCGGACATCGCCTCCAGCGAACCATGAATTGACTGCAGATAGGCGCGTGGCCCCTGTATCCGCAGCGAGTGCTGTTCGCCCGGCGCCAGCTCAACCTGATGAATCCACACCTGCTGACGCAACTGCAGACTGTCATCTATCCCATCCGGCGAGGCGATAAGTTGAGACAACCGGCCTTCCGTCAGGGCAATCTTTTGCATCCGCGGATTTTCGCGCTCAGGACAGGCGGCAAGCCATAGCTGCATACGTGTCAGTGGACGATCTTTGCTCAGGTTAATTTCGGTGTAACTTACCCCCTGCTGGGCAGAGAGCAGCAGCGCCTCTCCTTCCCGCACGCTGATGGTGTTGCCTTCGCTGTCGCGGTATTCAGCTTCACCCTGCAGCACGATGTTCAGCACATCGACCTGAGGATAGGTACGCGGCTGAAAAGCCGCACCCGGTGCCAGTACTTCCTGGTTCAGAACACGCAGCGATGCGTAGCCCATCAGTTTGGGATCAAAATAGTGGCCAAAAGAGAAACTGTAACGCCCCTGCAACCAGCCGAAATCGGCCTGACCACATGCGGACGCACTGCGTGTCGTTATCATTATTTACCTCCGGCATCCGGTGACGAGGATCGGCCACGGACTTTATGCACCCATGGTAAAAGTCTGGACGCCGGATTGTTAGCCAGTTAATCTGCCCGGCATGTTCAAATTTCCTGACAGAGAACCGGGATGGCCAAAGAGCGTGCGTTAACCCTTGAATCTTTACGCGTTATGGATGCGATTGATCGACGTGGCAGTTTTGCAGCAGCAGCAGATGAACTGGGGCGTGTCCCTTCAGCCCTCAGCTACACCATGCAAAAGCTGGAAGAGGAGCTGGATGTGGTGCTGTTTGACCGCTCCGGTCACCGCACTAAATTTACCAACGTGGGACGCATGCTGCTGGAGCGTGGCCGGGTACTGCTGGAAGCGGCCGATAAGCTCACCACCGATGCGGAAGCGCTGGCGCGTGGCTGGGAAACCCATCTGACCATCGTTACTGAAGCGCTGGTGCCCATTGATGCACTGTTTCCGCTGGTGACAAAGCTGGCTGACAAAGCCAATACACAATTTTCGCTGGTTACCGAAGTATTGGCAGGCGCGTGGGAGCGGCTGGAACAGGGCCGTGCCGATATCGTGATCGCCCCCGATATGCACTTCCGTGCCTCCACCGAGATCAATACCCGTAAGCTCTACACCATGATGAGTGTTTACGTCGCCAGTGCTGACCACCCGATTCATAACGAGCCTGAACCTCAGTCTGAAGTGACGCGGGTGAAATACCGGGGCATTGCAGTGGCAGATACCGCGCGTGAGCGCCCGGTGCTGACCGTGCAGTTACTGGATAAACAGCAGCGCCTGACCGTAAGCAGCATGGATGATAAGCGCCGTGCCCTGCTGGCGGGGCTGGGTGTCGCAACCATGCCCTATTCACTGGTGGAGCAGGATATCGCGGAAGGCCGTCTGCGCGTGGTGAGTCCGGAATACACTCGCGAGGTTGATATTATTATGGCGTGGCGGCGCGACAGCATGGGCGAAGCCAAATCCTGGTGCCTGCGCGAGATCCCCCGCCTGCTGGCGAAGAAAAACTAAAAGCCTATGGCCGACTCAGGCAATCCATCGCCACCGCCCTGAAGCAGGTGAAATCGGTGCAGTCCCGCAGTCGGGTCATCGCCCTTTCACGCAGGAACGTCACAAACAGATCGTATATCGCCATCGCCTCTTCATATTCACTTTTGCTGATCGCCAGCAGGAAGATGACATAGGCGGTATCGTCTCCCCAGGGAATACCGTGTGGGGCCAGCACGGTATAGACCACGGTTTTCTTTGCCAGGAGTCCCAGCGAGTGCGGCAGCGCAATGCCTTCGCCCAGCATGGTGCTGACAATCGCTTCACGCTCTTCGACCGACGGATAGAACGCCTCATCCACAAACCCCTCCTCCTGCAGCTGATCGCTCAGCTGGCGAAACAGCTCAGACCGGGTCGTCGGCTGGTCGACAATATGAAAGTGCTGGACATCAAAAAATTTCGCCAACATATAGGGCCGGGTACGATCGACCAGCACCAGCTTGCCAATCTGCTCCAGCTGAAAACCGGTGGGAAACGGTGACATCACCACCACGGGTTTCTCTTTTTCGCTGAGCCGGATGGTTGAGATGACAAAATCTTCGTCAATGCGACTGCGCGCCTCATACTCGCGCTGTGACAGGCGGGCCGTGACCTGCAACTGCGGATATTTTCGCAGCAACATCGCTTCAATCATGCGCAGCGTGGAGTTACCGCTGTCGCACACCAGCAGCACCTGTGGATGACGCTGATAGCCCACGTCATAGTGGCGCTCCAGTCCGACACCAATATGCAGCACCAGAAAGCCAATCTCATTCTCGGTAATGACGTAAGGCGTATATTTCCCCCAGCTGGTCACCGCCGCCAGGGTGACATCATAGGCCATCGGATAGTGCTGCTTGATGTTGCTGAGCAGCGGGTTAGGGATGTGAATCTGATAGCGCACCCGGGTAATCATGGTTTTGATGTGGGTAAGCAGATCGGCTCGCAGCTGTTGATCGTTTTGCAGATTGAAGTTGTAGTGCGTGTTGATAAAGCTGAGCAGGTAATCCACCAGCGCGTCGGCATCATCGGCATTGATGGCGCTGGGAGCGATCGCCTGAATGCGCCGCGCGGCAATGTTAACCCGCAGCCAGTTTTCTTCAGCGGGTGAAATTGGTTTGCTGACCAGTGGACGCATCAGATTAATCAGCTGATGTGCCGCTTCACGCACCTCATCGCCAATCTCCTCAGCACCGGGATCGTTAAGCGGATAACCTTCGCTGATGCGACGCACAGCAACGGCGCAATAGAGCCGCAGATAGCGCTCGCCCTCATCACTGAGGCGAATGTTGTGCTGCGCAAAACAGCTTTGCAGCAGCGGACGCAGCGTCTCCAGCATGCCGCTGTTCAGCGCTTCAATAGTCAGCAGCGGACTCTCTGGCATCGCCTGATCGATTTGCCATAACAGGTCGGTGAGACAGGTCCGAATCGCCACTTCGCTGCCAAATAGCTTCATGCCGTAGTGCGGTTTACTCTCAATGGTGAGGTGATAGCGCCCCAGCCACTCGCGCACCTCGGCCATATCGTTCTGCAGGGTCGCGCGGCTGACAAACCACTCTTCCGCCAGCTCTTCAAGTTTCAGTGAATAGGCAGCGGTAAGAAAACGGGTCAGGAGGTAGCGAACCCGGTCCTGCGAGGTACGCGGCACCCGCAGCGGTGAGGCAGTATGCTGCTGCAGATGCTGAAAGCGCTGAGCATCCTCGATCTTCAGCTGATAACCCGCGCCACGGCTCAGGATAAACTGCGCACCATGATCTGCCAGCAGCGCATTCAGCGCCGTAATATCGGTACGCACGGTGCGTGTCGAGACAGCAAAACGCCGCGCCAGCTCATCCTGAGGCAGCGTTTCGTTTTGCAGGGCATCGAACAGTTGCGCAAGGCGCTGATTGGGAAATCTCACAAGCGTTACCTGTTTGCTGGCAGAGAGTGAAAACTTCAGCCTACGGCGTTCGTCACGCAACGTCCATGCTGCACGATCTGCCTGTCAAAGGCAGATCGTGTCGATCACCGGGCCAGTACTGTTTTACAGATGGCCAGCAGCTGCTTCACATCGTCAATGCGGGTCTCTCCGCTGGCTTTGTCAATGATCGAACTGTAGACGTGCGGGATCACTTTGCTGACGCCCGCGTCCAGCGCAATGCGCACGATCTCGCCGACGTTTTCCAGATCGATGCCGCCGGTGGGCTCCAGCCAGAAATCCTGTTTTGCACAGGCTACCGCCACAGCGCGGTACTCATCCACCGCCTGCAGACCGCCCATCGGGAAATATTTCACCGAGCTACCGCCCATATCCTGCAGCATCGCAATCGCCGTTTCGATGGACACAATCCCATCCTGCCGTTTTGCGCTGCGCGGTCCGGTAGAAATTTTTACCTGACCTGGCGTGCCGGTTGGCGAGACCAGACCGTTCACAATAGTCTGTGACTGACCCAGCAGCGCACGACTGGTGGCGACACCGGTAAAGACCTGATTCACATGCTGCGGTTGCAGCACCGCCGAAATCTCACTGACCATCTGTGACTGATTTGGATCGCCCGCGCCCAGGCCCACCGAGAGTGCATTATCGATCAGCGCAGCATATTCATGCATATCAGCGATAGCGGCGTCATTGCTGGTGTAGTTTTTTGACAGCACGCCGACCAGCACGTGTCCTTCTGCTGCCTGCCAGATAGCGCGCGCATTCTCTTTTGATCCCGCAAGGACGTTAAGGCAGAGACGATCCTGATAAAAATTAGGTGTCAGCGTCATGCGTGTTTCTCCCCGTTTAACAGTGCCTGAATGCGGGTAAAAATAGTGTGCAGTTGATCGGCGCTGACGCTGCGCACATCCGCTTCAATGATTCCTTCGTTGGCTTTATAGCCGCGGAAATAGATCGCTACATCGCCCTTTTTCAGCGCCTGCACCAGATCGCCGGTGCGTTGCTGAATCGCGGCTTCATCGAACTTAATTTCAGCGCGGGCGATATCGCGTCCGGCACTGTCCCACACGACGCGGGCCGTCACGCCGTTCAGGCTGTTAAGCTGTTCAATAAACGGCGTCATTTTTTCCACCATCTGCGCGCCGCTGATTTTTGGCTGTGACAGATAATTTTCAATCGCCTGGGTCAGCCCCAGAATCCCCTCTTTGCCCACTTTCATTGCGCGGCCAATGCCGTTGGTCTGGCGTTTGACCCACTCAACGTAGTGGTGTCTGCCAATCACCAGCCCGCTGGTCGGCCCTTCAATCGCTTTTGCGCCGCTGTAGATCACCAGATCGGCGCCCGCCTGGTAGTAGCATTGCAAATCCTCTTCTGCTGCCGCATCGACGATAAGCGGGAGGCCATGCTCACGCGCAACCGTCGCGGCCTGCGCCACATCAAGATGGCTCTTCTGTACGCAGTGGTGCGATTTCACATAGAGGATCGCCGCCGTCTGTGGCGTGATCGCCGCCGCCAGCTGGGCAGGTGAGCATTCGTTGCTGTAACCCGCTTCCACCAGTTGCCCGCCACCCAGCGCCACCATGCTGCCGACCGGCGCGCCATAGTTCACGTTGTGCCCTTTCGGCACCACAATCTGGTGCGGAACGGTCAGCGGCGCGGCGTGCAGGTTATCCACCAGCCAGTCGTTGTCTTTTACAATCACCGCCGCCACGCACTGGGCGATTCCGGCCGAGGCGCATGAGACCACCAGCGCGTTCTCCACTTTCAGCAGACCGGCGATATACGCACCGGTCTTATCCACCAGATCTTTCATTTCGAAGTAGTGATCGAGGCCATACTTCACCGTATCGACCACGTCACTCGATGGGGTCGATACGCCGAGGATCGTCATACGGCCAGAGGCGTTAATCACCGGCTTCAGGCCATACTTTTCATAAACCGAGGTCATGCGCTATTCCTTCTTCAGTGGCGATCCACGTACCAGCGACCACCGCCGCCAGCGGAACCAGTTGCTTCTCACCGGCGACCTCTTCACCTTCGGAATCGATAAAGGGCCGGGTTTCCTCTTTGATGCTAAAAACAGTCAGATCGGCGTCGTAGCCGACTTTCAGCTGGCCTTTACGCAGCAGGCGCAATCCGGCGGCCGCGTTTATCGTCACGCAGTCGATGACCTGCGGCAACGTCATGCCGACGCTGAAAAATTTCGACATCACATGCGCCAGGCTGTGAACCGGCCCGGCCAGACGATTGCGGCAGTAAATGTCAGAGCTGATGGTGTCGGGCAGAATGCCCTGCGCAATCGCCACCCGGGCGACCTCAAAGCTGAAGCTGGCGCTGCCGTGGCCGACATCAAGTTTTACGCCGCGCGCAATGGCATGTTTAACCGCTGCTTTGAGTTCACCCTGCGGCGTCAGAATGCGGTTGGGTTTGCCATTAAAGCAGTGCGTGATGATGTCGCCCGTGGTGAGCAGATCGGCAATCTGGTCAAGATTGGGCGGATTATTGCCAATATGAACCATCAGTGGCAGACCGCCGCTCGCCTGTTGAATAGCCTTCGCTTTTATCAGTGGCTGGACGCCGTTCTGACCGACCACGCTGCTGCTGATGCGCGCCTTAAGGCCGACGATAAAATCCGGCAGTCGCGCTACAGCCTGCTTCACCGCCTCCCCGTCGATCTGCGTCATGTCGGCCAGCTCATTCTGAGTGACGATGCCGGTGCGGGCGATATTAATCAGCGCATACACCTGGGTCTGTGCTGCGCGCGTCAGCTGGTAGAAATCATCGATGTGCTCTGCGCCGGTGCTGCCTGCATCGACCACCGTGGTGACACCGTGCGCTACGCCAATCGCGTCCGCTTCATCATGATAAAGGGGAGATTTGGGATAGCAGTGAACGTGGGAGTCGATCCAGCCCGCACTGAGGTAGAAGCGAGCCGCCAGATCGCGCTCGCGCCGTGCCGTGCCCTGCACGTTGCCCACGGCGGCGATGCGGCCATCCTGCAGCGCAATGTCGACCACCTGCTCATCGCTAAGGCGCGCATTGCGGATAATCAAGTCGTACATGGTTTCTCCTTAACGGCAGCCCGCTGCCGGGCTGCCGGTGAGATCAGAGAGCAATCGGGAACAGCGCACCCAGGATCATCGCGCCGAGAATCGCACCGCCGGTGATCGGCTTGTTCCAGAGATAGAACAGCAGCGCACCCAGCAGCGAACCCAGACCAATCGGAATCGAGGCCGCCATGGCGGACAGGATAATCAGCGGACCCAGAAAGCGCCCTGAGGCATTACCGGCTCCCATCATCACGTCTGCGCCGTAGGTGGAGTCGCTCTGATTGATGGTGAATTTACGCGCCAGAATAATCAGGTAGCCAATCGCCACACCAATCACCAGGCCCGTCACCAGCGAGGCCGCAAAATTCGCTACCGGAAAGACGATGCCCGCGCCCAGCAGCAGTGCCGGCACGCCCAGGCCGACGCCGGTCTGAATCGCCCCGCCGATATCCAGAATGCCCACCAGTGAACCTTCAATAATGCGGGCAAACAGGAAACTGGCACCAAAAGCGGCGACTGCGCCGTAGACGCCGGTCTCCATGCCTGCGCGCAGCATCGACACAAATGCCACCTCGTTGAACGCGCCGATGCCGTAGAGGTAATACATGTGCGTCCCGGCAAAGACGCCCGAGGAGAGCAGGCCAACAAAGATCGGGAAAGACCAGTCGGCATACCAGAAGCCTTTATTTTCGTTCATCGCATCGCCTCTTATTTGCCGCTGACTGAGTTGTGGATCATGTCGAGCCAGCCGGGAATGCCGAGCTGGAAGGACTGCAACAGCTTCATATCGAAACCACGGAAGAAGCCGCTCAGCACAAACAGCAGCACGATAGCGGTCATCATCACTTTGGTAACCCGATTCCAGCCGCTCTCTTCCACCCCTTTGCCGATCAGGATACCCAGCACCAGCCCAGGCACGGCATTGCCCATGATTAGCTGTGCCAGACCGCCAAAAATGGTGGCCCAGAAGCCTGACTTTTTACCTGCGTCGATTGCTGCCAGCCAGAAGATTACCGGCATCACCGTGTTCACCAGCAGGTTAGCGGCGGGCACCAGCACTTTGACTGCGGTAACCTGCAGCGCTGCGGGAACAGCTGACGCGGTAGAGTTGAGAAAGGCAACGACGATCATGCCGATAATGCCGCAGGCGATGGCCATTTTTTTCGGGTCGTGCAGCGTCTCTGCCACATTACGATTCTTCACCATCAGCGCGGCCGCGCCCCAGTTTGGGATGATGCGGTGATCGACATCCTGCGTGAATGAACCGGCTGCAACCGACGATGCCCAGGCATTGAAAAAGAAGCCAAGACCAAAGGAGAAATGAGAGGCCGGATCGCCTTCGCACGAGTTCAGCTCGCCCAGCGTACGAAAGGCGCCCATGCCCTGGGTGGTGGGCGCGTGGAACATGCGTGCAGCACCCGCCCCCACACCCACACCGACCAGTCCGCCAATGATCAACGACTTAAACAAAATGATTAAAAACATGTTGTTGTACCTTGTTGTCGTTTTTACCCATCCTGCCTCAGCGCCCGCGTCGCTCCGGTCTTAGCGTCGCGCTATCGCGACAGCTGAGATTCGGTTCAGTAGCGGGCTGATGTAAACAGGGTCTGTTTTACGATGCCGCCGTAAACGTCACCCGTTCGGTGTCGAAAACGGTGACGCTGACAGTGATCTCCAGGGTGACGCTGAAGCTTCGCCGCTGACGTGCCAGAAAGAAGAAGAGAAACTTCTCGGTTTTGACGCTCTCCTGCGCGCACAGCACCCGGACATCCTGCGGTTCGATGCGCAGCAGAATTTTTTGCGTCGCGCGCAGAACCTGGTTTTGCACCCGACTCAGCGCGTCTGCAAAGGCTTTCGCTTTGGTATCGCCTTTGCCTTCGACCGTCACCTGAGTAACGTATTGTTCTTTCATAATCAGCTGCCGTGCTTCTTGTTCCAGGCCTGCACCAGCCGCTCGCCTAACTCTTCTTTATCCATGAAACCAAAACCCAGTACCGTGGCACCTTCATTAATGGCGGTGACGCCCTCATCGATAGAGCGCATACCATGCTTTGCTTTGTAGCCATATTTGTTCTGGGCGGTAATGGCGCCAGCGCCGCCGCTGCCGCAGAAGGAGATACCGAAATCGGCATTTTCTGCCTTCATCACGTCACCCAGTTTCATATCAGCCGCCACACCGGGTACCACAACAGCACGGCCACCCGCTTTTTCGATGCCAATAGCCACTTTCTGGCCTTTACCTAAACGATCGCCAATCACTACTGTTACCATGTTGTCTTCCTCTCTAGTTGTTGGATCGCGCGACTTCAATATGCACTGACAGCAGCCAGGCCTCTTCCCGGGGCAGATTGCCAAACAGATCGACCACCTGCTGCGCCAGTGCCACGGTTTCCGGTGGAATATCTTCAAACAGCTCCGCTTCCACGTCCGGCAGCGGCTCTCCGCTCAGCGAGCGTGACGCCATGGCGCCGACATGGGATTGCAGCATCTGCTGCTGGACCGCGTTGGACTGAATGCCATGCTGCTGATAGAGCGCCGCAATCTGCGTCATTACGCTGTCAGCCAGTTGCTGCACTTTCTCCGGTGACGCTTCATACACCGGGACGCCCTTATTGCTCACCTTGCTACTCCTGTTAAACCGGATAATTCGCGTTAAAAATAAATTAACGGTCATCACCCCGACTGTGGAGAGGCAACATTTCCAGCAGTAAGTGGAAATTGACGTGAAGGTTGTGCGTCAGATCGCAGCCTGCACGCTTTGTGCGACAGGCGTCGCATAATGCGCAAAATGCGGGTTTTAACAGGTAAAGACGACGATGTTGTGCGGCAACAGGCGCGTTGCAAGAGGCTTTACGGCGCGGTAATAAGCAGAAGTGATGGTAAAAATCGCCGGTCAGGGTGACCGGCGATCTGATTAACGGAATTTCTTATGGTTGGTATTGCGGATGTCATCAAATTTAGCAGCTTCGCGCTTAGCGCCATCCACGTTGTTGGCTTTCGCCAGTGCACTGACCACGTCGATCTGCGCAATCAGCGAATCGAGGCCCGCCTGATAATCTTTGACCTGCGCGCTGTCAGCAGGCTGACCTTCCAGCTTATCCGGCGTTGATTTTTTGGCATCCTGCGCCGCGGCACGCATTTTGGTTAACGCCTGCTGCATCTCCTGAGCATTGTCACTTTTCTTGACGATTTTCAGGTTCGCATTCAGCGTGTCCATATCCTTTTCCAGATCCGCCGCATAGAGGCTGACGCTGGAGAACAACAGAGAAGCCGACAACATTGCAATCACATGCTTACGCATCATTATTTCCTTTTTATTGTGATGAAAAAAAAGCAGCCTGCAGGCTGCTTCAGAAATCCATCTTATTGTCCCGCTATTTTCATCTCAGGCAGTAACACGGAACCGCACTGGATATTACTGCGGGTTTCAATATCGTCACCAATGGTCACCATGTTGCGCCACATCTCTTTGAGATTTCCGGCGATAGTGACTTCGCTGACCGGGTACTGAATAATGCCATTCTCGACCCAGAAACCGGCTGCACCGCGTGAGTAGTCCCCAGTAATGGCGCTGACGCCCTGGCCCATCAGTTCAGTCACCACTAATCCGGTGCCCATCTGCTTCAGCAGTTCGTCAAAGCTGTGGCCCTGGCCCGCAATGCGCCAGTTATGGATGCCACCAGCATGACCGGTGCTGGTCAGGCCCAGTTTACGGGCTGAATAGCTGGTCAACAGCCAGGTCTGCAGCACACCATCTTTGATGATGTCGCGCGCCTGAGTCCGCACCCCTTCGCTGTCGAATGGCGTGGAGGCGAGCCCTTTCAGCAGATGCGGCTGCTCATTAATAGTGAGCCACTCCGGCAGGATCTGCTGCCCCATGGAATCCAGCAGGAAGGTCGATTTACGGTACACGCTGCCACCGCTGATCGCGCCCACCAGATGACCAAACAAGCCGGTCGCCACTTCAGAAGCAAAAATCACCGGGGCTTTCATGGTCGGCAGTTTACGCGGAGCCAGACGGGAGAGCGTACGGCGTGCGCACTCTGCACCTACCCACTCCGGGCTTTTCAGATCCTCAAACGCACGGCCAATGGTATAAGCGTAATCACGCTCCATATTGCCATCCTGCTCGGCAATGACGCTGCTGGAGAGCGAGTGGCGGCTTGAGCAATAGCTCTGCAACATACCGTGGCTGTTGCCAAAGACTTTGATGCCGACGTGGCTATTGAAACTGCCCCCTTCGGTGTTCGTAATACGCTTGTCTGCACGCAGCGACGCCTGCTCCGCCTGTGCCGCCAGTTCAATGGCGCGGTCGGCGTCAATCTCCCACGGATGGTAGAGATCCAGGTCCGGCGCATCATACGCGAGTAACTCCGCGTCAGCCGGGCCGGCAAACGGATCGGGCGACGTGTAGCGCGCAATATCAATCGCCGCCTGCACGGTGCGTTTGATGGCGTCCGGACTGAGGTCGGTCGATGAGGCGCTGCCTTTACGATTCTGATGATAGACGGTGATGCCCAGCGCACCATCGCTGTTGAATTCGACGTTTTCCACTTCGCCATAGCGGGTGCTGACCCCGATGCCGGTAGTTTTACTTACTGCCACTTCCGCGCTGTCAGTGCTTGCTTTAGCCAGTTCAAGTGCCTGCGCAATGGCCTGCTCCAGGACTTTTCGCTGTTCTGCAACCTGAGTAGATACGTTCATCGACCTGCCCATAATCTTATGTGTGAATGATTTGAGTCTATCAGAGTCAGAGAACAATTTCGCAGTCACCCGATAAACTGGTACGATTAGCCTCTTTTTTTTGGGAGCCCGGAAATGACCAAACAGCCCGATGAGTGGCTCGACGATGTGCCAGATAATGACGAAGAAGAAGATGAAGAGATTATCTGGGTCAGTAAGAGTGAAATTAAACGCGATGCAGAAGAGTTAAAGCGCCTGGGTGCCGAACTGGTTGATCTGGGTAAAAACTCGCTGGATAAAATCCCGCTGGATGAGCGCCTGCGTAACGAAGTTGAACTGGCGCAGCGCATTAAGAAAGAGGGTCGCCGCCGTCAGCTGCAGCTGATCGGTAAACTGCTGCGCAGTATAGATGTGGAGCCGATTCGTGTTGCGCTGGACAAGCTCAATAATCGCCACAATCAGCAGGTTGCACTGTTCCATAAACTGGAAATGTTGCGCGATCGTCTGATTGAGCAGGGCGATGAGGCGATGGGCGATGTGATCGCGCTCTATCCCGAAGCCGATCGTCAGCAGTTACGCAGCATGATTCGTAACGCGCAGAAAGAGAAAGCGGGCAATAAGCCGCCGAAGTCTGCACGTCAGATTTTCCAGTATCTGCGCGAGCTGGCCGAAGCGAAGTAATGCCATGGCAGACGTGCTCAGACGGCGCACGGCCAGGGCAGGAAGTCTGAGCGGATTTGTAACGGCAAGAGATGAAAGGATTTACCAGGATTTTCCTGCAAAATAAGCGCCCTGTCGGGCGCCTGTCATATCAGGCCAGCCTGTCCAGCAGCTTCTGATGAATACCGCCGAACCCGCCGTTGCTCATGACCAGAATCGTGTCGCCTGGCTGAGCGGCTTTGACCACCATTTCGACCAGGGTATCGATATCCGCACTCCAGTGCGCAGGCGGTATACACGCTTCTGCCACGTCTGAAACCTGCCACGGAATATGGTGAGGCTGGAACAGGAAGACCTCATCAGCCCGCGCCAGAGACGGGGCCAGATCGTTTTTGCTGACGCCCATCTTCATCGTGTTGGAGCGTGGCTCCAGTACCGCCAGGATACGTGCTCTGCCGCCCACTTTACTGCGCAGCGCAGCCAGTGTTGCCAGAATCGCGGTCGGATGATGCGCGAAGTCATCATAGACTTTGATGCTGTTCACTTCACCGCGCAGCTCCAGCCGGCGACGTGCATTGATAAAGGTGTTCAGCGCCTGGCCTGCATCTTCCGGCTTCACACCGACATGCCGCGCGGCCGCAATCGCCATCAGGCCATTGTGCATGTTGTGTTCGCCAACCAGGCCCCAGTTCACTTCCCCGACTTTTTCGCCGTCGAGCCAGATTTCCCAGTGAGAGGCATCGTTGGTCAGCTTCTTCGCCTGCCAGCGCCCGTGCTCGCCAACGCTCTCCTGCTCACTCCAGCAGCCCATCGCCATTACCTGTTTGAGGTTAGGATCATGTTCCGGCAACAGGATCTTGCCCTGACCCGGCACGATCCGCACCAGATGGTGGAACTGCTTCTGGATCGCCCGCAGATCATCAAAGATGTCAGCATGATCAAACTCAAGGTTGTTGAGGATCAGGGTACGCGGACAGTAATGGACGAACTTGGAACGCTTGTCGAAAAACGCGCAGTCATACTCATCCGCTTCAATGACGAAGAATGGACTTTTTCCTAATTTTGCTGAGACATCGAAGTTTCCTGGTACACCACCAATAATGAAGCCGGGTTCAAGGCCGCATGCCTCGAGAATCCACGCTGCCATGCCTGCTGTGGTGGTTTTACCGTGGGTTCCGGCCACTGCCAGTACCCAGCGATCGCGCAGCACAAAATCGTGCAGCCACTGTGGGCCAGAGAGGTAGGGAATGTTGCGTTCCAGTACGGCTTCCACGCAAGGATTACCCCGCGTCATCGCATTGCCGATGATGACTAAGTCAGGCATCGGATCCAGCTGGCTGGCGTCATAACCTTCCGTTAATTCAATGCCTTGCTGTTCGAGCAGGTTACTCATTGGCGGATAAACGTTGGCGTCTGAACCGGTCACCTGATGACCAAGTGAACGTGCCAGCATCGCCAGACCGCCCATAAAAGTGCCACAAATCCCGAGGATGTGAATGCGCATAACATGATCCATTACTCAAAAGTTCGGCGCACAGTGTAACGCCGCTCGCAGACGGAAGAAACGGATTAGGACTATGGTTTTTGAAGTTCATTCGGCTAAACTGCGTACGCATCCGTTGGCAGACTGTTACGCGTGCTGCCACTCCATCGAAGATTCAGGGAATGTGTTATGAAAACGTTGGGCGAATTTATCGTCGAGAAGCAGCACGACTTTCCGCACGCCACAGGTGAACTGACGGCGCTGATTTCAGCTATCAAGCTGGGTGCCAAAATTATCCACCGCGACATCAACAAAGCCGGTTTAGTGGATATTCTCGGTGCCAGCGGCGTGGAGAATATTCAGGGTGAACAGCAGATGAAGCTTGATCTGTTTGCCAACGAAAAACTGAAGGCAGCACTGAAAGCACGTGGCATCGTCGCCGGTATCGCTTCTGAGGAAGAAGACGAGTTCGTTATCTTTGAAGGTGAGGAAAACGGTAAGTACGTGGTGTTAATGGATCCACTGGATGGTTCTTCTAACATCGACGTTAACGTTTCCGTCGGCACCATTTTCTCTATTTATCATCGCGTTAGCGAGCCCGGCACGCCAGTGGTTGAAGCGGACTTCATGCAGCCAGGCAACAAGCAGGTTGCTGCCGGTTACGTGGTCTACGGCTCATCCACCATGATGGTTTATACCACCGGCGCAGGTGTGCATGCGTTTACTTATGATCCGTCACTGGGTGTATTCTGCCTCAGTCACGAACGTATGACCTATCCGCCAACCGGATACACCTATTCGATCAACGAAGGTAACTACATTCGTTTCCCGCAGGGTGTGAAGAAATATCTGAAGTTCTGTCAGGAAGAGGATCTGCCAACGCATCGTCCTTATACCTCACGTTACATCGGCTCGCTGGTTGCGGATTTCCACCGTAATCTGCTGAAAGGCGGTATCTACCTCTATCCAAGTACCGCCAGCCATCCTCAGGGCAAGCTGCGTTTGCTGTATGAGTGCAACCCGATGGCGTTCCTGGCCGAGCAGGCGGGCGGTAAAGCGACCGACGGTCAGAGACGTATTCTGGATATTCCACCGGTCACGCTGCATCAGCGTTGCCCGTTTTACTGCGGTAATGAGGCGATGGTGAACGACGTTGAGCGTTTCCTGGCTGAGTTCCCGGATTGCCGTCAGGGTTAATCAAACTCTGACCTGATAATCTTCATAAAAGCCTGCTCAATGCAGGCTTTTTTATTATTCCGCTAATTTCGCGTGTCAATCGCATCGCGATGCTGGTAATAATGGGCTATCTCTTTTTCAGCACGTTTGCGCATACCTGAATTAGCGGGAAAATGAACTAATCCTGCAAAATATGAAAGCAGCCCCAGGAAACTGATGAGTAAGCCAAAAAAGGATCCAGCAGAAATTATGAATATTCCCAGTGCCAGTGCTGCCAGACCTGTAACTAAGAGCATAGAAGCAGTGAAAATTCGGGATATTATCTTTGATTTGTTAAAATATAACTTACCATCTTTGTCGACGCTCAAAACATATTGATGGACAGCAAAATATTTAAAATCTGTTATTTCACTCGAACAGTTAATTACGCCGATAACTTCCCGCTGAATAATCCTGTTTTTTATACCGTAAACCCTCTGGTTTAGCAGCGTCGCATAACGTTTTTTTAGATGCTCCGCTTCTTCCTCTTCAATAAATTCGTTATTAATTTCATTTTTCAGAAGTTTAATTTTATTGCTAAGTGTATGCTGAAAAACATGTTCAATCTTAATGTTTTTAGCAATCCGGCGAATCACATAAAATATAGTAAGTAATATCACAGCCATCACGACATCCAGAGGCGAACGTTCCAGCAGGGAAGTTAGCCTTTCAATGCTTTCAACGAATAAGGTATCCATATTCTCACTCCTGAAAATTTATAATAATCATTAAAGATCCATGGTAACTAAAAAGCATATGAGATAAACATATTTAGACTTGAAAAAAATTTAATATGTCGACTTCAGCAAAAATGAGAAAAAGAATGAGCGCATCATAAATGCGCTCACCATTTTTACGCCGTCTGCAATCTGAACTGTGCCATAGTTGCCTGAAGCTGATCGGACTGCGCTTCCAGCGACTGGGTCGCGGCGGTTGCCTGCTCAACCAGCGCGGCGTTCTGCTGCGCCGCCGCATCCATCTGAGTGACGGCCAGATTGACCTGCTCAATGCCACGGCTCTGCTCGTCGGAGGCCATCGAGATCTCTTTCATCAGTGCGGTTACGCGCATCACTTCACCAGAAATCTCATCCATGGTTTCCCCGGCGCGCGTCGCCATCTCGCTGCCCTCTTTGACCCGCGACTGTGAATCACTGATCAGCGTACGGATCTCTTTAGCCGCGTTAGCACTGCGCTGTGCCAGCGTGCGCACTTCATTTGCCACAACCGCAAAGCCCCGGCCCTGCTCGCCTGCCCGCGCCGCTTCCACGGCGGCGTTGAGCGCCAGAATGTTGGTCTGGAAGGCAATGCCGTCAATCACGCTAAGAATGTCGCCGATGCGATTGGCGCTGTCGGTAATCTCATTCATTTTTTCCATCACGTAGCTGACCACCTCAGCGCCGCGATCGGCGGTCTCGGAGACCGCGCTAGCCAGCTGATTCGCTTGCTGAGCATTCGTGGCGTTAAGGCGCACCGTGGCCGTGAGCTGCTCCATGCTGGCCGCCGTCTGCTCCAGCGAGGCGGCGGACTCTTCGGTGCGCTGCGACAGATTGACGTTACCGGCCGCCAGTTCACGGCTGCCGATGTCGATCTGCATACTCGCTTCGCGCACCTGATTCACCGAAGTGCGTAACGACTGCTGCATCCCGCTCAGGGCATGGTTAAGCCGACCCAGCTCATTGTTGCTGGACGGTGGCAGCGCCTGGGACAGATCGCCCGCCGCGATCTGCTCAAGATGGACAATCGCCAGGTTCAGCGGCTGCAGCAGCATCCGGCGTAGCAGTTGCCAGGCGAGCACCAGCAGCAAGAGGGTTAAGACTCCCGCCACGGCGATCAGGATTTTCATTTTGGTCTCGTTGTGGGCCGCCTCTGCCAGCTGGGCCTGGGTGATTTGATCCGCCAGTTGACTGAAGTCATTGACCGCCTTATCGTAACTGGCCGCCAGCGTTGCCAGGTTGCCTTCCAGCAGCTGGTAATATTCGTCGGTATATTGCTTGTCCAGCGCGTCCATCATCGGTTTGATGCCCTGGTCGAGATAGGCTTTATAACTGGCTGAAACCGCATCCGCCAGCATTTTGCCGTGCGCCGTCACCGTTCCGGCGTCCACAAAACGCTTCAGGTGTTTCTGCGATGACACCACATCCGCCTGCGACAGTTTTGTGACTGCCGCGCCCTCTTCCAGCATACCAATTTCAATTTTACGTACCGCCAGCGCCGCGTTAGCGCGGGCCCGCATCAGGTCTGAATTACTCTTATAAAGGCTGTTCAGCTCGATCCCCTGAATGCGGTTGATCACATCCAGCGAGCGATTCCCTTTGTTAATAGCCACGATACCCATAAAACTCACCGCCAACAGCAGCAGTGTCATAAATGCCAGCAATGCCAGCAACCCCGTGCGAAGTGATAACTGTTTCATCCTGATAGTTTCCGTGTATGTGAAAAGGCGAATTTCAAGCGGCCCTAAAGCGGAGGAGTTATCGGCAGTAACGGTCTGAAACTTTAACTGTGATGAGTGTTAACAACTTGATCATCACAGAAACATCCATCAAGCTGATCGTCGCCCTTCCGTTACCCCGAGAAAAGAATGAAATCAGGATTGTTTTTGATGCTGCTGTGCCTTAGCACATCGGCGCTGGCAGAGGATATGCCGTCAGATGCCTCACCTGATCGCTGCCTCAATAATGCCTCGACCACCCTTACCATGAACCAGTGCTACGCGGCGGCAAACAAGGTCTGGGATCAGGAGATGAATAAGCAGTACAGCAAGCTGATGAAAACGCTCTCCGGCGAACCGAAAAACAAACTTCGTGCCGCTCAGCGTGCCTGGCTGCGCTACCGCGACAGCTGGCTTGAGGCGAGCCGCAGTCAGCTTAGTTCTCAGGGAACGCTGGGTAGCGTAGCCCTGAGCGCCCAGAGTCTGAGCCTGGTGCGTAATCAGGCGCTGATGCTGCAGTCATGGGCTAAAGGCAGCTGTGCTAACCCCGATGACTGCTGATCGATAACCGGCTTTTACGCTGGCGGAAGTCAGTGCTTTCAATAATCTTCAGGGAGAAACCATGGCTGCATATGCCTCGACCATCATTCTGATTTGCCTCGCCGTGCTGAGTTATTTCGTGCACAACAACGCGGTCACGATTTCGATTCTGGTGCTGCTGGCGATTAAAATTACCCCGCTGGCTCAGTTCTTCCCCTACGTCGAAAAACAGGGCATTACCTTAGGCATCATTATTCTTACCGTGGCGGTGATGGCTCCGCTGGCCAGCGGCTCATTGCCCGCCTCTGCCCTGATCAAATCCTTTGCTAACTGGAAATCGATTGTGGCGATTCTGGTAGGGATCTTTGTCGCCTGGCTGGGTGGTCGTGGCGTGAATTTTATGAGCGTGCAGCCTTCGGTGATCGGGGGTCTGCTGATTGGTACAGTGATTGGGGTGGCATTCTTCCGGGGCGTGCCGGTAGGGCCACTGATTGCCGCAGGCATTGTTTCGCTGTTTGTGGCGGCTAAGTAGCGTTTGGGCGCATTCCGAAACGCCAAAAAGGGGGCATACATTCAGAGTCAGTTGGCTATAATAGCCGACACTCAACATACGACTATTGAAGGAATGCCAGATGAGTTTGAACCAGGTGCCAGCAGGTAAAGACCTGCCAGAAGATATCTACGTTGTCATTGAGATCCCGGCGAATGCTGATCCGATCAAATATGAAGTTGATAAAGAGTCTGGTGCCCTGTTTGTAGACCGTTTCATGTCTACCGCCATGTTCTATCCGTGCAACTACGGCTACATCAACCATACCCTTTCTCTGGATGGTGATCCGGTTGACGTACTGGTTCCGACCCCGTACCCACTGGTCCCAGGCTCCGTGATCCGCTGCCGTCCGGTTGGCGTGCTGAAAATGACCGACGAGTCTGGTGAAGATGCCAAACTGGTTGCCGTTCCGCACACCAAGCTTTCTAAAGAGTACGATCACATCAAAGATGTGAACGACCTGCCAGAACTGCTGCGTGCACAGATCACCCACTTCTTTGAACACTACAAAGATCTGGAAAAAGGCAAATGGGTGAAAGTGGATGGCTGGGATAACGCCGAAGCCGCTAAAGCTGAAATCATCTCCTCTTATGAGCGCGCACAGAAGAAGTAATTCTGCTGCCGGTTTGTAAGTCGAAAAAAAAAAACACCGTCCAAATGGACGGTGTTTTTGTTCAGGCCTCTGGCTCCTCATCACGCTTTAGCCAGTCACCACTCATAATGCGCTGGCGTCCTGCCACTGAGCGTTGATAAACATAAAGCCATGCACTGCCAAACGGCGTCTGAGTCAGAAATCGTTTGTACTCTCCCCCTTTGGTGCGAAGCGCATCCAGCTCCGCCAGGGTTGAGGCATCAATGCGGTACACCTCACAATGTACCGCTCCATTGCCCTCTATAACGCCGGGATAATGGCCCAGACTATAAAGCTCAAAGCCTTCAATCTGGTGATCACCCAGCCACTGCGCATTGGTCATCCAGTGACTGTTTCCCTGTTTGCGCCGTAAACTGCCGTAGACAATTATTCGCATTGCTAAAACTCAAACTGATAGAGCAAATCGAGAGCCTGATCCACACCGGACACGGCTTCCAGATAGAGCTTAGGCATCAGGCGGTAACGCAAGGTTAACGTCGCCAGTGAATCAAATATGCCAACACCGTATTTTACCTGCAGACCCGGTAGCACGTAGCCGCTGACCTGCACCTGCTGGCTATCGCCAACACCGGCAGTATCAACGGCGAGATTGCTGACACCGAAGGTCTCTCCGATTTTACCCACAACCTGACCACTTTGTGCAACCCCTAAGCCAACAAGTGCCGACGTTAGAGCGTTACTGTCGCCGTCGCTGCCTAATCCCTGACCACGCAGCAGGTAGGAAAGCGCTTCCTGTTGCGACATCGCCGGATCGGAGAAGACTTCCGCTTTAGGTTCATCGGCAAGGCCGGTCACGCGCAGACCGGCAGTGACGCCATCTTCCGTCGCATCCGGGTTACGAATGGCTTCCAGGTTAACGTAAGGCTGATCAGGCGGCCCGGCAAACTGCAGCTCACCTTTACGCACAATCAGATCCTGACCATAGGCGTGGAAGCGACCGGATGGAATGTTGATCTGGCCGTTTAAGCCCAGTCCTGACTTATCCTGCACCATTTTCAGATCGCCATTCAGCTTCGCTTTCAGACCAAATGCAGACAGGCGCACATCGTTGCCGACGTGGATCACCAGGTTACTGTTAATCGGAATCGCAGCGGTTTGCGGTGCAATTGGCTTCAGCTGTTTATCCAGCATCACCTCATCTGACGAGACGCCCGTCGCGCTTTCCGGCACTTCCTGCACCGTGATGCGCGCCCACGGAATATCGACGCTGCCATCAAGGTTAAAGGCGGCTGGCGTCGCTTCAAATACCAGATCCGGCGAGACATCCATACGCACCATCGGCGGAACGGTGACGCGAACCCGACTGCCCTGCGCCGCGATGCGCGCACGCCAGTTATCGAGCTGGCTCCAGTCGGCGTTACCGCTAAGATTGATGTTGCCCTGTGCAGTCTGGACCAGTCCGTTCAAAGTAGAACTCATACCGTTGAACACCAGATTCAGGTTGGCGGCGGTCAGATCGACCGGCATAAAGTTGCCATCCACATCCACACCCGTCAGACCCAACTGCCCAAACACCTGCGGCTGCTGCACACTTCCCCCCAGGCGAAGGCTGCTGTTCAGGCTGCCTTTGATCTTCTCGCCCTGCATCAGCGCAGGATTGATCATCGCCAGCGAGATATTGCGGATGTTCACGTTACCGCCCAGCGTGCGGCGATTTTGCGGATCGTCGATCTGCACGTTGCCATCCAGCTGCCCGTTTTTGGCAATGCGGATCAGCCAGTCGAGCTGTGCGCGACCGTTTCGCAGTGCGGCATTCAGGTTAAGCGTGTCAAAGGCGATCGGCAGGCTGTTGCCCTGAACATCCTGCACCACTTTTACGCCGTTACCCTTCAGCGCCACAGTACCGGTTGGCAGGCTGCCATCCGCCGTCCAGTTAACGCGTACATCGCCACTGAACAGGCCGCTGAGCTGGGTTGCCTCCGGCATAAATGGCTTGACCATCGCAAGGTCAAAACGGTTCAGCACCACATGCGCCTTACCTGCCGGGCCCGCTTCAATCGGCTCCGGTACACAAATTTGTGCATTGGGGTTCTGCCAGCAATGCGGCCCGATGGTCGCCGTCTGACGGCTGTTCAGATAGTCGATGGCCATGGCGCGGGTCAGACGCCACTCGCCCACGGGCGTGTCAAAGCGGGTATCGTTTAGCGAGCCTTTCCAGCGCTCGGTCTGGCGATCAAAGCTGCCGTTGAGCGCCAGCTGACCCGAGACCGGTTTGCCCTGCACAATCAGCTTCATCTGATGCTGACGCTCATTCCCCTCTGCATTCAGCGTCAGCAGGCCGATGTTCAGCGCATCCTGCTTCAGTTGCTCAACGCGAAGTTGCAGTTTACCGGCGACCTGTTCGCCGGAGCGGACATCGCCATTCAGGGTGACGCGATTAATCTGCATCTGCTGCCAGCGCAGACCACGGGCATTGAGATCGGCCAGCAGCTGCGGTGTCTTCAGAGTGCCACGCGCTTTAATCGTGCCGTTGACCACGCCGCCCAGACCCGGCAGCGCATTATCGAGCTGTGGCGCATCAATACTGGCATCAAGATCCAGACTGTCGCCCAGCGCCCCTTTGACATCCAGATGGTTGCGTCCCAGCGCCAGCTTAATACCCGGCACCGTCCACTGGTTGTAGCTGTTACCGGTCAGTGAGCCGTCAGCGGTTACGGCATTCTTTTTCACGTTACCTTTTAGCTGAAGCTGCGGCACGCTCAGCTGCCAGGTGCCGCCATACAGACTGCCGCGCGTGGTGATTTTGCCATCCAGCCGCGCGGGCCAGTCAGGATACTGTTTCGCAGTATTGATCCCTGCCAGCGTCAGCTCACTGCGCCAGCTGATTGCCTTACTCCAGTCCAGCAGCGCGGTGAGATCGATATTGCCCTGCAGCGCGGCTACGCGCAGGCGATCGAGGCTGAACTGCTCAACGTTACCTTTACCCGTCAGCGAGACATTGGCCGGTGGCACAGATTCGCCCTTCACGGCGGTCTGCAGTGACATCACATAGTCGGTGGCTTTGCCTTTGAACTGATAGTCCAGGTTATCGGCCTGATACTGTATCGGTCCGGTTAGCGGCCAGCGCAGTTGCGGACTGGTCAGCTGAAGTGACAGCGGCAGTCCCGCGACAGCCAGTTGGGTCGTCGCATCCAGCTGCGCATTGACCGGACCTGAGAGATTCAGGCCCAGCTTCAGCGTGTCGCGCATCGCGCCGTTAAGTTTCAGCGCCAGCTTTTCGCCTTTAATCGGATCGGTATTGACCGTGCCATTCAGGGAGAAATCGACCGGCCAGTTATCCGCCAGCGTCGCCTGCCCACTCCCCGTCAGATTGCCCAGATTCGAGTCCACTTCCAGCGTCGTTAACTGCATCTGCCGATCGGCGGTTTTGGCTTTCAGCAACAACCGGCTGACAGCGATATCGGTGTCGCCGGTCACGCGCAGCTGCTCGCCCAGAATCTGCTGTACGTCAATATCCAGCGGCAGACGGAAATCAGGCAATGCCGGTAGCAGCGGTTGCGCAAACATCGCCTGCAGCGTTTCGCCCAGCGGTTTCTCAGCGGGATGCGGCTGCTGAACTTTCGGATCGACCACCTCTTCCTTCACCACTTTTGCCGCTTTTGGCAGCGCAATCAGCAGGCTTTGGATATGGGTCGGATTCAGCGTCAGCGCACGATCCTGCCACTGCAGGCCCGTGGTGAAATCAAGCAGCGAGATCGCGGTGTCATCAACCTTCACATTGATGTTGTGCAGGCCAAGATGACGCAGCGTGATGGGGTATGGTGTGCTGAGGTTAGTGTTGCTACTCTCCTCTTCCGGTGCGGCGGCGGCAGGTGCCATTTTCTTGCTGTCGACGACCACGCTGATATCGCGCAGGGAGACATCGTTGACGCACACGGAGGAGTGCAGCAGGCAGTTGAGATCCACCGCCAGGTGAATCTGCCCGGCATCAACACTGACGCCGGGCATCTCAAAGCGCAGACCGTTAAGGGTCAGGTTACGCCAGCCGCCATCGACCTGTTTGATCGACAGGCCAGGCACCCAGCGCGATGCGCCCTTGAGCACTAAATGCAGTCCCGGCGTGGTCCCGATTAAAAATGCCACGCCACCCAACAGCACAACCAGAAAGATCAGAATACCGATCAGGACCTTTTTCCACAGCTTCATAGTTCAGGCCCCAGTCCTACGTAAAATTGCAATCCATGCTCCTCGTCATCCCCGATAGGTCTGGCGATATCAAATTTGATGGGGCCAACCGGTGAAGACCAGCGCACACCGACACCCGCACCGGTTTTGATATTGCTCTGTTTAATGTCGTTAACCGCTTCGCCTGAGTCGACAAACACCGCGCCCCACCATTTACCGGTGACGTTGTACTGATATTCCAGCGATCCGGTGGCGAGTTTTGATGCCCCGGTGAGTTTGCCGTCGTCGTCACGCGGTGAAATATTTTTGTATTTGTAACCGCGAATACTGCGGTCACCACCGGCGAAGAAGCGCAGATCCGGTGGCACCTTGTCGAAGTCGTTGGTTTCAATCCAGCCAAGATTGCCGCGCGCCACAAAGCGATGACTGTCACCGAGAGTGCGAATCCAGACGTTTTGCG
The DNA here is from genome assembly GCF_041982285.1 of Pantoea sp. ANP04. NCBI lineage: Bacteria > Pseudomonadati > Pseudomonadota > Gammaproteobacteria > Enterobacterales > Erwiniaceae > Pantoea > Pantoea sp. ANP04. Next base: position 34,201 of record NZ_JAUTYS010000020.1, on the reverse strand, counting down.
CCTGCAGAATCAGGAAGTCGACGTCGGAGCCCCATGTCGTATCGGAAACGTCGACGGAGTAGCGCTGTGAGTCGCCCCAGGTCGGCATCAGACCGCCGCGCGAGCGGGTGCGGTTTACGCTGACGCCGGGATAGAGCAGCATGGTGGTATTGGTCACACTGCCCTGCGTAAAGTGATCCAGGCTCCAGCGCAGGTTGACCGCCTTCTGCCAGCCGCTGCTGCTGTCCCAGTTGCGCGACATCGCAAGCGTGGTGGTGTCGGCTTTGGTGTCGTTAAGGTCGGTACGCTTGAGGCCTCCGGAGAAGGTGTAGTACTGCTCCAGTGGGCTCTTCAGTAACGGGACTTTATAGCTGAGGTCGACCTGCTGTTCCGGCGCAGACACGTAGGCGCTGGCTGTCAGGCTGTGGCCGCTGTCGTTGATCCACGGTTTTTTCCACGTTCCTTTCAGCCGCGGACCGACGTCAGTTGAGTAGCCGACGCCGGTTTCAATAGTGTTTTCGGTGCGGGGTGACATCACGGCACTCAGCGGCAGCACTTTAGTCTGTCGTCCCTTGCTGAATTCCGGCGCGACCACCACCGAATTAAACCAGCCGGTGGCGGAGAGGCGGCGATTCAGTTCGGCCAGATCGCGTGAGCTGTAGTAATCCCCTTCTTTAAAGGGCACCAGATTTTGCAGATACTCTTCACGAATCTGCGATCCCTGAAAAGTGACGTCCCCAAAGCGATAGCGCTCGCCGCTGTCGTAGTCGATATCCCAGAACGCTTCATGGCGCTCAACCGAAACGCCGAGCTGACTTTTTTTAAAGGTGCCGTCGAAGTAGCCGTTACGCAGCGCAAGATTAGAGAAGCCGCTTTTAAATTTGTCATACTGCCCATGGTTAAGCTGCGTGCCCACTTTGGGCCGTCCCTGCTTCACCCAGGCTTTGTAATCAGGATCATTGCGCGCATCACCTTCCACCACAATGGTGCTGCCGCCAATTTTGACAGCCTCGCCCGGCGTCACATGTGCGATTAATACCGGCCGTCCTCCCTTCGCAGGCGCGGGGCGGGATTCGAAGTCGATGGTCGGCTCGTAATAACCAAGGGCGCGCAGCCCCTCTTTTATTGCAACAGAGACACGTGCACGAAAACGGCCATCATTCGAGACCTCGTCGCTGCCGATGGTGGAAAGGCGCGCTCTGACATTCTTTTGCAGATCCCCGGTTAAGCCATCTACCTGTAATCGCACGGTCGCCGCCTCAAGGGCGGGCGCGGCAAGCAGCAGGCCAGCTATGCAATAAACATAAAATCGTGGCACCTGTACTCCTGTTAATCATGCCGGCCCCTTTTCCGCGGGGCACTTATTAATCATCTTTGCCCGCACTACCGCAACGGCAACATCCTCATCATAGCCGCACTTTATGGCAAACGGCGGCGCAAAATCGACTTCTAACTCAAATAACGCGGCTATTGTCGGTAAATGGGGGGATTGATACAACTCCTGCAGGCGGGAATGAGCGGTCCAAAATGATTCACTCAGATAAATCTGAGTCGATAACGTACCATTCTGCCTGCTAATCCTGAGGGAAGCGGCAGATTGCCCTCTGGCGGCCCGATGAGCGCTCCTGCTATAATCTGCCACCACAGGCATTCCGCCTGTTTTCATTTCTGCCCCGACATGTACGTTGTCGAACTGGCGCAGACATTTTTGGCACGGATAGCTCTGTTTCACGGATAAACCAACTCTGTTTGCGCTTACCCACGCTGCCCAGGCCAAAAATGACAAGTGGATAACCCTTTGGATCTCATATGTTAGATAGCTTGCTTGTCATTTTATTGCTGATTGTAATCAGTGCCTTTTTCTCCCTGTCGGAGATCTCGCTGGCGGCCGCCCGTAAGATCAAACTGAAACTTCTGGCCGACGAAGGCAACGTCAATGCCCAGCGTGTGCTGAAAATGCAGGAAACGCCGGGCATGTTCTTCACCGTGGTGCAGATTGGCCTTAACGCTGTCGCCATCCTGGGCGGTATTGTCGGCGACGCGGCATTTTCACCGGTTTTCAGCGGCCTGTTTAACCGCTTTGTTTCGCCGGAACTGGCGGAACAGCTCAGCTTTATCTGTTCATTCACCATCGTGACCAGCCTGTTTATCCTGTTTGCCGACTTAACACCAAAGCGGGTTGGCATGGTCGCACCGGAAACCATCGCGCTGCGCATCATCAATCCGATGCGTTTCTGCCTGTTAGTGATGCGTCCGCTGGTATTTCTGTTTAATGGCCTGGCCAACGTCTTCTTCCGTATTTTCAAGCTGCCGATGGTGCGTAAAGATGACATCACCTCCGACGATATCTACGCGGTGGTGGAAGCCGGTGCGCTGGCGGGCGTTCTGCGCAAGCAGGAGCATGAGCTGATTGAAAACGTGTTTGAGCTGGAGTCACGTACCGTTCCCTCTTCAATGACCTCACGCGAGAATATTGTCTGGTTTGATCTGCACGAAGATGAGACCAGCCTCAAGACCAAAATCGCCCAGCATCCTCATTCGAAGTTTCTGGTGTGCAGCGGCGACATCGATCATATCGTTGGCTATGTCGACTCAAAAGAGCTGCTGCTGCGCGTACTCGGCAATCAGAGCATGGCGCTGAACAGCGGCCTGCAGATTCGCTCTGCGCTAATCGTGCCGGACACGCTGACGCTCTCAGAAGCGCTGGAAAGTTTTAAAACCGCTGGTGAAGATTTCGCGGTGATCATGAACGAATATGCGCTGGTCGTGGGCATCATTACGCTGAATGACGTCATGACCACACTGATGGGCGATCTGGTCGGTCAGGGCATGGAAGAGCAGATCGTGGCGCGCGATGAGAATTCATGGCTGGTTGAAGGCGGCACACCGATTGATGACGTAATGCGCGTGCTGGACATCGATGATTTCCCGCAGTCAGGCAACTACGAAACCATCGGCGGCTTTATGATGTATATGCTGCGTAAGATTCCAAAGCGTACCGATTTTGTGAAGTTTGCTGGCTATAAGTTCGAAGTGGTAGATATCGATAGCTACCGTATCGATCAGCTGCTGGTCACCCGCATTGATGAACGACCACCCGTGCTGAACCTGACCAAAACCGAAGAAGAGTAAATGACTCAGAGCGTGTCCCGGCGGCTATTATTGTCCCAGGCAGTCCTGGATACAGAGCGGGCGGAACAACCGGAACGTTTACGTAGCAGGTGGGGATTGTGGGCACCGTCCGTGTTCGGACAGGCAAAGGGAATAGCCTGATAGGTCATACACTAAGGGCGCCATCGGCGCCCTTGTTATTAGTTGAACTCAAGTTTGAGACGAACGACCTGGCGGTTAATTTCTGACATCACGCTCAGGTGCTGTTTGTCTTTGACGCGAGGGATTAATACTTTCCCTTTATCGAACTCGAACGCGCCCACGTCCTTGATATACAACCTTCCTTTGAACAGCGTTTTTACATATTTCGCTATTTGTAGCGGATTATAGCGCTGGAAGATCTTCATGCTGTTTAACTCCTGTACATTTTTAAGCACGCTTCGCCGTTTCCAAATTTGGTTCCAGCCCATGAAGCGCGAATTCGCGATAACTATAGAACACTAAAACTGACTGATGTTCCTAAAAGTGAATTTTTTTACTGAATTGACACATCATTACAGAACACTCTGTTATCAGGCTCACACAACACAGTATAAACCTTCATTGATTAAGGAATTGTGGCGGCCATAACAAACCTGACACCTTTCCAGGACAGGCGCATCATCCCCGCTTACTATTGCAGTAAAATGACTGACTGGTCTGATCACCTTAGGAAATAACAATGCGTATAACCCTGGCAGCTGTGGCGTTGTCTCTGTTGATACCGGCAGGCGCGATGGCTCATAACCTCAGACTGGATATGCGGGTACCGGCTGTAGGCGTGAATGACAAAGGCGAGCTGTTATTGCAACAGGAGAAGTTTAGCTACAAAAACTGGAATAGCGCGCAGCTCAGCGGAAAAGTTCGCGTCATCCAGCATATTGCGGGTCGCTCATCTGCGAAAGAGATGAACGCGGCACTGGTAGAAGCGATCAAAGCCGCGAAGCTGCCGCATGATCGCTATCAGACCACCACCATCGTCAATACCGATGACGCGATTCCGGGCACGGGCATGTTTGTGCGCAGCAGCGTCGAGACCAACAAGCAGCAATATCCCTGGTCTCAGTTTGTCGTAGACAGCAAAGGCAACGTGCAGCACAGCTGGCAGTTACAGCCTGGTGGTTCCGCCATAGTGGTGCTGGATAAGCAGGGCAAAGTGAAGTTTGTGAAGGATGGTTCGCTGACGCAGGATGAAGTGACAAAAGTTATCGCGCTGGTCAACTCACTGCTGAAAGAGTAATGCTGAACACCCGGGAGCGAGAGAATCGCTCGCCGGGCATTTATGCCAATATCGTCTTAAAAGAGCGAAACGCGAAAGCCGGGATTCAGGAAGGATTCGCGCGGCGCATAGTCCAGGGTTTTGCCCTGCCAGTCATGTACATGCGCACCCGCAGCCATCGCCACGGCATGACCCGCGCCGGTATCCCAGATATTGGTTGGCCCGAAACGGGGATAGAGCTGAGCTTTACCTTCTGCCACCAGACAGAATTTCAGTGAGGAGCCGGTCGCAACGGTCTGATGCTCACCCAACTGCTTCAGGTACTCTTTCATCTCGTCGTCGTCACCATGTGAGCGGCTGACCACGACCAGCGGAGGACGTGCGTCACGGACATGAATCTGTTCGCGATGACCGCCCTCTTCTTTCCACGCTTTACCCTCTGCCGCGGAATACATTACGCCCAGCACTGGCGCATAGACGACGCCCATCACCGGCTTGCCCGCTTCAATCAGCGCAATATTGACGGTAAATTCACCGTTACGCTTGATGAACTCTTTGGTGCCATCCAGCGGATCAACCAGCCAGTAGCGTTGCCAGTGCTGACGGACATCCCAGGCTGGCGGATCTTCTTCTGAAAGTACCGGTATGTCAGGCGATAGCTGTTTCAGCCCCTCCATGATGACTTCATGCGCCGCGATATCCGCAGCGGTCACCGGCGAATCGTCCGATTTGTGAGAAACGTCAAGCGGCGCGGCACCGTTATAGACCTGCATAATCGCGTCGCCAGCTTCGCGTGCCAGTTGGCAGATTTGCTCTAACATTTTTCACCTCGTTTTTGTCTGTCTGCTGCAGGATCAGCCCATCTTCAGATAGTGACATTTTAGCAGTTCCGCCTGACCAGCCTGTTTACTGGTCCGGCGGCAATTCAATTTATAGATATATCAATACCATAGTTATGTGCTTATCGCCATGCTGGCGCCAGTGAGCCTTTATCGTATAAGAATGAGTCGCAGGCCGATGCATCAAAACGTTATACCCATCACGATTTAAAATGACTATCTGTCATGCTTTTACATTATTTTGAGAGCCTGAATTTAATTTGCAGCAGGAGCAAGCATGTTTAAGCCCGGAATGATGTTACTGGCCCTGAGCGTTTCCGTCGCCACACAGGCCGCGACGGTCGATTTACGCGTACTGGAAACCACCGATCTGCACAGCAATATGATGGATTTCGACTACTACAAAGATACGCCAACCGAGAAATTTGGTCTGGTGCGCACCGCCACGCTGATTCACGCCGCCCGGCAGGAGGTGAAGAACAGCCTGCTGGTTGATAACGGCGACATCATTCAGGGCAGCCCACTGGGCGACTACATGGCGGCTAAAGGGCTGCGTGAGGGCGAAATCCATCCGGTCTACAAGGCGCTCAATACGCTGGATTACGCTGTCGGCAACCTCGGTAACCATGAATTCAATTATGGCCTGCCCTACCTGAAAAAAGCGCTGGCGGGTGCGCGCTTCCCTTATGTGAACGCCAACGTGATTGATGTGAAGAGCGGCAAACCGCTGTTTACCCCTTACCTCATCAAATCCACGACGGTGGTTGATCGCGAGGGCAAATCGCAGACCCTGAAGATTGGCTATATCGGCTTTGTGCCGCCGCAGATCATGGTGTGGGATAAAGCCAATCTGCAGGGCAAGGTACGGGTGGATGACATCACCGAAACAGCTCGCCGCTATGTGCCTGAGATGCGCGCGCAGGGTGCCGATCTGATTATTGCTATCCCTCACTCCGGCCTGAGCAGCGAGCCGTATCACGCAATGGCAGAAAACTCGGTTTACTACCTCAGCCAGGTGGAAGGTATTAACGCCATCCTGTTTGGTCATGCGCATGCCGTCTTCCCCAGCAAGGAGTTTGCTGGCATCAAAGGCGCAGACATTGCTAACGGCACGCTGAACGGGGTTCCGGCGGTGATGCCAGGCATGTGGGGCGATCATCTTGGCGTGGTCGATCTGGTGCTGAACAATGAGGGCGGACGCTGGCAGGTGAGCAGCGGCAAAGCAGAGGCGCGACCGATCTACGATACTGCCGCGAAGAAATCGCTGGCGGCGGAAGATCCGGCGCTGGTGAAAGTGCTGGCTGACGATCACCGCGCCACGCGGGAGTTTGTGGCGAAGCCCATCGGCAAGTCGGCTGACGTAATGTACAGCTATCTGTCGCTGGTTCAGGACGATCCAACGGTGCAGATCGTCAATAATGCGCAGCGCGCTTATGTGGAGCATTTCATTCAGGGCGATCCGGATCTGGGCCGTTTGCCGGTGCTCTCTGCTGCCGCGCCGTTTAAAGCGGGCGGACGTAAAAACGATCCTGCCAGCTATGTCGAAGTGGAGAAAGGTGCCCTGACTTTCCGTAATGCGGCCGATCTCTATCTCTATCCCAATACACTGGTCGTGATGAAAGTCACGGGTGCGCAGGTGAAAGAGTGGCTGGAATGCTCAGCAGGCCAGTTTAACCAGATCGATCCGCACAGCAGCAAAACGCAGTCGCTGATTAACTGGGATTTCCGCACCTATAACTTCGATGTGATTGATGGAGTCAATTATCAGATTGATGTGACCCAGCCCGCGCGTTATGACGCAGAGTGTCAGTTGATCCATCCTGACGCCTCACGCATCCGTCAGCTTACCTGGCAGGGTAAACCCATCGATCCGCAGGCTCTCTTCCTGGTGGCGACCAATAACTATCGCGCATATGGCGGCAAGTTTGCCGGCACCGGAGATAAGTACATCGCCTTTGCCTCGCCAGATGAGAACCGTTCGGTGGTAGCAGCCTACATCAGCGCGGAAACCAAAGCGCATGGCGCAGTTCAGCCGAAGGCGGACAATAACTGGCGTCTGGCACCGATTACCTCATCCACTCCGCTCGATATTCAGTTTGAAACGGCACCGGGCGATAAGGCGACCGGATTTATTAAGCAGCATGCGCAATATCCGCTTCAGCCCAAAGGAACAGATGCGATTGGCTTTGCACTGTGGCAGGTAAATTTACAGCAGAAATAAGGCGGGAGAAAACGCTGCAACCGGGGTGGTTGCAGCGTCTTATCTTACAGGATTTCCAGCAGCTCAACTTCGAAGAGCAGCGTGCTGAATGGTGGGATAGAGGCACCCGCACCGCGCTCGCCATACGCCAGGTTCTGTGGGATCACCAGTTCCCATTTTGAGCCAACCGGCATCAGCGTCAGCGCTTCAATCCAGCCAGGGATAACGCCGCTTACCGGGAATTCTGCCGGTTCGCCACGGGCAACTGAGCTGTCGAACACGGTGCCGTCGATCAGTTTGCCGGTGTAGTGAACGCGTACGCGATCCTGACGTGATGGGATTGGACCTTCACCCTGAGTAATCACGCTGAACTGCAGGCCTGATTCGGTGCTGCTCACGCCTTCACGCTGCGCATGTTCCTGCAGGAATGCCTGACCTTCTGCGGCCATAGCTTCGGTACGCTCACGACGCACGCCTTCCGCGCGTTCGTGCACTTCACGCAGTGCGCGATGAACCACATCAACCGGTACGGCCGGCGAGTTCCCTTCCAGCGCGTCGCGCAGACCCGCGAGCAGTGCTTCTGGTTGCAGACCCTGCAGACCAGATTCCAGCAACTGCTGGCCAACCTGTAAACCAATACCGTAACTTGCTTGTGCTTCGACGCTGTCGAAAGAAGGGGTAGTCATCTTCGTTCCTTTCACTCTCGGATAAATTCGAACCGGCAGCATAGCAGCGCAGGCCGCTGGCGTAAAATGCCCTGCGTCGCAGATGACTTTTGCTGATGAAAGAGAAACAATAGCCACGTCAAATTTATCAATGCTGGCAGGCACTTCGCGCCGGGATTGCCCATACTATAACTATCGATGGGGATCACCTCATCTGTAGCACCTGAATAAGAGAGCAAACATGGGCCAGATTGCCCCACGCCGCCGCAGGATGCGTGCAAAACAAATGGTATCCCGGCTGCAGACCTGGCTGGCCGCACGCAGGCTACAGCAAACTGCCGGAGAGGAGGAAACCCCAATGGCTTCAGACACGTCATCCCGCCTGCCGACATGGCTTCAGCGTATCTGGCATTTTACCGACCATATTCGCTGGATGGATCCGCTGCCTGCGCCGCACCGTCGTGGCATTGTGGCGGCACTGCTGGTGATGCTGGTGGCGTTTCTCTGGCCCACCAGTACCCTGCGCTATCCGGTCGAGCAGTCTTCGCCTTCTGCGGAGAAAGAGGTGCCGATGCAGGCGGATATTTATGATAACAACCGTGCCCGTCAGCCTTCATCCTCAGCGTCTCAGCAGACGCCAAAAGCTGATTCTCAGGGCGAATGGCGCAATATGACCATTGCGTCGGGTCAGACGCTGGCGCAGCTGTTTCGTGACAACAGTCTGCCGGTCAATGATGTGTTTGCGATGGCGCGGGTGGAAGGCAGTGACCAGCCGCTCAGCTCACTGAAAAGTGGTCAGCAGGTGAAAATCCGTCAGGATGCGCAGGGTGTGGTAACCGGTCTGACCGTTGATGGCGCAAATGGCCCGGTGCTGTTTACGCGTCAGCCAGATGGCAGCTTTATTCGCGCGCAGTAAGGCCAACAGCAGTTTATTGAAAGGCATAAAAACAAAAACGCCGGCACAAGGCCGGCGTTGATGTCGTGCTCAGTTAATAAAATTAACCAGCAACAACTTTCACGTTCAGTTTAGCGAAGACTTCGCTGTGAACCTGGAAGCTTACTTCATGCTCACCGGTAGTGCGCAGAACGCCGTTCGGCAGACGAACTTCGCTCTTAGCGACTTCAACGCCAGCTGCAGTAACTGCATCAGCGATGTCGCGGGTACCGATTGAACCGAACAGTTTACCTTCATCGCCCGCTTTAGACGTGATGGTTACAGTGCCCAGTGCATTGATTTTCTCAGCGCGTGCAGTTGCTGCAGACTGAACGTCAGCCAGTTTGGCTTCCAGTTCAGCACGGCGTGCTTCGAAGAACTCAACGTTTTTCTTGGTAGCAGGAACAGCTTTGCCCTGTGGTACCAGGAAGTTACGAGCATAGCCCGCTTTAACGTTAACCTGATCACCCAGGGTGCCAAGGTTTGCTACTTTATCAAGCAGAATAACTTGCATTACCTTATCCTCTTAAAGTCGTTAATGGACAGTTGCCGATTACTGATGACGATCAGTGTACGGCAGCAGAGACAGGTAACGCGCACGCTTGATGCAGCGAGCCAACTGACGCTGGTATTTTGCACGAGTACCGGTGATACGGCTCGGGACAATTTTACCGCTTTCGGTAATGTAGTTTTTCAACGTTGCGATGTCTTTGTAATCGATCTCAACAACGCCTTCCGCGGTGAAACGGCAGAACTTGCGACGACGGAAATAACGTGCCATTAGGCTAGTCTCCAGAATCTATCAATTCAATCTGCTCGGCATGGAACACCACTTTGCTCTGGCCATTTCGTGCCTGATGGCAACTAATGAAACCGTCGAGTGTGAGTTGCGTGCCGACCGTTATATGTTGAGTAATCACCTGATGGGCGCTGCCGCTAATAATAACAGGCATACGACACCAGGCTTGCCGGTGAAACCCGGCCTCCTCCTGCACTGAGCGGTGCTCAAGCACAAACTGACAGTGAGGAATTCCTGACGGGCTAACTCTTCGAACCGGTGTCTTGCACACAGTGCCAGACAGGCGAAGTCGATTGACCGTCACGATGGATTACTCTTCAGAATCCCCAGCATCTGACTCATCAGCGGATTCGTTAGCAAAATCTTCGCGACGATCACGACGCTCATCTTTCGCTTTAACCATCGGTGATGCTTCAGTTACCGCGTTTTTAACGCGCATAACCATGCTACGGATAACGGCGTCGTTGAAGCGGAAGTTCGTTTCCAGCTCATCGATCGCTTCCTGCGGCGCTTCAACGTTCATCAGAACGTAATGCGCTTTGTGCAGTTTATTGATCGGGTAAGCCAGCTGACGGCGGCCCCAGTCTTCCAGACGGTGAATCGTGCCTTCAGCACCAGTGATAGCACCAGTGTAACGCTCGATCATGCCAGGAACCTGTTCGCTCTGGTCAGGATGAACCATAAATACGATTTCGTAATGACGCATCGAAATTGCTCCTTACGGATTATTCAGCCTCCTGTCGGGGTCAACCGCGGCCCATGGAAGCAAGGAACGTTATAGGCTGTGTCCCACAAAGGTTCGCAGTGACGAGCGTTTGTGGGACACAGCCTGAGAATGCGGCTGAAAAATTGACGCGTAATCATACCGGCGAAGGTGCCTGAACTCAAGCGCACATTTAAACAAATCGCAGGCGTCGTGCCAGATATCGGGGCTTTTTGTGCTAATGACGTAAATACAGCAGGTTGGGCGGCGAAGGTTCAAAAATGCTGACAAAGAGGTTCAGGTGGATGATCTGGCGATAATTTACTCAGTCGCTAAACTGATTAGAGACGTCACGGTTCGCTTAGTGGCGTCACGCAGAGTGTGTTCCCTGAAGTGAGGAGTCGGGCATGAAAACGTTCGTCATCGCCACTTTACTGGGTCTCTTCCTGTCTCCACCCGCTCTTGCCAGCCATGCTGACTGTGCGCAGCAGATGAGAAGTCACAGCAGCGAAGCGGCATCGGGTTATGTTTACGTTAACCGGCTGGATACGCCGGAAAGAAACCCGGTTAATGCGCCTGCCAGCGCAGCAGAAAAAGCGTCTGCGTTCTGGTAAGTGCTGGTAACTTTACGGGCGGCAGAGTCCTTCTCCGCCCGTTCATTATTTATAACTGCTGTCTAAAAAAGCTGACCAGCGCCGTTAATGCAGAGGGCGTGATCTTATGCCCGATCTGTTTTTCCGACAGTGAGGTCAGATGCTGCGCCAGTCCATTGTCACGCAGCGCCCTCTCCAGCCGGACACTCTCCGCCCAGGGCACAACCTCATCCGCTTCGCCATGCCACAGCAGTAGCGGACGGTTAGCCAGTGCCTCCAGATGGTTGCAGGGATCATAGTCCGTCAGGGGAGCCATGCGGGCCGCAAACTGCGCTTTCTGCTCCGGCGTATCCGCCACCAGTGGTGGAAACAGCGATTCGCTCAGTTGCATAAAATAGCCCGATCCCATCATACAGGCGACGCTCTGGATCTGCGGATAACGCGCCATCGCGCCCAGTGCTGTCATGCCACCCATCGACGCACCCGCCACTGCGAAACGCCTGTCAGCGATCAGATTGTCTCTACGCAGCGCAGCCTCCAGCAATGGCAGCTCATCAATGTTCTGTTTCAGAATCTCCCAGAAGCGGCCCAGGCGTGCATTGGCATCACCGTGATAACGCGCGCCGTGCAGCTCCGCATCCGGCATCACCGCCCGAAACCCCGCCTGTGCCAGCGCCACGGCGAAATAGGCGTAGACCTCTTTTGATGAGGTAAAGCCGTGATACAACAGCACGGTTGGCAGTGGCTGATGCCGTTGTCCGGCAGGCGTGGCGTGCAGGCATTCGATACCGGCCAGTGTTTCTGTAGTGAGTTCAATCATGGTCTCTCCTGAGAGGCAGCAAGGCATGCCGATCAAGTCTGTGTTCTGCGGGTTGATTTGCGAAATCACCCGCTCCGCTTAGCTGTCTAACTTCTCCCTAAACTTTTCCCGCACTCTGCCGTTGATCGTGTACTCCCTTAACTTGATCAAAGGTAATTTATGAAGCGTCTCTCTCTCAGCGGACTGAGTCTCGGAGTTAAGCTGTCTGTACTGACGTCTCTCAGCGTTGCACTGCTGTTGCTGGTGCTGACACTGACTCAAAGCCACAACGCCTCGCGCCAGCTGGAAAATCTCGCCATCGATGACATGCACAACCAGGTGCAGGGCATCAGTGAAATGGCCACTATGTTTAATGCCACCCTCACCGAAGAGGTGGCTCACTATACCGATCTGTTTACCAGCTTCCTGCCTAAGCGCTTTAGCCTGGATGAAAGCTCGCGGGTGCAGGTCGGTGCCTTTTCGACGCCAGTGCTGCGTGCCGGGTTGAAAACACTGAATCTCGATCAAACTGCCGTAGACGATTTCACCGAGCGCACCGCCGCCGTGGCGACCATTTTCGTGCGCGATGGCGATGACTTTGTCCGTGTTTCAACCTCGCTGAAAAAAGAGGATGGCAGTCGCGCAATCGGTACGCAGCTTGACCGCACCGGGGCGGCCTGGAAACGTGTTCACCAGGGCGAAGTCTACCGCGGGCTGGCGACGCTGTTCGGCCATCGCTATATCACACAGTATCAGCCGATAAAAGATGAGAGCGGTAAAGTCGTTGCCATTCTGTTCGTCGGTGTGGGTATTGATAAACAGTATGCGCTGATGCGAGAAAAAATCCTGGCGCGTAAGCTGGGTGATAGCGGTCATTTCTTCGTGCTCAACGGCACGCCCGGTAAAACGCAGGGAGCGTATCTGTTCGATCAGCACGACGAAGGAAAACGCCCCGACTGGGATGATGCAACGCTGAAACCGCTGCTGACGGAGCCGAAAGGTATGCAGCAGGTGGAGATCAATGGTGAGATGCAGATTCTGGCCTGGGAGCAATTGCCGGACTGGAACTGGGTGATTACCGGCGAAGTTAACCGCGACAGCCTGCTTGCACCCATTACGCATAGCCGTAACCTGTTCCTGATTACCGGACTGGTTCTGGTAATCGTCTTTGCGCTGGGCTTTGTCTGGTACAGCCGTCGGGCGATTACCCGTCCGCTGCAGCAGGTGATTCATCTGGCGGAGCAGTATGCCGCCGGCAACCTGCAGGTCCATATGGATACGCTTCGTCGCGACGAAGTTGGCCAGCTGATCATTGCAATTAACGGCATTGGCGATGGCCTGGAGAAAATTGTCGGCCAGGTGCGCGGTGCGGCGCAGGAGATCAGCGACGGCACGGACACCATCGCGGCCAGCAGCCATAACATCAGCGAGCAGATCGGGCGTCAGGCCAGCAGCGTCGAGCAGACCTCTGCCAGCATGGAGCAGTTTGGTGCCACGGTTGAACACACCGCCGAAAGCCTGCGTCAGGCGATGTCACTGGTGGCCGAAGCCAGCAATATCGTCAGTCACGGCAGCAAAACCGTGGTGCGCTCTGTCAATACCATGTCAGCAATTAAGGTTTCATCGCAAAGCATTGCGGATATCACGCATGTGATTGAGTCGATCGCCTTCCAGACCAATATCCTGGCGCTGAATGCTGCGGTTGAAGCGGCGCGTGCTGGCGAACAGGGCCGGGGTTTTGCCGTGGTAGCCGCCGAGGTGCGCGCGCTGGCTCAGCGTTCCGCGCAAGCCGCTAAAGAGATCGACGGACTGATTGCGACCTCTATCAGCAACGTGGCAGAGGGCCATCAGCTCTCTGAGCAGACGCGCGATGCAATGACCAACATTGTGACGCACATCGAGCAGGTGCAGGCACTGATGGGCGAGATCAACGTGGCGGCGCAGGAGCAGGCGGCAGGTATCGGTCAGGTTAATATTGCGATGAACCAGATCAGTCAGGCGACGCACCAGAACAGCGAACTGGTGGCACAGGCGGAAAACAGCGCGCAGAACCTGAGTGATAAAGGGCACCACCTGACCCAGCTGGTCAGCGTATTCAGCCTGAAATCCTGACGTCTTTCAGGGCGATGACGTACACTCATTGTCTCGTCCTGAAAAAGGGTTTTGCTATGCGTTCTGCTTATTTACTGGTGTTCAGCCTGCTGCTGGCAGGCTGTTCGGCGTTTGACACCACGCCAAAAGCCCCGCCTGCGCCGACTCAACAGGCACAGGAGATTTCACGGGCGCAGAGTGGCGGTTTGCCGAAGCTGGGCAATATTACCGTTAACGTACACGGCTCACCGGATGATGCCCAGCGTGCCGTTGCCGCCCAGGCCAATCAGGCCGGAGCCGCTTACTATCAGATCGTGATGGTGAGCGAAACGGTCATGCCGGGCTTCTGGTACGCCAGTGCGATTCTGTACGGCGCATCACCTGCCGCAGGCACGGTCCAGTAAACGATCGGTAATCGCGGCCTCAAGCGGGCGCGAGCCACGCTGGTCGAGCCACTGCTGGCACCATGCATCCGCCAGCGGAGGTTCGGCATATTTCAGTAGCTGTGCACCCATTGCCAGCAGCAGCAGCGTGCGGGTAACCTCACGCGCCTGCTCTTCAGGAACGTGGTTAAGCCTCAGACGCAGCTGACGCCAGCGCGTATCAAAATGGCGGTTACTCCCCTTCACTGCTTCAAATTCCTGACTTAGCATCGCGGTAACCTCTGCCTGACGGGCAAGCACGCGCAGCACATCAAGGCACATCACGTTGCCCGATCCTTCCCAGATGCTATTGACGGGCATGTCACGATAGAGGCGCGGGAGCTCACTGGCCTCGCAATAGCCGATCCCTCCCAGCACCTCCATCGACTCCGCAACGAACGGCGCACCCGCTTTGCAGATCTCATATTTTGCCGCGGGCGTAAACAGGCGGGCAAAGGTGACTTCATGCGGTTTTGCCGGCTGTGACCAGGCGCGCGCCAGCCGCATCAGCAGTGCAGTTTGCCCCTCCAGCTGCAATGCCTGCTGAGCCAGAACCTGACGCATCAGCGGCTGCTCCACCAGATTTTTCCCCATTACCTGACGCTGATGGGCATGCGAGACGGCTACCGAGAAAGCGCGGCGCATCTGACCGTGACTGCCAAGGGCGCAGTCGAAACGCGTCATGCCGCCCATCTTCAGGATCAGCCGCACGCCTTCGCCCTCCTCACCCAGCAGCCAGCCAGTCGCGTCGCGAAACTCCACTTCACAGCTGGCATTGGAACGATTACCCAGCTTATCTTTTAGCCGCTCCAGCTGGATGGCATTGCGTGACCCATCGGGTAACAGCCGCGGCAGGAAGAAACAGCTTAATCCGGCAGGCGTCTGAGCCAGCACCAGATGCGCATCACTCTGTGGCACGGAGAAAAACCATTTATGGCCCGTCAGGCGGTAGGCTTCACCTGCGCCACGCGCGCCCAGCGGTTCAGCGTGGGTGGTGCTGGTGAGCAGATCGCTGCCGCCCTGCTTTTCCGTCATACCCATTCCGATTAGCAGACCCCGCTTCTGGTCGCCGGGCTGTGCATGGGTGTCGTAGCGATCGCTGAGCAGCGGATCGAGCCAGCCTTCAAAGGCGGCCGGCAGATAAGTCTGTAGCAGGGGAATGGCCGCGTGTGTCATGGTCACCGGGCAGAGCGTGCCCGCCTCAACCTGCGCATGCAGAATAAAGCGCGCAGCGCGCGCCACGCTGGCCTGTTCACGAACCGTGGGCTGCCAGCTCAGGTTGTGCAGGCGACTGGCGCAGACACCCTGCATCAGCAGATGCCAGGCGGGATGGAAACGAACTTCATCCATGCGTTCGCCACGGGCGTCGTAGCGCAGCAGTTCAGGCGGCTCAGCATTGGCGAGTCGGCCCAGCTCCAGAGACTCGGCGCTGCCCAGCTGACGACCTACCGATGCCAGCCATTCCCGATCCCATCCGGCACCTTCGCGTGACAGTGCCTCGCCAAGCGGCGTATCAGACAGAAACAGATTGCTGTTGCTCAGAGGATGAGGCTGATTAAAAACAGTGTGTGTTGTCCAGGTCATAACGGCTCCTCGCGGATGTCACTCAGTAAGTATACCCGTCGTCTTTCAGGCTGCATGTTTGTTGGCTGCGTTCGCTCACCCGAATCACTTACTCATGTAAGCTCATCGGGATTCGTTCTCTTGCCGCCTCAATGCAACCCGAAATTCTTTGGGTATATACGAATGACGTGCAGTTATGCCTGGTACAGAAACTAATTTGTGGCGAGGATCACATCGGGGATCAGGCGTTGCGCTGACGCACCGCTTCAAACAGGCAGACGCCGGTGGCGACCGAGACATTCAACGAAGAAACGCTGCCCGCCATCGGAATGCTGATCAGCTCATCGCAATGCTCACGGGTCAGACGACGCATGCCTTCCCCTTCTGCGCCCATCACCAGCGCCATCGGGCCGGTCATTTTGCTCTGGAAGACGGTATGGTCCGCTTCACCTGCGGTGCCAACGACCCAGATGTTATATTCCTGCAGCAGACGCAGAGTACGCGCCAGGTTGGTCACGCGGATCAACGGCACATTCTCTGCCGCGCCACTGGCCACTTTTTTGGCGGTGGCGTTCAGGGGAGCGGAACGATCTTTTGGCACGATGATGGCGTGAACACCGGCAGCATCAGCGCTGCGCAGGCAGGCACCCAGGTTATGGGGATCGGTGACACCGTCCAGCACCAGCAGGAACGGTTTGTCCAGGCTCTGCAGCAGATCCGGCAGATCGCCTTCCTGATACTGACGGCCCGGTTTCACCCGGGCTACGATACCCTGATGCACACCGCCTTCAACCTGGCTGTCGAGCCACTTGCGCTCGGCCAGCTGAATAACAATCCCCTGAGCTTCCAGCGCGGCGACCACGGGTTGCAGGCGACGGTCGTCGCGGCCTTTGAGGATAAAGACTTCCTGGAAACGTTGTGGGTCACGTTCCAGCAACGCCTGCACGGCATGGATACCAAAAATAATTTCGCTCATCGATCTGCTCAGTGTTTGGAAATGAATAAATGACCGCCCTTTCTCAGGAGAAAGGGCGGGTGCGCGCATCAGTCAGGCTGCGCCTTTTTTCTGGCGCGCTTCGCCCGGGTGGCGGCGGCGATTTTACGGGTTTTTTCCGAGACATTTTTACTTTTATTCGCGGAATCCGCAGCGGCGGGCTTGCCTTTATCACCCCGGAACGCAGAATCCGGCTCGAAGTTAGACTTCCTGCTCGCATTGCGACGGCGTTTCGTTGGGGCGTTATCGTCACGTTTTGCCCGGTCACGCGCGGTTTTACCTTCACCACGGACCTGACGCTGGCTGGAGATCAGAGCAAAGTCGATTTTACGCTCGTCCATGTGGACCGCTTCAACACGCACTTCAACCGTGTCACCCAGACGATAGGTGCGACCGCCCGATTCACCAATCAGACGCTGACCAACCGGATCGAAACGGTAGTAATCGTTGTCGAGCGTTGAAACGTGCACCAGACCGTCGATGAACAAATCGCTTAAGCGGACAAAGAAGCCAAATCCGGTGACGCTGGAGATGACGCCGTTGAAGACATTGCCAACCTGATCCTGCATAAAGTCACACTTGAGCCAGTCCGCGACGTCGCGGGTCGCTTCATCCGCACGGCGCTCGGTCAGGGAGCAGTGCAGACCCAGCTGCAGCATCTCCGGCATCTCGTAGTGATAGCCGCCGGTTGCCGTAGTGAGATCTTTGGCATTTTTATCTTTAGGCATCAGGTACTTGATGGCACGTTGAACCAGTCCCTTGCCTTCACCCTGCTCTTTCGCCAGCAGATACTTGATAGCGCGGTGCAGCGTCAGATCCGGGTAGCGGCGAATCGGCGAAGTAAAGTGCGCATAGGACGAGAGTGCCAGACCAAAGTGACCGCGGTTTTCCGGATCGTAAACGGCCTGCTTCATCGAACGCAGCAGCATGGTTTGCAGCATTTCCGCATCAGGACGATCGGCAACCTGCTTCAGCAGCGCTGCATAATCAACCGGCTGCGGTTTATTGCCGCCAGGCAGCGTCAGTCCCAGCTCATTAAGCACGGTACGGAAGCTCTTGATGCTCTCGTCGGTCGGGCGATCGTGATCGCGGAACAGTGCCGGTTCCTGATTTTTCTCAACGAAGCGTGCCGAGGCGATGTTCGCCAGGATCATGCACTCTTCAATCAGTTTGTGGGCGTCATTACGTGATGCACGCTCAACACGTTCAATACGGCGCTCGGCGTTGAAGATGAACTTCGCCTCTTCCGTTTCAAACGAGATTCCGCCACGCTCTTCACGGGCAGCTTCCAGCGCATGATAGAGGTTATTCAGCTCTTCGAGGTCTTTGACCAGCGGTGCATACTGCTGACGCAGCTCTTTGTCGCCCTGCAGGATGTTCCAGACTTTGTTATAGGTCAGACGCGCATGGGAATTCATTACCGCTTCGTAGTGCTTAAAGCCTGTCAGCTTGCCCTTGGTCGAAATGGTCATCTCGCACACCATACAGAGACGATCGACCTGCGGGTTAAGCGAACATAAGCCATTCGACAGTACTTCGGGCAGCATCGGAACAACCTGCGACGGGAAGTAAACTGAGGTGCCGCGCTGATGCGCTTCGTCATCCAGTGGCGTGCCAGGACGGACGTAGTAACTCACGTCGGCAATCGCCACCCACAGACGCCATCCGCCACCGCGCTTCTTCTCACAGTAGACAGCATCATCAAAGTCACGGGCATCTTCACCATCGATGGTGACCAGCGGCAGTTTACGCAGATCGACGCGGCCTTTTTTGGCCTCTTCCGGCACTTCTTCTTTCAGCTTACTGATCTGCGCTTCCACTTCTGGCGGCCAGGTGTGCGGAATTTCATGGGTACGCAGCGCCATATCTACGGCCAGGCTGGTGCCCATATCATCGCCCAGAATCTCTGCAATTTTACCGATCGCCTTGCTGCGACGGTTCGGACGCTGGACCAGCTCAACCACCACCACGGAACCCATACGGGCATTCATCGTCTCTTCAGGCGGGATGAGAATATCAAAACTCAGGCGACTGTCGTCCGGTACCACAAAACCTGCGCCAGCGTCGGTAAAGTAACGGCCAACGATCTGATTGTTGCGGGGTTCCTGCACGCGAACCACACGCGCTTCGCGGCGGCCTTTGCGATCGGCACCCAGCGGCTGCGCCAGGATCACGTCACCGTGCATACAGAATTTCATCTGTTCTGCGGAGAGGTAAAGGTCATCTTTCTGGCCTTCTGCCCGCAGGAAGCCGTAGCCATCACGATGGCCAATGACTTTACCGCGCAGGAGATCAAGGCGTTCTGGCAGGGCATAACACTGACGGCGGGTGAACACCAGCTGACCATCACGCTCCATAGCGCGAAGGCGGCGACGCAGTGCCTCAAGGTGCTCTTCTTCCTGCAGATTCATCTCTTCAGCCAGCTCTTCACGGCTGGCCGGTTTTTCACGTTTTTCTAGCAGAGCCAGAATAAATTCACGGCTCGGAATAGGGTTTTCGTATTTTTCAGCTTCTCTATCCTGAAATGGATCTTTTGACATAGCGGTTCCTCCGATGTCATTTAATATTTATTGCCACTGGCGATCTGGACAAGATGATCTCATAAAGTGGTGTATTGCCTTCGACCAGGTCTGCCAGGGTATAGTTATCCAGCTCCTGCAAAAATCGCTGCACTGCATCATGTAATGCCTGCTTCAGACGACAGGCTGGCGTGATGGAACAGGAGGCGCAGTCAACCAGTTGTAGTGGCTCCATCTTACGTACCACGTCGCCAATGACAATCTGGCGCGCTGGCATACCCAAACGAATGCCGCCGTTTTTACCACGCGTGGCGGCGACATAGCCCGCCCGGCTCAGCTGATTGATGATTTTGACCATATGATTGCGGGACAAACCATAGGTGTTTGTCACTTCCGTAATATTGGTCTGCTGACCTTCTGGCAACGATGCCAGATAAATCAGGGCGCGTAAGCCATAATCAGTAAAACTCGTGAGCTGCACAGTAACCTCGGTGAACCTTCAGGCGTGGCATTAGGTTATTCGCCTTACGATTGATGTCAGGATTGAATCGGATCGCCATTCGATTAACTACGATGATAAACCAGAGTCTGATCAGCCGTGCGTTTTTTTAAGCCAGCACAAGGTTTGACAAGCGAAGGGAGATTAAGTGGCATCTGAGAGTGGAAAAACAAGGGCCGGACAGTGTCCGGCCTGAATGATTATGCGTCAAACGGGTCGCGCAGAATCATCGTTTCACTACGATCGGGACCGGTTGAGATGATATCAATCGGCACACCTGTTACCTCTTCAACACGCTTGATGTAATCACGCGCGGCCTGAGGCAAACCTTCCAGCGTCTTCACGCCAAACGTTGTCTCGCTCCAGCCTGGCAGGGTCTCGTAAACCGGCTCAATGCCTTCCCAGTTCTCTGCCGCCAGTGGCGTGGTGGTCACTTCGCGACCATCAGGCATACGGTAAGCCACACAGATTTTCACCTCTTTCAGGCCATCCAGCACGTCCAGCTTGGTCATGCAGAAACCTGACAGGGAGTTGATCTGAACCGCGCGGCGAACCGCTACTGCATCCAGCCAGCCGGTACGGCGGCGGCGACCGGTGGTCGCACCAAACTCATTACCCTGCGCACAGAGGAATTCGCCGGTTTCGTCGAACAGTTCGGTCGGGAACGGGCCTGCACCAACGCGGGTTGAGTAAGCTTTCACAATACCCAGAACGTAGTCGACATAACGCGGACCAATGCCTGAACCGGTTGCAACACCACCTGCGGTCGTGTTGGATGAGGTCACGTACGGATAAGTCCCGTGATCGATATCCAGCAGCGTACCCTGCGCACCTTCAAACATAATCAGATCGCCACGCTTAC
Source organism: Pantoea sp. ANP04 (assembly GCF_041982285.1). Classification (NCBI taxonomy): domain Bacteria; kingdom Pseudomonadati; phylum Pseudomonadota; class Gammaproteobacteria; order Enterobacterales; family Erwiniaceae; genus Pantoea; species Pantoea sp. ANP04. The sequence goes on along the minus strand of NZ_JAUTYS010000020.1, from coordinate 13,371 downwards.
GCGCGACATCCAGCAGTTCAGAGACGTCAACCACCATGCCAGTCAGGATGTCAGCGACTTCCATCACATCGCTCAGCACTTTATCGAAGTCGACTGCCGGCTCTTTGTAATACTCCACCAGCTGGAAGTTGTAGAAATCGACGACTTCTTTCAGTTTGGCGGCAAATGTTTCTTTATTAAACAGGTCGCTGACGCGCAGTGCACGGCGGGCAACTTTATCTTCATAAGCAGGACCGATGCCACGGCCAGTCGTACCAATCGCTTTGGCACCACGGGCACGTTCACGCGCCATATCCATCGCAACATGATATTGCAGGATCAGCGGACAGGCTTCAGAAATCAGCAGACGCTCGCGTACCGGAATTCCGCGCGCTTCCAGGCCTTTCATCTCTTTCATTAAGGCTTCAGGAGAGAGCACTACGCCGTTACCAATGATGCTGGTCACGTTATCGCGCAGAATGCCAGAAGGGATCAGGTGGAGGACGGTTTTTTCACCGTTGATGACAAGCGTGTGGCCCGCATTGTGGCCGCCTTGATAACGCACAACGTAATTCGCGCGCTCAGTCAGAAGGTCTACAATCTTACCTTTACCTTCGTCACCCCATTGGGTGCCCAGTACGACGACGTTCTTACCCATTTCTCAAAATCACCGATTGCTTAAAAAAGGATTCTACCATCTGATCCTATGCTTTTCAGCACTTTTAGCATACGATTGCGCGCTTTTTTGCCTGCGTTTTGATCACTACAACATATTGGGGATAACGGCGCAAAGAGGCACAATTTAGCCGATCTTCTCCCGGTTTACAGGTTGCCGTGCAGACTCAGCATGCAATAGATCACCATGCCAGCCACCACCAGTCCACCACCAAATCGGTGCAGCAGGCGATCGGGTAAACGGCTCATCGTCAGGATCATGCGTCGCCAGGCGCGTGGCATAAACATCGGTCCCAACCCTTCCAGCACTAATACCAGCGCCAGTGCCATCCAGATGCTCGTTTTCATTCTGATACCCAAAAAAAAGGCCGACAACATTGTCGGCCTACAGGTTATATCAGTTCTTAACGTGTCGCGTTAGAGGGCGCCTTCATATATCGGAAGAAGTCGCTATCCGGACTTAACACCATCACATCCTGATTTTCACTGAAGCTGTTTTCATAGGCGCGCAGGCTACGAATGAAAGCGTAGAAGTCAGGATCTTTGCTGAACGCATCGGCAAACAACCGCGCCGTTTCCGCATCACCATCACCACGTGTAATCAGCGCTTCACGCTGGGCTTCAGCCAGAGTACGTGTCACCTGATAATCGGCCTGAGCACGCAGTTTTTCAGCCTCTTCCTGACCCTGCGAACGCTGGCTACGCGCTACCGCTTCACGCTCGGCACGCATACGGTTGAAGATCGCATCGGAAACCTCAGTCGGCAGGTTGATCTGCTTGATGCGCACATCCATCACCTGAATACCTAATGCCGCCATACTGTTCGGATTGGGTGCCGGCTCGCTGCTGTTGGTTTCACGCTCTACACGAGCCGCTGCACTGGCAATAGCGTCATCGGCCGCAGGCGTTGCGATTTCATCATCGCTGCCAGCAGAACCGGTGTTCAGCGCATCACGGACATCCGTCGTCAGGCGACCACGAGAGTCCGTTACGATATCTTTCACATCCAGACGGCCCATTTCAGAACGCAAGCGGTCACTGAACTTACGTTTCAGCAGCACTTCCGCCTGAGAGACATCGCCGCCGCCGGTAGCCAGGTAGTAGCGACTGAAGTCGCTAATACGCCACTTGATGTAAGAGTCGACGATCAGATCTTTCTTCTCTTTAGTGACGAAGCGATCGGCCTGGTTATCCATGGTCTGAATGCGCGCATCCAGCGTTTTAACCGTTTCCAGGAATGGGATCTTGAAATGCAGGCCCGGCGCAAACACCTGCGGTTTGTTTTCACCATCGCGCAGGACTTTGCCGAAGCGCAGAACAATGCCTCGCTCCCCTTCCTGCACCACAAACAGCGACGCATAGAGCGCCACCAGCACGACAATGATCAAAAATACTATTGGCTTACGCATCGATTACTCTCTCCCTTCGCGCTGGCTGTCGCTGCGCTGAGCATTGGCCCGGCGCTGATCCATGATGTTGTCCGGACTGTATGACGACGTGTCATTGCGGCTGGCGCCGCGATCGGAGATAGCCGGCAGCGAAGAACTGTTACTGCCCTTCTGACCGCTCTGGCCCGGTGCAGCCTGGGTGCCACGCATCAGTTGATCCAGCGGCAGCACCATCAGGTTATTACCCCGATCGTTAACCAGGACTTTGCGGGTATGGCTCAGCACACGTTCCATCGTCTCGATATAAAGACGCTCTTTGGTGATTTCAGGCGCGGCTTTATATTCCGGCAGAATCTTGGCAAAGCGCGCCACTTCACCCTGCGCTTCCAGAACGGTACGCTCTTTGTATGCACGCGCCTCTTCCAGAATACGTTGCGCACGGCCGTTAGCTCGAGGCTGAACTTCGTTGGCGTAAGCTTCTGCTTCACGGACGTACTGCTCACGGTTTTCGCGTGCCGCAATCGCGTCATCAAAGGCAGACTTCACTTCTTCCGGCGGACGGGCAGCCTGGAAGTTAACGTCCACAACCGCGACGCCCATGTTGTAAGGACGAATCGTCTCATCGATTTCACGCTGGGTTTCGCTACGCACCACGGTACGGCCTTCAGTCAGAATGCGGTCCATGGTGGAACGACCAATCACGCCGCGCAGCGCGCTGTCAGTTGCCTGACGCAGGCTGTCGTCCGCGCTGGTGACTGCATAAAGATAACGTTCCGGATCGGTCACGCGATACTGCACGTTCATTTCGACACGCACAACGTTCTCGTCCGAGGTCAGCATGACACCTGAAGCCGCCAGTTCACGTACTGATTCAACGTTAACCGCACGAACCTGATCAATGAATGTAGGTTTCCAGTTCAGGCCCGGTTCGACCAGGTGACTGAACTTACCGAAACGCGTCACTACGCCACGCTCCGCTTCTTTGATGGTGTAGAAACCGCTTGCAGCCCAGATGACTACAGCAGCAACAGCCACGATGCCAACAATTTTGCCACCGCTGCCGGAGCCGCGTTGACCGCTGTCGCTCTGTTTGCCACCGCCCAGTCCACCAAGCTTCTTGCTCAGCTTACGGAAGATATCATCCAGATCAGGAGGCCCGGATTCCCGTCCTCCCTTATTTCCCCCAGAGTTGCCGCCTTGATTATTGCTGCTTCCCCACGGGTCGCGGTCCTGTCCGTTATTTCCGGGCTGATTCCACGCCATGTCTCTACTCCATTTATTGTAATTACGGTTTTTACCCTTCATCTTTCGGATTGCAGCGATGTTGGCTGCCTTCGCTCACCCCGGTCACTTACAGCAGTAAGCACCCAGGGATTCACTCAGTTGCCGCCTTGCTGAAATCCGAAATACCCGGGTAAATCCTGCGTATCTGGCCTGCAACGAAAATGCGACAATCTTCAATTTTGAGGTAAGTGCGTCGGGCAATATCAAACGATGTAACTGGTCAGCGACGGTTCCTGCTTACATAAACGCATCCATTCAATGATGGGCATACGTATCTGCAATCCTACACTGCCGTCTTCTTCATTCCACTCTTTCTCAATCGCCTGCAACTGATAGAAACGGCTACGAAGTCGCCCCGCTTCCGGTGGCAGACGTAACGCATGCTGGGCAATTTCACCCGCCAGACGTTCAGAGAGCGCCTGCCATAGCAGCGGAATACCCACACCGGTCTGAGCGGAGAGCCAGACGCGAATGGGCAGATTCTCTTCGTTACGATCGATACGCGGTTCAAAACCGTCAAGCATATCGATTTTATTCATTACCAGTAACGTCGGGATTTCATCCGCTTCAATCTCTTCCAGTACGGCATCAACAGCGGCGATATTTTCTGTCACGCGCAGGTCCGCGCCATCAATCACGTGCATTAACAGCGTCGCCTGACGCGTCTCCTGCAGTGTGGCTTTAAAAGCGGCAACCAGATCGTGAGGAAGATGGCGAATAAAGCCGACCGTGTCTGCCAGCACCACATCTCCGACATCGGCAACATTCAGGCGGCGCAGTGTGGGATCAAGGGTCGCAAACAGCTGGTCTGCGGCAAAGACGTTGGCAGAAGTCATGGCGTTAAAGAGGGTCGACTTGCCGGCGTTGGTATAACCCACCAGCGAAACCGTTGGCACATCCGCTTTGGCACGAGACTGACGTCCCTGCTCACGCTGTTTTTCAACCCGCTCAAGACGAGACAAAATCTGACTGATTCGTCCGCGCAGCAGTCGTCGGTCTGTTTCTAACTGTGTTTCACCCGGACCACGCAAACCGATCCCGCCTTTCTGGCGTTCAAGGTGAGTCCAGCCACGTACCAGACGTGTCGCAAGATGGCGTAACTGTGCCAGCTCAACCTGCAATTTACCTTCGTGGGTACGTGCACGCTGGGCGAAGATATCCAGAATTAAACCAGTGCGATCTATGACGCGGCATTCGCACAGGCGCTCGAGGTTTCTTTCCTGAGCGGGCGTGAGGGCATGATCGAATAACACGACCGATGCTCCAGTTGTTTTTACCGCATCGGCAATTTCAACGGCCTTTCCTTCACCGACAAAATACTTGGGGTGCGGCGCTTTACGGCTGCCAGTAACCACTTGCAGCGCCTCAACGCCAGCAGAAGAAACCAGGGTTTCAAACTCCTGTAAATCTTCTACTTCTTTGTCTTGGGAGAACCAGATGTGTACCAGTACGGCCTGCTCACCGGCTTCATAACGGTCAAACAAGCTATAACCTCGCTAAATAAAGACCAGGACGGAAAACGTTTGTCTTCCGTGCCTGGCTGTACGATGACGCGTTATTCTGCGCTATCACCGTCTTGTTGTGGCTGTGGCTGCGCAGTTGTGTTGCTGCCGCCCTGATGATAATTGTTGCTGCCGCCGCCGGTATTATTGCTATGGTGAGAAACCGGGCGCGAAGGAACAACGGTAGAAATGGCATGCTTATAAACCATCTGACTTACCGTGTTTTTCAACAAAATGACGAACTGATCAAATGACTCGATCTGACCCTGCAGCTTAATACCGTTAACCAGATAAATCGAAACCGGAACACGTTCACGACGCAGTGCGTTCAAAAACGGGTCTTGTAATGATTGCCCCTTAGCCATTCTATCTTTTCCTTATATGCTTGTTGTTTGTTGCTAGTAGAACCTATGGTTCGAAAAATACTGCGTAAAAATTTGCGCACGATAACCCATCAATTGTACACAATCACCCATGCTTCGCACTAAGAACCTGTAACACTGTATCAAGCGCCAGCCGGGGCTCGTCACTGTCAAGCCAGTGAACATTTTCCCAACCGCGTAACCAGGTTATCTGTCGCTTAGCAAGTTGCCGGGTCGCGCAAATTCCCCGATAAACCATTTCGCTGTGATCGATTTCGCCCGATAAATAAGACCACATCTGACGATAGCCAACACAACGAATGGAAGGCATGTCCGTATGCAAATCACCTCGTGCAAACAGGGCCCGAGCCTCCGCTTCAAATCCTGACGCTAACATCTGCTCAAAACGCAACGCGATGCGCTGGTGCAGCAATTCGCGGCTCGCGGGGGCGATGGCAAACTGTTGCACGTCGTAGGGTAACGCTTCACCGGATGTTTTTGTCAGTTCCGTTAAAGTTTTACCCGAAATAAAAAAAACTTCCAGTGCTCGCGAAAGTCTCTGCGGATCATTCGGATGAATACGACTGCCGGCAACCGGGTCGATTTCACACAGCTGGCGGTGTAAAGCATCCCAGCCTTTTTCACGCGCCGTTTGCTCTATCCGCTGACGAACATCAGGATCGGCCGAGGGCAACGGCGACAATCCTTCAAGTAACGCCTTGAAGTAGAGCATGGTTCCACCAACAAGCAACGGTATTCGTCCGGCTGCAACGATTTCCGCCATTTCTGCTAAAGCATCCCGCCGGAACTCCGCTGCCGAATAGGCTTCTGCGGGATCGCGGATGTCGAGCAGACGATGGGGCGCCACTGCTAACTCTTCAGCCGACGGTTTCGCCGTACCAATATCCATCTGACGATAAATAAGGGCAGAATCAACGCTGATAAGTTCCACGGGTAAGTGCTTACGCAACTCAATCGCTAAAGCGGTCTTACCCGAAGCTGTAGGTCCCATCAAAAAAATAGCCTTTGGCCGGCCAGCCTGGTTTAATTCACTCATGCTTCAACGCGTTGACCGCGCTCTCAATCTCTATGGGCTGTAATAAGCCTGAAGGCGGCGATTTCAGCAGCTGTGGGCAAAGCCGTTCAAGCTCTGCCAGCAGGTTGATCGCCTGTGAGTGATTCCAGTCGGAGGACGCTGTTTCCTGACGCTGCGCCAGCCACTGGGCCAGTTGCGTCGCAGTGTTCTCCTGCTGCCGGGCGAGATAGCCTAACAGCTCAGGAATCAAGATTTGTAAATTTTGTGTTCGTAACGGTAAAGGCACCGCGCGCAGCGTCACGTGGTCACCATCGATCTGAAGATCAATACCCATCTGATTGAGCAGACTACTGTTTTCTTTTGCTGCCTGTCGTTCACCTGGCGCAATTTTCAGCCTGACCGGAATCAGTAGCGGCTGCGGCTTAAGCCCCTCTTCACCCGGTTCAAGCTGAGCCAGTTTCAGCCAGCGTGCCGCAACCGGCAGCGACATCAGCATTAATGTCTGGTCCTGCTCCAGCAGCGCAAAGTGATTGTGCAAAATCGTCAGCACCCGGCCAAAACTCTGGGCATGGGGGGCCAGCGGCGAGGGTTTCGCGGCCGGACGCGGTGCTGGCTCGCGGGCGCTCAGCGGCGGTGTGGTGCCGGAGGAGGGGGGGCCGGAAGGGGTTTTCAGCAGTTGCTGATAAACCGCGCCTTCGCGTTGACGATAAACATTCTCTTTGTTTTGCCAGACAGGCGGAGTTTCACGCGCGGACGAGGGTTTTGTCTCACTGGCAGACGCTGCAGGCTGCGCAAAATGATTTCCCCCGGCCGCCTGACGGTTTTCAGGCTGCCAGCGTGGCGCGGGTTCTTCGGCCTGCAGCGCGGGTAAGGTGGGTGCCGCCATCGCCTGAAGCGCGCTGACCACGCCCTGATAAATAAAGTCATGTACCAGACGTGACTGGTGAAAACGTACTTCATGCTTGGCCGGGTGAACGTTGACATCCACCTGATGCGGATCGATCTCCAGATAAAGCACGTAAGCGGGCTGCTGGTCATCCTGAAGCTGTGTCTGGAATGCCTGACGGATAGCATGATTGATCAGCTTGTCGCGCATCATCCGGCCATTGACGTAGCAATACTGCAGATCGGTGACCTGTCGCGACCCTGCGGGATCGGCGACCCAGCCACGCAGCGAGAGGTCATCATGTTGCCAGTCAATTCGCAGCGCATGCTGCATAAAGGTGGTGCCGCAGATTGCCGCCAGTCGCCGTTCACGCTGACTCTCCTCACTGACAGCACGGTACTGACGCATCATTTTACCGTTGTGACTTAATGATATCGCCACGTCAAAACGTGCCAGCGCAATACGACGAATCACTTCGTCGATATGGCCGAATTCGGTTTTCTCCGTGCGCATAAACTTGCGGCGTGCCGGGGTGTTATAAAAAAGATCCAGCACTTCCAGCGTGGTGCCGCAGGGATGCGCTGCCGGTTTAACTGTCACCGTCATGTCACGCCCTTCCGCATAGGCCTGCCAGGCTTCAGTTTGATCGGCGGTACGTGAGGTTAAGGTCAGGCGGGAGACCGAACTAATGCTGGCCAGCGCTTCACCGCGAAAGCCCAGACTCATAATCGCTTCCAGGTCATCCAGTGAGGCTATTTTGCTGGTAGCGTGCCGGGCCAGCGCCATCGACAGCTCAGCTTTAACGATGCCGCAGCCGTTGTCACGGATCCGGATAAGCTTTGCGCCACCCTTTTCAATATCAACTTCAATGCGCGTAGCGCCAGCATCCAGACTGTTCTCCACCAGCTCTTTGACCACCGATGCAGGACGCTCAACGACTTCACCCGCCGCAATCTGGTTAGCCAGTTGTGGCGGTAAAATTTGAATCGGCATGGTTTTCCTTTTAACTGGTAGCCCGGCGCAGCGGCCGGGCAAGCAATCAGGATGCAGGAATTTTCAGGTTCTGCCCCAACATGACGTTGGTCGACTTGAGATTATTAGTCTGCATTATCGCTTTCGGGCTGACGCCGTAATGTGCGGCAATGCCAGTCAGCGAATCACCGACCACCACTTTATGGCGTACTACACCGCGTGGTGCCGCGCGCGCAGTTCGACTGGCCACTGCACTGGCCGGGACTTTTAATCGCTGTCCGACCCACACCACATCACGCTTCAGCGCGTTCATCCCACGCAGCGTGTCCATGCTGACACCATACTTTGCGGCAATGCCGGAAAGTGTCTCCCCGCGCGTCACCGTATGACGCTGTGTCACACCGGTGTATTGCGGTACACCGGTCGCCGGATTACTGGCTACGCTGACCGCTGGCGACGAGCCCAGCGGCCGGTTTTCCTCCTTTGGGATGGATTGTAGCGGGTGCGCCAGGAAATAAGTGCGCAGACCTCTGTAGATCGACTGCGCAATCTTATCCTGGTGTGCGCTACTGCCAAGCAGTCGCTCCTCCGAGGAATTACTGATAAAGCCGGTTTCCACCAGCAAAGAAGGGATATCTGGCGAACGCAGCACGCCCAGGCTGGCATGCTCAGGCAGACGTTTATGCAGCGACGTTACGCTGCGTAGCTGCTGTAACACTTTCTGGGCGATGTCATAACCCACGCGCTGCGAGTGACCAAACTGCAGGTCCAGTACCGCCTGGCTGAGGTAAGGATCGGCCTGACTGTTGGCCAGCAGGTCACCTGCGCCGCCCAGCAGCTCAGACTGTTTCTCTTTCTGCTCCAGCCAGTTAGCCATCTCGTTATTTGCGCGACGGTTGGATAATACCCAGACCGATGCGCCAGTCGCCGCATGGCTCGGCGCGGCGTCAGCGTGAATTGACACCAGCACGTTGGCATTGGCTTTACGCGCGACATCAGAGCGGCCCATGACCGAGATAAAATAGTCGCCATCACGCGTCAGCACGCCTTTGAACATCGGATCATTGTTTAGCAACACTCGCAGTTTGCGGGCAATGGCGATTGTGACGTTCTTCTCTTTCAACCCGCGCTGCCCGATAGCGCCCGGATCCTGACCGCCATGTCCGGCATCAATCGCCACAATCACGGTGTCATTCTGGCTGACCGCACGACCTGGACGTACGGTGCTGGCCGTGCTGGTCACTGAGGTCACTGGATTGGAATTAAATGGGTTAACCGCGTCGGCACTCTGTGTCGGCACAGGTCTCGGGGCCGTGACCGGCGCAGGCGCACTGCGCGTAATAGCAGGCGCCTTACCGGTAATGGTGAAGACCACGCTATAGCTATTGCCATTGCGCTGGGTGACCGCTCGGGTTTTACCCGCCTGCGTCAGTTCAAACACCAGCCGCACACTCTGTTTATCTTTAGGGGTGCTGGTACGAATCCGCTTTACGATATTTTCGCCGCTGAAATTGAGTGGCAGTCCCTGAACCACGCCGCTTTGGTTAACATCAAGCACCACACGATTCGGGTTGTGCAGTGAGAAAAAGGCATAGGCAGGCTGTCCTGCAAAGTTCAGGGTGATGGTGGCCTGACTGTCGCCATTGGCCACTTTGATATCTGACAGAGTAGCGGCAAAAAGAGGCGTACAGACCAGCAGCAGCAGTGTTACCAGCGCTATTTTCATCCGTGACATCATGTCTTATCCCTGCTCTGATCAAACAGTTCCAGCCATTTCTGGCCCGATGCCGACTGTGCCGTCAGCTCTGCCTCACGCGCTTCGCCCACGTAGCGCAGCGTTAACGTAAGGTCGGGCGAGGGCAGAAAACCGGCACCCTGCTGCGGCCATTCCACCAGACAGATGGCATCGCCACTGAAGTAGTCACGGATGCCCATGAACTCAAGCTCTTCAGGATCGGCAAGTCGATAAAGGTCGAAATGATAGAGCGTATGGTTGTTAAGCGAGTAAGGCTCAACCAACGTATAAGTGGGGCTTTTGACGTTGCCCTGATGGCCCAGCGCCTGCAGAAAGCCGCGGCTGAAGGTGGTTTTACCCGCCCCCAGATCGCCATAGAGATAAATGACTGCCGCGCTGCCACAGGCGCGCGCCAGTTGAGCGCCCAAATCGAGCGTAGCCGCCTCATCGGGCAAAGAAATAACACAGGTCTTCATGCTTCTTTATTCATCTCAGGATTAACAAATTGCCACAGCAGATCCAGTAAATCAGTTGCCAGCATACCGCGTGTTCCGCGTTCTGCAGCCACCGCATCGGCCGCTGCACCATGTGCCACGCAGCCAGCGCAGGCTGCATCAAACAGCGTGAGTTTCTGACCCACCAGCGAGGCGATAATTCCACTCAGGAGATCGCCCATACCACCAGAAGCCATGCCGGCGTTGCCCACATCCGCAAAGGCCAGTTCGCCCCGCTCACTGGCAATGATCGTGCCGGCACCTTTCAGAACCACTACGCCACCATAATGCTGCGCCAATGTCTGCGCTGCATGTAAGCGGTCACTCTCAATTTCACTGGTCTCGATATTCAGTAAACGCGCCGCTTCTCCAGGATGCGGCGTAATAATGCGATTCTGACGTTTCTCCGCACTGATTGCCAGCAGGTTAAGCGCATCCGCGTCCCAAAGCATCGGCTTTTCACTACGCGCGACCTGCTCCAGCGCCCGCTTGCCCCATTCACGCTGACCCAGACCAGGCCCAATCGCAATAACATCGGCCCACTCCAGCGCCTCAGTCAGCCGTTCATCGGTCAGCTCATCGACCATAACTTCGGGCCGGGCGGTAAGAATCGGAATGATATTATCTTTGTGAGTAAGTACTCGCACTAATCCGCTGCCGCTGCGTAGCGCGGCTTCTGCGGTCATTCGTACCGCGCCCGCGGTACCGGCATCGCCCCCGACGACCAGCAGCCGCCCATGACTGCCCTTGTGCGAGGTCGGCTTACGCGGTTTTAGCCAGCGGGTTAATGCACTGGCGTCATAACGCGCGATGGGCGCCGCTTCGCCCGCCAGAAAGGTGGCCAGGCCGAGATCGGCATAGCAGAGTTGTCCGATGTAGTCTCGCGCCTTGCCGGTGATCTGACCCGGTTTCAGTGCGACCATACTCAGCGTATGGCTGGCATTAATCACCTCACCAGGTGCGGTGCCGTTGCGGGCGGATAAGCCGGAAGGCATATCAATGGCGAGTATGGGTGCAGCGTGGGCGTTGGCCCGCTGGATAAGTGAGGCATAGGGTTTCCCGGGCGCACGATTACAGCCGGTTCCCAGCAGCGCATCAACTATCACATCCACCCGCTCTGGCCAGGCGGCATCGGCCGCATGAATTTCACCGCCCGCATCCAGCCATGCCTCCCGCGCGCGCTGCGCCTCTTCCGGCAACGCTTTTTCACTTTCGCACGCCAGCAGCGTAACGGTTTTCCCAGCCGCCTGCCCCAGTCGCGCCACAACATAACCGTCACCACCGTTGTTGCCGTGACCGCACAGAATCAGCCAGTGGCTGGCATCAGGCCAGTTCGCATTCAGATGGTCATAAGCAGACTGCCCGGCTCGCAGCATGAGCTCATACAGGGTAATTCCGAGTTCATCGGCGCCCTGTTGCTCAAGCGTTGGCACAGCCTGCGCAGGCCAGACAGAATATGGTAAACTACGGCTGTTTTTCTTCGAATCCTGGTCACTCATGTCATACCCTCTCGATCTTCATCAACTCGCACAACAGATTAAACAATGGGGATTGGATCTCGGCTTTCAGCAGGTCGGCATCACCGACACCGATCTCAGCGCAGAAGAGCCGCGCCTGCAGGCGTGGCTGGACAAACAATATCAAGGCGAGATGGCGTGGATGGCGCGACACGGCATGATGCGGGCGCGTCCTCATGAACTGCTACCCGGCACGCTGCGTGTCATCAGCGTTCGCATGAACTACCTTCCGGCCAAAGCCGCCTTTGCCAGCACGCTGAAAAATCCTCAATTGGGCTATGTCAGCCGTTATGCACTCGGTCGTGATTACCACAAAGTATTGCGCAATCGACTGAAAAAGCTCGGAGAAATGATCCAGCAGCATTGTGGCGAGCTGAATTTTCGACCGTTCGTGGATTCGGCGCCGCTGCTTGAGCGCCCACTGGCGGCTAAAGCAGGACTGGGGTGGACGGGCAAACATTCTCTGATTCTGAATCGGGAAGCGGGCTCGTGGTTTTTCCTCGGCGAACTGCTCATCGATATTCCGCTACCGTCAGATGCCCCGCAGGAGGAGCAGTGTGGTCGCTGTGTCGCCTGCATGACCATCTGCCCCACCAGCGCTATCGTTGAGCCTTACGTCGTCGATGCCCGTCGCTGTATCTCCTATCTCACCATTGAGCTGGAAGGGGCTATCCCGGAAGAGTTTCGTCCGCTGATGGGCAACCGGATTTATGGCTGCGACGACTGCCAGCTGATCTGTCCGTGGAATCGCTATGGACAACTTAGTGACGAAAGCGATTTTTCACCGCGAGCGGCGTTACATGCACCGGAACTGATCGATCTGTTTCAGTGGGATGAGGCGAAGTTTTTACGCATAACAGAAGGCTCAGCGATTCGTCGCATTGGTCATTTACGCTGGCTGCGTAACATCGCTGTCGCGCTGGGCAATGCGCCCTGGTCACCCGAAATTATTCAGATTCTGGAGCAACGATTGGGTGAGAGTGAACTACTGGATGAACACATTCTGTGGGCAATCGCACAGCAGCAGCAGAAACGCGAGCAAATCGTGGTTGAAGTGCAGCCTGCCCAGCAGAAGCGGCTGGTTCGTGCAGTAGAGAAGGGATTACCGCGTGATGCGTGATTGTACAGCCCGATCGTGAATTATCGTTTTCCACATGCTGTGAATAAAAATAAAAAGCTGTTGTCATTCAAATGCAATAACACTGATTTCGCTGCGAAATAACACATTGAAATATCTTCATTTATCTAAATATCAATAACTTATGTAAAAGTTGTGTTTATTTGATAATGAGGCTATCGTTTCGGTTAAAGCACAAAGCTGTGGATAACTCTGTTCAAAAACAATTTACAGATCGCCGTAAAGGGCGCAGATGATGGGATGCAGTGTTGTGGATAACCTTCAGGAAAAAATCAAAACCCCGCGGCGTAAAACAGCCGGAAAACGGACTGAAACAGGGTGATGTAAATCTGGAGCGGGAAACGAGACTCGAACTCGCGACCCCGACCTTGGCAAGGTCGTGCTCTACCAACTGAGCTATTCC
>NZ_JAUTYS010000019.1:0-73877 GCF_041982285.1 Pantoea sp. ANP04 | reverse complement strand
GCGGGGGCCGGATTTGAACCGACGACCTTCGGGTTATGAGCCCGACGAGCTACCAGGCTGCTCCACCCCGCGTCCGTGGAAGCGCACTATACTCTCCGCGCTAATTCATGCAACCCCTTTTTGAAGATAAAAGCCAAATTAACAGCCAGTTGCTGAAGGATTCAACCATCTGATTAATTATTGAACTGATATGCACCAGGTCAAAGCGGATGCATTTCATTCTGTCGGGGGCTTTGCTATCGTCGCGGGGCGAACAGTTATAAAAAGAGAAGATAATGAAATCACATTGGGTGAAGTATGCACTCACTGGCGCGTTAATTACGCTGCTGGCGGCCTGTAGCTCTAAACCGACCGATCGCGGTCAGCAATATAAAGATGGCAAACTGGAACAGCCGCTGGCGCTGGTAAATCAGCCCAATGCCAAAGGTGCGCCAGTTAATGGTAAAGACTTTGGCGATCAGGTGCGCCAGATTCAGTCCGCCTCATCTGCCCTTTATAGTCGTCAGAACGGCACCTATAGTGCAATTGAAAGCTGGCTGATGGCGGGAGCCGATACCCGACAGCTTCGTCAGTATGGCCTGAACGCCTGGCAGATGGAGGGCACGGACAACTACGGTAACGTGCAGTTCACGGGTTACTACACGCCGGTCGTGGAAGCGCGCTACACCCGTCAGGGTGAGTTCCAGTATCCGATCTACCGCATGCCGCCGCGCAAACGCGGAGAAAAATTACCGAGCCGCGCTTCTATCTATAGTGGCGGACTCGATGACCGCTATGTCATTGCCTACAGCAACTCGCTGATTGATAACTTCATGATGGATGTGCAGGGCAGTGGTTATGTCGACTTTGGCGATGGCCGCCCGATGACCTTCTTCGGTTACGCCGGTAAAAATGGCTGGGGCTACCACAGTATTGGTAAAGAGCTGATCGATCGCGGCGAAGTGAAACGCGAAGATATGTCGATGCAGGCCATTCGCCAGTGGGCGCAGGAGCACTCACCGCAGGAAGTTCGCGCACTGCTGGAAACCAACCCATCGTTTGTCTTCTTTAAAGCTGAACCGTTTACGCCGGTGCGTGGAGCCAGCGCCGTTCCGCTGGTAGCAAAAGCCTCGGTTGCCTCTGACCGCTCAATTATTCCGGCGGGCACCGTACTGCTGGCTGAAGTGCCGCAGTTAAATGAGAAGGGCAAATTCAACGGCAAATATGAGATGCGCCTGATGGTCGCACTCGACGTGGGTGGCGCGATTAAAGGCCAGCACTTTGATATCTATCAGGGTATCGGCCCGGACGCTGCGCATCTCGCCGGCTTCTATAATCACTATGGCCGCGTCTGGGTACTCAAAGCTGCACCGGGTGCCGGACAGCCGCTGTTCTCCGGCACGCAAAACGGTAATAATGGTTCACTGCTTCTCGGCGCTAACTAATTTCTTCTCTGCGGGCCTTCGGGCCCGCACGACGTAACAGGTTCAACTATGAAAGTGTTAAACGACGCCTGGCATCAGCGCTTTGGCGGCACGGCGCGTCTCTATGGTCAGAATGCGCTGCAACGTTTTGCTGACGCACACTTCTGCGTCATCGGTATTGGCGGCGTCGGTTCCTGGGCGGCGGAAGCACTGGTGCGCACCGGGATTGGTAAAATTACCCTGATTGATATGGATGATGTCTGTATCACCAACACCAACCGGCAGCTTCATGCGCTTCAGGGCAACGTGGGCAAAGCCAAAACGGACGTGATGGCAGAGCGGCTGCGTGCGATCAATCCTGACTGCGAAGTGATCTGCATAGATGACTTTATTACGCCGGAGAACACTGCTGAACTGATGGCTGCCGGTTTTGACTACGTGATCGACGCTATCGACAGCGTGCGGCCTAAAGCGGCGCTGATCGCCTGGTGTCGCCGGAATAAGATCCCGTTAATCACCACCGGTGGTGCGGGTGGGCAGATTGATCCGACGCAAATTCAGGTCGCCGATCTGGCGAAAACCATTCAGGATCCCCTGGCGGCGAAGCTGCGCGAACGATTGAAAAGCCTGGGCGTGGTGAAAAACAGCAAAGGTAAACTCGGCATCGACTGTGTTTTTTCAACTGAAGCGCTGGTTTATCCGCAGGCAGATGGCAGCGTCTGTGCTTCACGCAGCACGGCGGAAGGTCCGAAGCGGATGGATTGCACATCCGGCTTTGGCGCGGCAACCATGGTTACCGCTACGTTCGGCTTTGTTGCCGTTTCACATGCGCTGAAGAAGTTTCTGGCGCGCGCTGTTCGTCAGGATGCCGTCAGCGCCTGACGCGCGGCGTGCTCCACGGCGGTAGCCAGCGCCTGCAGGCCGCTGCTGCGGGAAGCGCTGAGCTGGGCGCGCAGGCCCAGTTCGTCAAACAGCGTTAAGGGATCGCTGGCCAGTAACTGTTGTGGCGTCTGGCCCTCAACCGCAGTCAGCAGCACGGCCAGCAGGCCGCGCACAATCCGTCCTTCACTGTCACCATAGAAATGCAGCGTGCCATCCTCGCATAACTGGCTGCCCAGCCAGACCCGATTTTCACACCCGCTGAGTTCAATTTCTGCGGTTTTCAGTTCCTCCGGCAACCCAGGTAACTGTCGGCTCAGCTGAATCAGCTGACGATAACGATCCTCCCATTGATGAAAGCGGCCAAAGCTCTCTTTCAGGCTGGCAACAGTAATCTGTTCGCCAAACGGGTGTGGCGCTAACAGCGATGAACACATAATCAAAACTCCGATAACAGCGAGATGGCACCTTTCATGGCGCGCACCAGCGCATCAACATCCTGCAAACTATTATAGGGTGCAAAAGAAGCCCGCAGCGTGCCGCTGACGCCCAGCGCTGCCAGCAACGGCTGCGCACAATGCTGGCCAGCGCGCAGGGCGATTCCCTGCTCAGCCAGCAGCGTCACCAGATCGCTGTGATGCAGGCCAGCAAATTCAAAGGCCAGCAGGCTGGCGTTGCCACTGCGGAAGCTGCGGAAGCCAGGCAATTCTGCCAGCTGCTCCTCCGCCAGTGTCGCCAGATGCTGACTCCAGCGCTCCGCTTCGGCCAGATCGTACTGCGCCAGCCAGCTCAGTGCTGCACTCAGGCCCACTACGCCCGCCACATTCGGAGTACCTGCTTCAAAACTCCAGGGCACTGGCTGTGGTGTGAAGCCACTGAAATCGACATCCGTTATCATTTTTCCGCCACCCTGCCAGGGTGACATCGCTTCCAGCAGGTCCGCTTTGCCATATAACGCGCCAATGCCCATCGGGCCGTAAATCTTATGGCCGGAAAAAGCGTAAAAGTCGATATCCAGCGCCTGTACGTCAGGCGGGCAATGCACCACCCCCTGCGCGCCATCGACCATCACTTTCGCACCCACGGCGTGTGCCAGCGGAATCGCTCTGGCGAGATCGGGACAC
This sequence comes from Pantoea sp. ANP04, assembly GCF_041982285.1. Taxonomy (NCBI): domain Bacteria; kingdom Pseudomonadati; phylum Pseudomonadota; class Gammaproteobacteria; order Enterobacterales; family Erwiniaceae; genus Pantoea; species Pantoea sp. ANP04. The sequence goes on along the minus strand of NZ_JAUTYS010000019.1, from coordinate 70,471 downwards.
CCTCCGGTGACGTTCGACATCTGGCCTATAGCCAGCAGGCGGGTACGGTTATTAAGCAGGTTGGGTAGCAGGCTGATATCGGGCAGGCGATCTGGCCCTAACGGCCATTTTATGACGTGGGCACCGCATGCCTGTGCAGCCATCAGCCAGGGGACCAGGTTGGCGTGGTGCTCAGCCTCACTCACCACAATCTCATCACCGGGTTGCAGGCGCGGGCGCAGCCAGCTGTTCGCCACCAGGTTTATCGCTTCGGTGGTGCCGCGCGTCCAGATAATCTCACGATCGTCTGCGGCATTCAGCCAGCGGCCAACCTGATGACGCGCCTGTTCATAGCGATGGGTTAAGGCCTGCGCAGCGGCAAACTGGCTGCGATGAACCGTCCCTGCGCTGAGGCTGTAAAACTGCTGTGTACTGTCAATGACGGCCTGCGGCTTCAGCGTGGTCGCGGCGCTATCGAGATAAACGCCGGCGTCGGCGAGCGCGGGAAACTGCTGGCGAAAGTCGCTAGGGTTAAATGGGATCATGCCGGGTCCATGATAAGAAAAATTAGGACCACACTGAAAGAATGGTCTGCGTCTGGCAAAGCTGGAAAAGCGCGTTATGCTGAATATTGCAAGGTTTGAACCAAACCCGCATAACGAGTGGACGTTTAATAGTCGATCTCACTTATCGGCTGCCTCTGGTTAGCGTAGCGCGGGTGGTTTGATGCAATCAATCTACAAGGAGATAGCAGATGAAAAAACTTACCGCAGTTCTGGCCGTGTGTACTCTTGCTTTTACACTGAGTGCCTGTTCAAGTAATTACGTGATGCATACCAACGATGGCCGCACTATCGTGGCTGCCGGCAAGCCTAAAGTTGATAATGATACCGGCATGATCAGCTATAAAGATGCGAATGGCAACGAGCAGCAGATTAACCGCTCAGACGTCAAAGAAATGGTCGAGTCAAAGTAAGCAGCAAAAAAAAGCACCGCAATTTGCGGTGCTATTTAAAAATCACTATGGACAGACAGGGTAAATCTACAGGAATTAAGCGCTCGATCCGCAATCGTCGGATCAAAAATTTGCAAACACAACATCACGACCACAAGCCAAAAGCTTTCAGAAAATCTGCGAACTCACTCACAAATCTAAAAACTTTTCGTTCCGGCTCAGGAAGTGTGGCAACTATAGGTATTTGCTGGAGGTTCCTCAACGGACAAATTATAATGCCTCGGATTAAAAATTCTAATACGTAAACGCTTTGTATTAGCCTGCGTATTTTTCGCCGATCCGGATACGGAAAACCATGTCGAAACGCCTTCCTCCTCTTAACGCACTGCGTGTTTTTGATGCAGCTGCACGCCATTTAAGCTTTACCAAAGCGGCTGAAGAGCTGTTTGTCACCCAGGCTGCTGTAAGCCATCAGATAAAATCTCTGGAAGATTTTCTGGGGTTAAAGCTGTTTCGCCGGAGGAATCGTTCGCTATTACTGACCGAGGAAGGACAAAGCTACTATCTCGACATCAAAGAGATTTTCTCGGCGATAAACGAAGCGACGCGCAAATTGCAGGCGCGCAGTGCCAAGGGGGCGCTGACGGTCAGTTTACTGCCAAGCTTTGCCATTCAGTGGCTGGTTCCCCGCCTCTCCAGCTTTAATATGGCTTATCCGGGAATTGACGTGCGCATCCAGGCGGTTGACCGTGACGAAGAGAAACTGGCAGACGATGTCGATGTGGCGATTTTTTACGGGCGGGGCAACTGGCCCGGACTGCGGGTGGAAAAACTCTATGCCGAATATCTGTTGCCGGTCTGCTCGCCGTCACTGATGACCGGGGATAATCCGCTGAAAACGCCGATGGATCTGTCGCGTTTTACCCTGCTGCATGATGCCTCCCGCCGCGACTGGCAATCCTATATCCGGCAGCTGGGCCTGCAGCATATTAATGTGCAGCAGGGGCCAATTTTCAGCCACAGCGCGATGGTTCTGCAGGCGGCGATTCATGGTCAGGGCGTGGCGCTGGCCAACAATGTTATGGCGCAGAGTGAAATAGAAGCCGGACGATTAATCTGCCCATTTAATGATGTATTAGTCAGTAAAAACGCTTTTTATCTGGTTTGTCATGACAGTCAGGCAGAACTGGGTAAAATAGCCGCCTTCCGACAGTGGATTCTGGAAAAAGCTGCAACCGAACAAGAAAAATTCCGCTTTCGCTATCAACAATAACGTATTGATTTATTTGCATTCAGATGCAAAAGCACCCTGAGGGTCAGTTCATGTCCAGTCGTGCCATGTTTGTTTTTGCGGCTATCAGCGGATTTCTGCTGGTGGCTTTTGGCGCATTTGGTGCCCACGTGTTGAGTCAGTCGCTTGGTGCGGCTGAAATGGCCTGGATTCATACCGGGCTGGAGTATCAGGCTTATCACACCTTAGCGGTGATGGGGCTGGGCGCTGCGATGTTACGTCGCGCCAATATCTGGTTTTACTGGAGCAGTGCGTTAATGGCGCTCGGCACCGTGCTGTTCAGTGGCAGCCTCTATTGTCTGGCGCTGTCACATCTTAAGTTTTGGGTTTTTATCACACCTGTGGGTGGAGTCTGTTTCCTCGCCGGTTGGGTATTGATGTTGATTGGCGCTTTGCGTCTTAAACGAAAGGCAGAACGCCATGAATAAAGTTTTACTCTATTGTCGCCCCGGTTTTGAAAAAGAGTGCGCGGCAGAAATCAGCGCTAAAGCGGCGGAACGCGAAATCTACGGCTTTCCCCGCGTTAAAGATGACTCCGGCTACGTGTTGTTTGAGTGCTATCAGTTCGAAGATGCTGATCGCCTGGCGCGTGAGCTGCCATTTGACGAGCTGATCTTTGCCCGTCAGATGCTGGTCGTCGGCGAAATGCTGCGTGACCTGCCACAGGAAGATCGTATCACCCCGATTGTCGGCATGCTGACCGGCGTGGTGGAGAAGGGGGGCGAACTGCGTGTTGAAGTGCCTGACACCAACGAAGCCAAAGAGCTGACCAAATTCTGCCGCAAGTTCACCGTGCCGCTGCGTTCAGCACTGCGTGAAAGCAAAATCCTGCTGAACTATGAAAGCCCGAAACGCCCGGTTGTGCATGTGTTTTTCATCGCACCTGGCACCTGTTACGTCGGTTACTCCATTCGGGAAAACAGCTCGCCGTTTTATATGGGTATTCCACGCCTTAAGTTTCCTTCTGATGCGCCAAGCCGTTCCACGCTTAAGCTGGAAGAGGCATTCCACGTATTCATCCCTGCGGATGAGTGGGATGAGCGTTTAGCCAGCGGCATGTACGCGGTGGACCTGGGAGCCTGTCCGGGCGGCTGGACCTATCAACTGGTCCAGCGCAGCATGATGGTTTATGCGGTAGACAACGGACCGATGGCACCGAGCCTGATGGATACCGGCCAGGTGATGCATGAGAAAGCGGATGGATTTAAATTCCGTCCGCCTCGCACCAACATCAGCTGGCTGGTGTGTGACATGGTAGAGAAGCCGGTTCGCGTGGCTAACCTGATGACCGACTGGCTGGTCAACGGCTGGTGCCGCGAAGCGATCTTCAACCTTAAGTTGCCGATGAAAAAGCGCTATGAAGAGGTCACGCAGAATCTGGCCATGATGCAGGAGCGGTTTGATGAGAATGGCATCAACGTGCAGATTCGCGCCCGTCAGCTCTATCATGACCGCGAAGAGGTAACGGTTCATGTGCGTCGCATGTGGGCTGCGACCGGTGGCCGTCGCGACGAGCGTTAATCGACTGGCTGAGTGCCGTTGCACTCAGCCGGTATAACGCAGCGTGTTCAGATTTCCCTGCAACACCAGATCCTGCTTCAGTGTGGCCACCTGACGACTAATCTCTGCCATATGCTGCCCTACAGCGAGTTTTTCCCGCCATTTGGCGGGCACCTGGTCCAGTTGCTGGTAGACCCCCTCAAGCGTCTGAAACGTTGTCAGCAGCTGCTTTGCGCTTTTAGGGCCGATGCCGGTGATGCCCGGAATTTTACTGCTGCTGATGCCGCATAATCCCCAGTAGTCAGGTAACCGCTGGGGCGCCACGCCAAACTCTGCCTCGATAAAAGGCAGGTCGAGCCACCGCTTCTGGAAGTAGTCGCGGATGCGGATTTCGGGTGCCAGCAGCTGGCAGTAGCCTTTGTCAGTGGAAACAATGGTGGCCTGATGTCCGGCCTGGGCCATTTTAACCGCCAGCGTCGCCGCTAAATCATCCGCTTCATCCTCGCCCGCAATCCAGCAGCTTACGCCTGCTGCGCGAAAAGCCTCCTGTAACGCCGGCATCTCTGCCTGCAAATCGTCTGGCATCGGCGGACGACCGCTTTTGTAGTCGGGAAGCAGCTGATGCCGCCAGCCCTGATGACGCGCTTCGCCATCAAATACCGCCACGGCATGGGTCGGGCGGGCGTGACCCAGTACCTGGCGCAGCGCAGCCACACAGCCGTCGACACAGGGGGAGCCTTGTACCGCATGCAGACGGCGAATCAGATTCAATGCGTCAACAATAACAAGATGAAAAGCCATGAGAGTATGGGCAGCCCGGGGGCTGCCTCCTAGTTTATTTGATAATTTCGTAGCAGGGGATGTAAGCGGTGCCTGGCAGCTTCATGCGCTGCTGGGCAACAAATCCCTGCAGCAGTTCATCCATGCGGTGCATGATGTCGGGGTCGCCATGCAGTTTAAAGCGTCCCTTCTCACGGATTTCGCGGATGCCCATCTCTTTAACATTACCCGCGACGATGCCTGAGAAGGCGCGGCGCAGGTCGGCGGCCAGCTTCTCAGGAGGCTGATTCGTGTAGAGATTGAGGTTCGCCATATTTTCATGGGTAGGCAGGAACGGCACCTGCAGATCGGGTTCAATGCGAATCGACCAGTTGAAGCTGTAAGCATCGCCGGTTTCGCGACGATTCTCTTTAACCTGCGGCATCGCTTTCTTCATCAGACGCGCCACTTCTGCCGCATCATCGATAATAATCTGATAATGCTTACGCGCCTGTTCACCCAGCGTGTTGACGATGAAATCATCCAGCACACGGAAATAATCGGCGCTCTCTTCTGGTCCGGTCAGGATCAGCGGCAGTACCTGGTCGTTGTTCTGCGGATTCATCAGAATGCCCAGCAGATAGAGCAGCTCTTCTGCCGTGCCGACCCCGCCCGGGAAAATAATGATGCCATGGGCGATACGCACAAACGCTTCCAGACGTTTTTCGATGTCTGGCATGATGATCAGCTCATTCACCAGCGGATTTGGCGGTTCAGCCGCAATGATCGAGGGTTCTGTCAGGCCGATAAAACGGCTGTCACGATAGCGCTGCTGGGCATGGCCAACGGCGGCCCCTTTCATTGGCGCTTCCATCACGCCCGGCCCGCAGCCGGTACAGATATTCAGCTCGCGCAGTCCCAACTGCGTACCAACATTGCGGCAATACTGGTACTCAACGGCGTTGATTGAGTGTCCACCCCAGCACACTACGGTGTTGGGATACTCGCCAATGTGCAGTGCCCGTGCATTACGCAAAATGGAAAACACGGTGTTGGTGATCGTGGCGGAATCGTTCTCTTCGGCTGCCGTGAAACGGCCCGGCATGTTGAGCTGGCCGCTGACAAACAGGATGTCACGCAGCACCGCAAACAGATTTGCCTGCAGGGAACGGATGATGCGGCCATCAACGAACGCCTCTTCCGGTGGATTGATCAGTTCCAGTTTGACGCCGCGCTCACGGCGCAGCACGTTGATATCAAAATTCTCAAAGCGGGAGAGCAGTTCGTGGCTGCTGTCAGTCTGGCTGCCGGAGTTGAGTACTGCCAGAGAGCAATTGCGAAACAGCTGGTAGAGGTCGCTGCTGGCTGTGCGCTTGAGCATATCGACTTCCAGTTGCGAGAGCAGATCCATTGAGCCAAGTGGACTGATATGGGTAATCAAATGAACTCCTTTACACCCGCCTGGGTGCCTGTTGGCACTGCAACCGCAGTGACGAAAATCCCTGGTCGGCAATCCGCAGATTGCCGCCTTCATCAGAGTAGCCTTGTCGGCCTGCACAGCTCAAGCGGAACTGCGCATACAGCTCGCAGCCTGCGAGAAGTCTCGCAAACTACTGACGAACCAGCCGTGAAAAACCGGGTGAGAAGGGCACATTGGTGCGCCACGGGTTAATATCCAGTCCGCCACGGCGGGTGTAGCGTGCATAAACGGTCAGCGCTTCAGGATGACAGAAACGCATCACATCATTAAAGATGCGCTCGACGCACTGCTCGTGAAATTCGTTATGCTGGCGGAATGAGACCAGATAGCGCAGCAGCGCTTCACGGTCGATACGCGGGCCTGTGTAGCGGATCATCACCGAGCCCCAGTCAGGCTGATTGGTGATCAGGCAGTTTGACTTGAGCAGATGGCTGACCAGCGTCTCCTCAACGATTTCGCTGCCTGCGGCATCCGCCAGATAGTCGGCATTAAAGCGATAATCGTCGATAGCAATATCCTGCTCATCAATACAGCAACCGTCAAAATGACCGACAGGCTGACCTTCAATTTCACTAAGACGGAACAGCGCAACCTGCACTTTACCTTCTGCACAGGCGCTCAGATCCCGCTCCAGCGTCTGACGGACCTCGCCCCAGTCCGCAAAGCGGGTCTGGTTAAAACTGTTAAGGTAAAGCTTAAAGCTTTTCGACTCGATCAGATTGCGGCTCTGTGCATCCAGCACCACTTCGCCGACGGCAACCTGGGGGAGCCCTTTACTGTTGAGCCACGAGAGTTCATACAGGGTCCAGATATCGCTGCCGGTAAAAGGCAGGCTGTCGGGAAACAGGCCCAGCGGTTCACGGTTCAGACTGCGTGGCACCGACTGCAGTAAGCTGTTGTCATACTGATCGTGATAGGCTGTGGGTTTGCCCAGCGTCAGGTTACTGAGTGCCTGATCCTGTTCGTGAGTAGTCATTGCGGTTACCACCAAAATTAATCAAAGTGGCTAAGTGTAACCCATCAGAAGTGAGAATATGAATGATGCAGCAAACTGCCGCCGCGTTGCGCGACTTTACTACCCGATACTGCCAGCACTGGCTTCAGCAGGCGGGACATGCGCCGGCCAGCAGCGATCTTTATGGCGTTCCCTCGCCCTGCGCACTTGAGGATCGCGATCAGCGTGTGCTCTGGCAGCCGCAGCCTTTTAGTCTGCCACCGACGCTGGATGCCGTTGAACGGGCGATCGATATCCAGCTTCAGCCGTCGGTCACAGATTTCTATACCGCGCAGTTTGCCGGGGATATGCAGGCCACTTTTGGCGAGAATCAGCTGACACTGTTGCAGGTGTGGAGTGAAGAGGATTTCCTGCGGTTACAGGAGAACCTGATTGGCCATCTGGTGATGCAGCGCCGCCTCAGGCAGTCGCCTACGCTGTTTATTGCCACAACCGATTCAGAAGAGGAGATCATCTCGCTTTCTAATCTCAGCGGTGAAGTGATTCTGGAGCAGCCTGGCCGCAAACAGCGTGCGATATTAGCCGAAAGTCTTGAGATATTTCTTAAGTCATTACAACCGGTTATCAACTGATTTGCAGTGATCGGCTGCTGACCTTGTGAGATATCTCTTACATCTTCTGTGAGAGATCGCCATATAACAGATGAGATATTCGGAAAACTGAAATGTAAAAATATTGTGAATCATAAACTTAATGGCGTTTATCTGAATATCTGCAGCACATTTCGTAAAGTTCCCTTCTGAGTACCTTGTTTGCGTAACGGTTTCTGTCAAAATGTTTCTCACTGCAGGATGCTCAGGAAACAGATATCGTCAGGATGATGGTAAGCCATGAGGCAGGAACGTAACGGAGCTTACGGCACAGTGAAGGTTTCAGGACGAAACAGGATCGCTCAGGATTGAGTAAGGGACACCTCCAGGATGGAGAATGAGAACCCCTCAGAAGAGGCGGTGGGCCAGGAGGCTAAGGATACATCAGGACGATGCGCGACAGGAGTTCGCACTGGACAAGTTGTCATGGAAGAGCAGGGAGCATAAACGTAGCAGGATAGCTGCAAACGAACCGGGAGCACTGTTTATACAGTGCTCCCTTTTTTTGTGCCTGTGCAAACAAGTGATATGCTTGCCGCCCATTTTTGACTGCTCGCTGGAGGTGGCGCATGACGCCTGAACAATTGATTACGCAACGGCTGGAGCAACTGGAAGCGCTGATGCGTGAGCACCATCTCTGGCAAAGTACTCCTCCGGCCGAGGGTGCGCTTAAGAGCCAGGAACCTTTTTGCGTGGATACACTGGAACCGCTGCAGTGGCTCCAGTGGGTCTTAGTCCCGCGGATGCATGCCCTGATTGCCGCGGGACATCCGCTGCCGCAAAACTTTGCCGTTGCCCCCTATTATGAAGTGGCGCTGGTACCTGACCAGCCCGGCATTGCGCCGCTGCTGCTGACCCTGCGTCAGCTGGATGCCTTGATGAAGGATGCTGCCCACTGATGCTGGATATACTCTATCAGGATGAGTGGCTGGTTGCCGTTAACAAGCCCAGCGGCTGGCTGGTTCATCGCAGCTGGCTGGATCGCCATGAAACGGTGTTTGTGATGCAGACTGTTCGTGATCAGATCGGACAGCATGTCTTTACCGCGCATCGACTGGATAAACCCACGTCAGGCGTGCTGCTGATGGGGCTTTCGAGTGAAGTCGGACGTCTGCTTTCCCTGCAGTTTGAACAGCACCAGATGCAGAAAACCTACCACGCCGTGGTGCGTGGCTGGCTGGAGAGCAGTGGAACGCTCGATTATCCGCTGGTGGAAGAGCTGGATAAAATTGCCGATAAACACGCCACTGAAGCGCGCACCGCACAGCCCGCCGTCACCGATTATCAGTCACTGGCCACCGTTGAGATGCCGGTCGGCATTGGTCGTTATCCCACGTCGCGCTACAGCCTTGTAGAGATGGCCCCTAAAACCGGTCGCAAGCATCAGCTGCGTCGCCATATGTCACACCTGCGTCATCCGATTATTGGTGATTCTGCGCACGGTGACCTGCGTCAGAACCGGGGTGCCGCCGAACATTTCGGCGCTAACCGACTGATGCTGCACGCCAGCAGCCTGGCATTGACCCATCCGGTGACCGGTGAACCATTGCTGATTCGCGCCGGACTGGATGGCGTCTGGCAGAATCTGATGAATCAGTTTGGCTGGCAGGATCAGATTCCTGAGGTGCCGCGGGTTGAGTTTGACGCAGCGCCAGGACAGGATAGCGTTTCAGAATAAGGGAGAAAGCAGATGGCAAAGATTGGCATTTTTGTAGGTACGGTATACGGCAATGCATTGCTGGTGGCGGAAGAAGCGGAGCCGTTACTGCAACAGCAGGGGCACAGCGTCACCGTGTTTGATGATCCGACGCTGGCAGACTGGCAGAACGGTGCCGGCGATGTGGCGTTAATCGTCACCTCAACCACCGGCCAGGGCGATTTGCCCGATTCGATTTCCGGTCTGTTCCATGCGATCAAGGATAAGCTGGGTCATCAGCCCGCGCTGCGCTACGGCGTGATTGCGCTGGGTGACAGCAGTTATGACCATTTCTGTGGCGCGGGCAAAGCGTTTGATGCGCTGCTGCAGGAGCAGGGCGCTCAGCGGGTTGGCGAAGTCTTACTGGTTGATGCCACTGAAAACCCTGAGCCAGAAGCGGTCACCTCTCCATGGGTTGAAGTCTGGGGCGCGCAGCTCTGATTGCAACGGCAGGCTTATCTATGCCCTGGCTGAGATAAGCCTGTGTTGCGCGCACGGCGATGTCAGTTGAGTGCAATATCAGGTGACAGGTGCCGGGTTAAACACAGCCAGCTGATTACGGATACCCCAGCGATCGGACCAGGTCTGCTTCCTGCCGCTGGCAATGTCCAGAATCAACTCAAACAGTCGCCAGCCCACCTGCTCAATACTCTCTTCACCCGTCGCAATCGTTCCGGCATTGATGTCCATCAGATCGTGCCAGCGCTCTGCCAGCGCATTGCGCGTCGCCATCTTGATCACCGGAATCGCGGCCAGACCGTAAGGCGTTCCGCGCCCGGTCGTGAACACCTGTAACGTGATACCGGATGCCAGTTGCTGCGTGCCGCAGACAAAATCGCTGGCGGGCGTCGCCGCATAAATTAATCCACGCCGCGTAGGCCGTTGACCCGGCGAGAGCACTTCGACAATGGCGCTGCGTCCCGATTTGGCGATCGATCCCAGTGCTTTTTCCACTACGTTGGCCAAGCCGCCTTTTTTGTTGCCGGGAGACGGGTTAGCGCTGCGATCAGTCTGGCCCTGGTCGAGGTAATTGTCATACCAGGCCATCTCCTCCAGTAAGCGCTTACCAACTTCCTGATTGATCACCCGTGGCGTCAGCAGGTGAATGGCATCACGCACTTCAGTGACTTCAGAGAACATCACGGTCGCCCCGCAGCGCACCAGCAGATCAGAGGCGAAGCCCACCGCCGGATTCGCCGTTACGCCTGAGAACGCATCGCTGCCTCCACACTGCATACCCACAATCAATTCTGCAGCGGAGCAGGTTTCGCGCTGGCGCGCATTGAGCCGCTGAAGATGACGTTCTGCGACCTGCAGAATCTCATTCACCATCGCACCGAAACCCACCAGCTTTTCATCCTGCAAACGCACGATGTCATGGTCGTCCAGTGAAATGGCCTGCACGTCAGGCGTGCCGGTCAGCAGGCGCTCAGGCTGCAACTTTTCGCAACCCAGACTGACGATCATCACTTCGCCGCCGAAATTGGCATTCAGTGCCAGATTATGAATGGTGCGAATCGGCACCACCGCAGCAGGCGCGTTGATCGCCACACCACAGCCATAAAGATGGTTCAGGGCGACGACGCCATCCACATTCGGAAAGCGTGGCAGCAGATCCCGTTCAATGATCTGCACGACATGATCCACCACACCCGCCACGCAGTGGACACTGGTGGTGATGCCGAGGAGATTACGCGTACCCACGCTGCCATCCGCATTCCGGTAACCTTCAAAGGTGTAACCTTCTAACGGCGGCAAATCAGGCGGAACCTGCGTGGCTAACGGCAGGCTCTCCAGCGGAGGGGCTTCTGGCAGCGCAACAAGAGATTCATCAATCCAGCTGCCCTGGGCAATATCCCGCAGCGCATAGCCGATAACTTCACCATATCGCACAATCTCTGCACCCTGGTTAATGGCGCTTAGCGCCACTTTATGGCCCTGCGGCACATGTTCAGTAAGCGTCAGGCCATCCGCAAACTGCGTGCCGGCTGGCAGACCCATGCTGTTGACCACAATCGCGACATTGTCATGCTCATGGACTTTGATATAGAGCGGTTGTTCATCTGTATTGGGTTTCATCGCTCACCTTCCTGTCTGTCGTGCCGTACTTGTGCGGCACGTTGTAATGTTCTGATCTGTCACACGCGTGTTTGCCAGCTTCAGTATAGGGAGGCGTCGCACGTGGCGCATTGTGCAAATGACCACCATTGAGGTATTTCACCGCGTTGTTTTGGGTCGCTTATCCAAAAGCAAGTGAAGAGCCTCACAAACAGCGGGGTAAAGCGTCGTCAGCGGCTAATTTCGCCATGGTATTTGCCACTTTCGTGAGCCACACCGCAGCCTTTTGTGCATCCGCAAGATAATCACTTCATTAATAAGTTTATTCCAGGGCGATACGCCAATGTGATCGCTACGGGCTGTTCTTATACTGAGTTTCGTTAGCCAAAGTCAGGTTATCTGTCACGACGTATTCCTCATCTGATGCAGGGGCAAAGGCGCGTTAATGACCGCAGCTGTCAGCAGCCGGATGAATAAATAAAAGTTTGCCAAAACAAAAAGATCGCCGTGTTTAACCCAATTTCTCTCTGATACCCAACGCGATGTGTATGCAGTCAGAGCGGATGTAGCTCACGCTATATTTCAGGAGTGCATCATGAATAGTTTCAGCCAGACCGCGGAAACGGTGCAGAAGCGCACCAATGCCCGTTACTGGATTGTGGTGATGTTATTTATCGTCACCTCATTCAACTACGGTGACCGCGCAACCATTTCAATTGCCGGTTCGGCGATGTCCAAAGATATCGGCCTTGATTCAGTCGGACTTGGCTATATCTTCTCAGCGTTCTCATGGGCGTATGTCATTGGTCAGATTCCGGGCGGCTGGCTGCTCGATCGCTTCGGCTCAAAACGCGTCTACTTCTGGAGCATCTTCACCTGGTCGCTGTTTACCTTTCTGCAAGGGTTCGTCGATCTGTTCAGCGGCTTTGGCATCATCATGTCGCTGTTTATTCTGCGTTTCCTGGTCGGCCTGGCTGAAGCACCTTCTTTCCCGGGCAACAGCCGCATAGTCGCAGCCTGGTTCCCGGCGCAGGAACGCGGCACGGCGGTGGCGATCTTCAACTCGGCCCAATACTTTGCCACCGTGATCTTCGCACCGATTATGGGCTGGCTGGTCTCTTCCGTGGGCTGGGCGCACGTGTTCTGGTTCATGGGCGGCCTGGGCATCATCCTCAGTTTCATCTGGCTCAAAGTGATACACGATCCCACCGATCATCCTGGCGTGAATAAAGCTGAACTGGAGTACATGGAACAGGGCGGCGCGCTCATCAACATGGATGTCAAAAAGAACTCCCGAAAAGTGAGCTGGAGCGAGAAGTGGTTCCAGATCAAACAGCTGCTGACGTCACGCATGATGCTGGGCATCTATCTCGGTCAATACTGTGTTAACGCCTTAACCTACTTCTTTATCACCTGGTTCCCGGTCTATCTGGTGCAGGCGCGCGGCATGTCGATTCTTAAAGCGGGCTTTGTTGCGTCGATTCCGGCGGTGTGCGGCTTCCTCGGCGGCGTACTGGGCGGGGTGATCTCTGACTGGCTGATGCGTAAAACCGGCTCGCTGAATATCGCACGTAAAACGCCAATCGTTCTCGGCATGCTGCTCTCTATCTCAATGGTGATGTGTAACTACACCAATACCGAATGGATGGTGGTGTTCTTTATGGCACTGGCCTTCTTTGGTAAAGGCATCGGCGCGCTGGGCTGGGCGGTGATGGCAGATACCGCGCCGAAAGAGATCAGCGGCCTGAGCGGTGGTTTGTTCAACATGTTCGGTAACTTCTCCGGCATCGTCACGCCTATCGCCATCGGTTACATCATTGCTACCAGCGGTTCATTTGAAGGCGCGCTGGTTTATGTGGGGATTCACGCCTTTGTCGCGGCATTCAGCTTCCTGGTCATTGCCGGCGATATCAAACGTGTCGAACTGAAAACCTGGCCTGGTAAGGATGCATCATGAATACGCAAAGTTCGCCGGTGATTACTGACATGCGGGTTATCCCGGTCGCCGGTTACGACAGTATGCTGCTCAATATTGGCGGTGCACACAACGCCTGTTTTACCCGCAACATTGTGGTGCTCACTGATAGTGCCGGTCACACCGGCGTCGGTGAGGCGCCGGGCGGCGACACCATCTATCAGACGCTGGTGGAGGCGATTCCGCAGGTGAAAGGCCAGCAGATTGCCCGAATGAATCGTCTGGTGCAGCAGGTACACAAAGGCAATCAGTCCGCCGACTTCACCACTTTCGGTAACGGTGCATGGACCTTTGAACTGCGCGTTAATGCAGTGGCTGCGCTGGAAGCCGCGCTGCTCGATCTGCTGGGACAGTGTCTGGGCGTACCGGTGGCTGAACTGCTGGGGCCGGGCAAACAGCGTGATGAAGTCACGGTGCTGGGCTACCTGTTCTATCTTGGCGACCGCCGTAAAACCGATCTCCCCTACCTGAGCGGTGATCAGGCCAGCCACGACTGGTATCACCTGCGTCATCAGGAAGCACTGACCAGCGATGCTGTCGTGCGCCTGGCTGAAGCGGCACAGGATAAATATGGCTTTAAAGATTTCAAGCTCAAAGGTGGCGTGCTGCCGGGTGAGCAGGAGATCGCCACGGCGGCGGCGCTCAAGCAGCGTTTTCCCGATGCCCGTATCACCGTCGATCCCAATGGAGCCTGGCTGCTGGATGAAGCCATCGCGCTGTGTAAAGGAATGCATGATGTGCTGAGCTACGCCGAAGATCCCTGTGGCGCGGAGCAGGGCTATTCGGGCCGGGAAGTGATGGCTGAGTTCCGGCGCGCAACCGGCCTGCCCGTCGCCACAAATATGATCGCCACCAACTGGCGCGAGATGAACCACGCGGTGATGGTCAATGCGGTCGATATTCCGCTGGCCGATCCGCATTTCTGGACGCTGAGCGGTGCTGTTCGGGTCGCGCAGCTGTGCGATGAATGGGGCCTCACCTGGGGCTGTCACTCCAATAACCACTTTGATATTTCGCTGGCGATGTTTACCCATGTGGGTGCAGCAGCGCCAGGCAACCCGACCGCGATTGATACCCACTGGATCTGGCAGGAGGGCGATCAGCGCCTGACGAAAAATCCGCTGCAAATCCGCAACGGCAAAATTGCCGTACCGGATGCGCCTGGCCTGGGCATTGAGCTCGACTGGGAGCAGGTAAACAAAGCCCATCAGCTTTATCAGTCACTGCCCGCCGGTGCGCGTAACGACGCCACGGCGATGCAGTATCTGGTCCCTGGCTGGACTTTTGATCGCAAGCGTCCGGCATTTGGCCGTGCAACAGCATAAGGAGCAAGAGATGAGTTCAACACCGAAAGTGACCGCCATGCAGGTTATTCCGGTCGCAGGCTATGACAGCATGCTGCTAAACCTCAGCGGCGCTCACTCACCATTCTTTACCCGCAACATTGTGATTATCAAAGATAACGCCGGACACACTGGTGTTGGCGAAATTCCGGGCGGCGAGAAGATTCGCCAGACGCTGGAAGATGCGGCCTCGCTGGTGATCGGCAAAACGCTGGGTGAGTACAAAAATACCCTCAGCCTGGTGCGCAGCACCTTTGCTGACCGCGATGCGAACGGGCGCGGTAACCAGACCTTTGATCTGCGCACCACGATCCATGTGGTGACCGGTATCGAAGCGGCGCTGCTTGATTTGCTGGGTCAGCACCTGGGCGTCAACGTCGCCTCGCTGCTGGGTGACGGTCAGCAGCGCGACCGCGTGGAGATGCTCGGCTACCTGTTCTACATCGGCGACCGCAATAAAACCTCGCTCTCTTATCAGAACCAGCAGAACGATCCGTGCGACTGGTATCGCCTGCGCCATGAAGAGGCGCTCACGCCGGATGCGGTCGTGCGTCTGGCGGAAGCGGCTTATGAGAAATATGGCTTTAACGATTTCAAACTCAAAGGTGGCGTGCTGCGCGGCGGCGAAGAGGCTGAAGCCGTTACCGCGCTGGCAAAACGTTTTCCTGAAGCCCGTATCACCCTCGATCCCAATGGAGCCTGGTCGCTCAACGAGGCGATCATGCTCGGCAAACAGCTTAAAGATGTGCTGGCCTACGCAGAAGATCCTTGTGGAGCCGAACAGGGCTACTCCGGTCGCGAAGTGATGGCTGAGTTCCGCCGCGCCACCGGCATGCCAACGGCCACCAATATGATCGCCACCGACTGGCGGCAGATGGGCCATACCCTGTCGCTGCAGTCAGTCGACATTCCGCTGGCTGATCCACATTTCTGGACCATGCAGGGTTCGGTGCGCGTGGCGCAGATGTGTCACGACTTCGGTCTGACCTGGGGCTCGCACTCCAATAACCACTTCGACATTTCGCTGGCGATGTTCACCCACGTTGCCGCTGCCGCGCCGGGTGCGATTACCGCCATTGATACCCACTGGATCTGGCAGGAGGGCAATCAGCGTCTGACCAAAGAGCCGTTCCAGATTAAAGGCGGTATGGTGCAGGTGCCGCAGAAACCGGGTCTCGGCGTAGAGCTGGATATGGATCAGGTGATGCAGGCCAATGCGCTCTATCAGAAGCAGGGACTGGGTGCACGTGACGATGCTGAAGCGATGCAGTTTTTAGTGCCGGGATGGACGTTCGACAATAAGCGCCCATGCCTGGTTCGTTAACCTTTTCGGCTCCCCAAGCGGAGCCATCGTCACAGGAGTTCAACCATGAGTAATGCAGCCTGGCCCAATGGATTTCGTCGTCGCCTGTTAGCGGGCGATACCCTGATTGGCAGCTGGTGCGCGCTGGCCAGTCCGATCTCGACTGAAATTCTGGGGCTGGCCGGTTTCGACTGGCTGGTCCTGGATGGAGAGCACGCGCCCAACGACATCACCACCTTTGTACCGCAGCTGATGGCGCTGAAAGGCAGCCACAGTGCGCCCGTGGTGCGTCCGCCCTGCAACGAGCCGGTGATCATTAAGCGTCTGCTGGATATCGGGTTTAACAATCTTCTGGTGCCGTTTGTCGAAACCGAAGAGGAAGCCCTGCGGGCTGTTGCCTCAACCCGTTATCCGCCAGCCGGGATTCGTGGTGTTTCGGTGTCGCATCGCAGCAACATGTACGGCACGCTGCCGGATTACAACAGCACCATCAATGACAACATCACGGTGCTGGTGCAGATCGAAACTCAGCAGGCGGTTGACAACATTGATGCCATCGCAGCGGTGGACGGTGTCGACGGCATTTTTGTCGGGCCGGGCGATCTCTCCGCTGCGCTGGGCTATCTCGGTCAGCCCGCACATCCCGAAGTACTGAAAGTGATTAAGCACATTTTTGAACGAGCCAAAGCCGCCGGTAAGCCGAGCGGCATTCTGGCACCGGTAGAAGCGGACGCGCGTCGCTATCTGGAGTGGGGCGCCACCTTTGTGGCTGTCGGCAGCGATGTCGGGATGTTCCGCAACGCCTCGCAGGCGTTATGCGACAAATTTAAGCGCTAATCGATTAAGGGGAAACGTCATGAAAATTGGATTTATCGGCCTGGGCATCATGGGCAAACCCATGAGTAAAAATCTGGTGAAAGCCGGGTATTCGCTGGTAGTGCGCGACAACAACACCGAAAACGAAGCGGAACTGGCTAAACTGGGTGCAACCGTGGCGAAAACGCCAAAAGAGGTGGCTGAGCAGTGCGATGTGGTGATTACCATGGTGCCTAATTCACCGCAGGTTATTGACGTCTGCCTGGGGAAAAACGGCATTATCGAAGGGGCGAAGCCAGGTCTGGTGGTCATCGACATGAGTTCCATTGCGCCGCTGGCGAGCCGTGAGGTACACGATGCGCTGGCAGAAAAGCAGATCAAAATGCTCGATGCGCCGGTCAGTGGCGGCGAACCCAAAGCGATTGAAGGAACGCTTTCGGTGATGGTCGGCGGTGATAAAGCCGTGTTCGATTCCTGCTATGACATCATGAAAGCGATGGCGGGCTCGGTGGTGCATACCGGCGACATCGGTGCGGGCAACGTGACTAAGCTGGCTAACCAGGTGATTGTGGCACTGAACATTGCGGCGATGTCCGAAGCGTTATCGCTGGCGACCAAAGCGGGTGTGAATCCGGATCTGGTTTATCAGGCGATTCGTGGCGGCCTGGCGGGCAGCACGGTGCTGGATGCCAAAGCGCCGATGGTGATGGATCGTAACTTCAAGCCCGGTTTCCGGATTGACCTGCACATCAAAGATCTGGCGAACGCGCTGGATACGTCGCACAGCATCGGTGCGCACCTGCCGCTGACGGCAGCAGTGATGGAGATGATGCAGGCGCTGCGCAATGACGGGCAGGGTAACGCCGACCACAGCGCACTGGCCTGCTATTATGAGAAGTTAGCGAAGGTTGAAATCGCCCGCTAAAACCCGATGCCGGTCTCCCCAACACCGGACTGGTTCAGAGCCGTTTCAATCACCCAACTGCGCTCGGATTGCCTATGAAAATCGTAATCGCACCGGATTCATATAAAGAGAGTTTATCCGCCCTGGATGTGGCATCAGCGATTGAAGCGGGTTTCCGTGACATCTTCCCCGATGCACATTACGTGAAAATACCGGTCGCCGACGGTGGCGAAGGCACGGTAGAAGCGATGGTGGCGGCGACGAAGGGAAAAATCGTCAGGCTGAAGGTGACCGGACCGTTGGGCACGCAGGTTGATGCCTTTTATGGCCTGTCCGGCGATGAGTCCACGGCCTATATCGAAATGGCCGCGGCCAGCGGACTGGAACAGGTTCCGGCAGCACAGCGTGACCCGCTGATAACGACCTCATTCGGCACCGGCGAGTTGATCAGGCATGCGCTGGATAAGGGCGTCGGCCATATCATCATTGGTATCGGCGGCAGCGCCACCAATGATGGCGGTGCCGGGATGATGCAGGCGCTCGGCGCCCGACTGCTGGACGCCCAGGGCGGCGAGATTGGTCACGGAGGCGGCGCACTCTCTGCGCTTGCCAGCATTGATATTGATGCACTGGATGCCCGCATTCATCAGTGCCGCATCGAAGTGGCGTGTGATGTTTCTAATCCGCTCACCGGAAAAGAAGGCGCATCGGCCATCTTCGGTCCGCAGAAAGGCGCGACACCGGCGCTGGTGCAGCAGCTCGATCAGGCATTGGTGCATTACGCCGCCATTATTCATCGCGATCTGGATATTGATGTCCTGCACATTCCTGGCGGTGGTGCAGCGGGCGGGATGGGGGCGGCACTGCACGCCTTTTGTCGGGCGGAACTGCGACGCGGCATTGAAATTGTCACAGAGGCTCTGGGGCTGGCTGACCAGGTGAAAGATGCTGATCTGGTGATTACCGGTGAAGGGCGTATCGACAGCCAGAGTATTAATGGCAAGGTGCCAATTGGTGTCGCCAGCGTGGCAAAACGTTTTAACAAGCCAGTGATTGGTATTGCCGGCAGCCTGACGGCGGATGTTGGCGTGGTGCATCAACATGGAATCGATGCGGTATTCAGCGTGCTTTACACCATCTGTTCGCTGGATGAAGCACTGGCCAGTGCCGGAAAAAATGTTGAGATGACGGCACGTAACGTGGCTGCCACGCTGAAACTGGCCGGATTCAGGTAACCGGCAGGCGCACCTGATTATTAAGCCCAGCCGGATTGAGCGGACATTGAGCAGACTGAAAAGGGCGTTGATATTCAGAATGTCTGTTTAAGCACCACGCTCTTTTCTGGCCAGCGCGCTGTAAGTTAGCCCTGCAAGCCGGTTAGCGTTTGAGACAGTGGCAGGTTCGGCGGCAGCTGCCGCCAGCCTTATCCAATTCCTAACAGCTGACGGGCTTCTCTGGCGACGTTTTCCATCTCATCCTGCAACTCCAGCAGCTCCGGTTCCAGTGCCGCGATGTCGCTGGCCTCCAGCAGTCCTCGCTCCAGCTGATGGCAGAGTTGTTTCATGCGCGGTACGCCGCTGTAGCTGGCGCTGCCGTGCAGCTTGTGAATAATCTCACGCAGGGCGTTGACCTCATTGGTCGCCATAAACTGCGCCATCTTCGCATGCACTTCCGGTAAAAATTCCAGCAGCATCCGCAGCAGATCGCGTGCCAGATCGGGTTTATTCGCCGCCTGTCGCAGTGCCAGTTGCCAGTCGAGCGTGGGTAATATTGGCAGCAGTTCAGGCACAGGGACCACCGGCGGCGGCGTATAGCGCGCCAGAAGCTGCCTTAACTTGCTCTCATCAATTGGCTTCGCAAGGTAGTCATTCATGCCTGCCTTGATCAACTGCTCGCGCTCGCCATCAATGGCATGGGCGGTCACTGCCACAATCGGCGTGCTGGCGTGTTGAGGCAGGCTACGGATAATTTCGCTGGCGCGAATGCCATCAATCTCAGGCATCTGAATATCCATCAGAATCACATCCAGCGGCTGCTGGCGAGCCTCGCGAATAGCGTGTTCAGCGCTGCTGCACAGCAGGATATTCTGCACCTGCTCCTCGAGCAGCGCGCCAATCAGTTTAAGATTGGCGGGATTATCATCCACCGCCATCACCGTCAGCGGCAGGCGGGGAGATGGCGGCAGTTCACTCATCTGACGGGTATGGAGATCCAGTAACATCGGCAGGAGTCGCGTCAGAGAGATTGGTTTCGCAATGCAGCCGTCAATGCCCCGCGCCTTCAGCTCATCAGCCAGCAACATCATCGGGCTGGGAAGCGCCATCAGCACATTGTCAGCCCGATCCAGCAGCCCATTAATCCTGCGCTCGTTGAGCAGTTCGGGCTGGCTGATATCGACGGGCATCGCCATCAGCAGCAGCGGATAGTGAGGTGCTTTTAATCCCTCCAGCGTTTCGCTGTAGTCAATCTGCAACGGTGTCGCGCTCAGCATCTCCAGCGCTGCGCTGGCAACATAAGCATCCGGTTCCACGTAGGCAATGCGCGCATGTGACAGCGCATCCAGCACGCGCGGCATGCCGGGTGCATTAGGATTAAGATCCAGCTGTACGCGAATGACAAAGACAGAGCCTTGATCCGGCTGGCTGCTAAAGGTGATTTCGCCGCCCATCTCCCGTACCAGTTTCTGGGTGATGACCAGCCCCAGCCCGGTACCGCCATGACGGCGCGAAATACTGGCGTCAGCCTGACGAAACGCCTGGAACATCTGGGTCTGTTGCTGCTCAGAGATGCCGATGCCGCTGTCCTCAACCTGAATCTCCAGCTCGACGCGCGACTGCGTAATCACCCGCTGTCCGACGCGCAGGCCGATGTATCCCTTCTCGGTAAACTTGATGGCGTTTCCGATCAGGTTGATCAGGATCTGTTGCAGGCGCAGCGCATCGCCAATCACGTTGTCCGGCACGCTGCTGTCACACACCACCGTCAGCTCCAGCCCTTTATCATGTGCCGACGGCGCCAGCAGCACCAGAGTTTCATCCAGCGTGGCGCGTAGCGGGAAGGGGATGGCCTCCAGCATCAGCTTGCCCGCTTCCAGCTTCGAGAAATCGAGCACGTCATTGATGATGCTGAGCAGGTTATTAGCCGAACGTTCAATGGTCTGCATATAGTCGCGCTGCGTCGTGCGCAGCTGGGTTTTCAGCATCTGGCGGGTAAAGCCCAGCACGCCATTCAGCGGCGTTCGCAGCTCATGGGACATATTGGCCAGAAACTCAGATTTGATGCGCGCCGCTTCCTGGGCGCGTTTCTTCGCCAGATCCAGCTCAACGTTCTGAATCTCCAGCTGTTCCAGTGTTTCCCGCAGATCGTAGGTCGCCTGATCGATATTGTGCTGCATCTCTTCGTGATAGGCGGTCAGCGACATGGCCATCGCGTTAATCCCGTTTTTCAGAATGCTGAGTTCACCCAGCATGTAACCCTCAACGCGGCTATCAAGCTGGCCGCGACGGATGCGGTCAACGGTGGTGACCATATTGCGGATCGGGCCGGTGACATCGCGCATCAGACGGTAAGCAAACAGCATGGCAAGGCAGAGGCAGAAGAGCAGCATCAGCGTGGCGACAAACACCTCTTTATACTGCTGTAAACGCACCGACTGCAGATCCAGCTCTATTGCCACATAGCCCAGCGGATTGCCCGATGGCTTGGCATCTTCATCCGGTAATTCATCCACATCGTAACGTTCGGTGGTAATCGGCGTGCGCAGAATCAGTATGCTGCCGTGACGTTCCATTGAAACATCGTCGGGCAGGCCGCGGATGTCATCCTGTTGCAACAGGCTGAGGTTTTGCTTGTGATTGGAGGTGACGTAGAGCTGATTGTGGTTATCAAACACCGAGATCGCCCGAACAATGGCGGAGTGGCGACGATGCAGCAGGCTGACCAGTTCACGCATGGCATCACGATTGTGCCAGGTCATGCTGTATTCGCTGGAAATCGCCAGGGGTTCGATGATGTTGGCCCCGGCATCGATTACCTGTCGCTGTAGCTCATTGTAGCGGTGCACCACAAAAAATGAGCTGAGCAGCAGGCCAACCATCAGCGTGGGTGCCAGAATTAAAATCATCATTCGCGCCCGAAGGCTGTATTTGGTCATAATAGTCGCCTGGCTACTCCGGCATTAACGTCCCTGTGCATGCTGTCGATAAAGCTATGCAGGTCGTTTTTCGATAAAGAGAATAAATAACACTATGGCGCAATTCTACGTTGCAAAACAGCGCGTGACGACGCAACAACGCCTTACCGTCACCATTGAGGAGCTTGACCCGTTTGGACAAGGTGTGGCACGCCACAAGGGCAAAACCCTGTTTGTCGCGGGTGCCCTGCCGGGTGAACAGGCTGAGATTGTGCTGACAGAGGATAAACGTCAATTTGCCCGGGCGAAAGTGACACGGCTGATTAGCCGCAGTCCGGCTCGGGTGACACCGCGCTGCCCGCACTATGATCGCTGCGGCGGTTGCCAGCAGCAGCATGCCGATGTGGCACTGCAACAGCAGAGCAAAGCGCAGGCCCTGAGCCGGATGCTGAGCCAGGCCGCCTCACAGAGTGTCGCGGTGGATGAGGTGATCGCCGGTCAGCCCTGGGGTTACCGCCGTCGTGCGCGTCTGGGTCTGCAATGGCAAAATAAAGCGCAGCGATTGCAGATGGGATTCCGGCAGGAAGCCAGCAACGATCTGGTCGATATACAGCACTGCCCCGTTTTAGTGCCCGAACTTGAGGCATTGCTGGTTCCGCTGCACCAGTGTCTCAGCGACCTGCGAGCTGTCAGGCGTCTCGGGCATGTGGAACTGGTGCTGGCGGACAATGGCCCGCTGATGATTCTGCGCCATCTTGATGCGCTGCATACAGATGACCGTGAAAAACTGGAACAGTTTTCGCATAAACATCAGCTGATGCTGTTCCTGGATGCGGGCGATGAAAATCTGACGGCGTTAAGTGAATCGATGCCCTTTTATCACTCTCATCAACTTAAGCTAACCTTCAATCCACAGGATTTTATCCAGGTTAATGATGGGGTGAATCAGCAGATGGTCGCGAAGGCGATCGCCTGGCTGGATTTGCAGCCGGAAGACCGCGTGCTGGATCTGTTTTGTGGCATGGGAAACTTCACACTTCCTGTAGGAATCTTCGTACAAAATGTGGTTGGTGTGGAGGGGATTGCAGCATTAGTGCGGCAGGCAGCGTATAATGCTGATTTGAATAATCTTAAAAATGTAAGTTTCTTTCAGCATAATCTGGAAGAAGAGGTGTCGCGCCAGCCGTGGGCGACACAGGGGTTTAACAAGGTATTACTCGATCCGGCACGCGCCGGGGCTGCGGGCGTAATGGCGCATGTGGTTAAACTTGCACCAGAACGTGTGGTCTATGTTTCGTGTAATCCCACAACACTCGCCCGCGACAGCCAGATATTGCTGTCAGCAGGCTACCAATTGGAAAGGGTCGCGATGCTGGATATGTTTCCTCATACCCGTCATCTCGAATCCATGGTGCTGTTCAGAAAAACATAAGCGATGAATGTCGTTGTGCAGGAGAGGTTATGGTTGCGGTCAGAAGTGCGCATTTAAATACCGAGGGAGATTTCGCCCTCGACCAGTGGATCGCCAGTCTCGGTATTGCCAACCCGCAATCATGTCAACGCGTTGCCGAGACCTGGCGCTACTGCGAAGCGCAGACGCAGGGCCATCCCGATCAGTCGCTGCTTCTGTGGCGCGGTATCGAGATGGTGGAAATCCTCTCAATGCTCAGCATGGATATTGAAAGCCTGTGTGCAGCACTGATTTTCCCGCTGGCTAACGATGAAGTGGTCAGTGAAGAAGAGCTGGAAACCGCCGTCGGTAAAGGCATTGTCTCGCTGGTGCACGGCGTGCGTGACATGGACGCCATTCGCCAGCTGAAAGCGATTCACAACGACTCCATGGCCTCTGAACAGGTGGATAATGTCCGCCGCATGCTGCTGGCAATGGTGGAAGATTTCCGCTGCGTAGTGCTGAAGCTGGCCGAACGCATCATGAACCTGCGCGAAATGAAAGATGCGCCGGAAGATGAGCGGGTGCTGGCGGCCAAAGAGAGCACCAACATCTATGCACCTCTGGCCAACCGTCTGGGTATCGGTCAGCTCAAATGGGAGCTGGAAGATTATTGCTTCCGCTATCTCCATCCCGACGAATACAAGCGCATTGCCAAACTACTGCATGAGCGGCGAATTGATCGTGAGCAGTACATCGACAATTTTGTCAGCAACCTGCGCAAAGAGATGGCGAAAGAGGGCGTGCGCGCCGAAGTTTATGGTCGTCCGAAACATATCTACAGCATCTGGCGCAAGATGCAGAAAAAGTCGCTGGCCTTTGATGAGCTGTTTGATGTGCGTGCGGTGCGTATCGTCGCCGACCGCCTGCAGGATTGCTACGGCGCACTGGGTACGGTACATACGCTTTATCGCCATCTGCCCAGCGAGTTCGATGACTACGTGGCCAACCCCAAGCCCAACGGCTACCAGTCGATTCATACCGTCGTGCTTGGGCCGCAGGGCAAAACGGTGGAGATCCAGATCCGTACCCGACAGATGCACGAAGATGCCGAACTGGGCGTTGCGGCACACTGGAAGTACAAAGAGGGCCCCACCTCCAGCAGCGCGCGTGGCGCAGCGGGTCACGAAGAGCGCATTGCCTGGCTGCGTAAGCTGATCAGCTGGCAGGAAGAGATGGCTGACTCCGGCGAGTTGCTGGAAGAAGTCCGTAGCCAGGTGTTTGATGACCGGGTCTACGTCTTTACGCCAAAAGGCGACGTCGTGGATCTACCCGCAGGTTCGACACCGCTCGACTTCGCCTACCACATTCACAGTGACATCGGTCACCGCTGCATCGGCGCAAAAATTGGTGGCCGCATCGTGCCGTTCACCTACCAGCTGCAGATGGGCGACCAGGTTGAAGTGATTACCCAGAAACAGCCGAACCCGAGCCGTGACTGGCTCAACCCGAACCTGGGCTACATTACCACCAGCCGTGGACGCTCGAAGATCCACAACTGGTTCCGCAAGCAGGATCGCGACAAGAATATTATCGCCGGACGGCAGATTCTGGATAACGAACTGAATCAGCTTGATATCAGCCTGCGCGAAGCGGAAAAACTGCTGCTGCCGCGCTATAACGTGACCTCGCTTGAAGAGTTGCTGGCGGCGATTGGCGGCGGCGATATTCGTCTGAATCAGATGGTTAACTTCCTGCAGGCGAAGCTGAACAAACCGAGTGCTGAAGAGGAAGATCGTGAAGCGCTGCGCCAGCTGACTCAGAAAGCCTACTCTCAGCCTGCGCGCAAAGAGAGTGGGCGCGTAGTCGTGGAGGGCGTAGGCAATCTGATGCACCACATCGCCCGCTGCTGCCAGCCGATTCCGGGGGATGACATTGTCGGCTTCATCACCCAGGGGCGCGGTATCTCCATTCACCGCGCCGACTGCGACCAGCTGGCTGAACTCACATCGCACGCGCCGGAACGTATCGTCGATGCGGTGTGGGGCGAAAGCTACTCCAGCGGTTACTCGCTGGTGGTGCGCGTCACCGCCAACGATCGCAGCGGCTTACTGCGCGACATCACCACCATTCTCGCCAACGAGAAAGTGAATGTACTGGGCGTCTCAAGCCGCAGCGACACCAAAAAGCAGCTGGCGACTATCGATATGGATATTGAGATCTACAACCACCAGGTTCTGGGACGTGTCCTGGCGCGACTGAACCAGGTCTCTGATATCATTGACGCCCGCCGCCTGCACTGATATTCAGTCAGGCTCTGAAGCAACCGGCAACAGGAGGTTGCGCGGGCGTTTTCTGCACCCTGAAACCCGGCCGGATGCTGTTCACCACATCCGGCCGGGTTGCACGCCTTGCTTCTCTGATCGTTGCCCATCACCTGACTCATCAAGGAACCGCCTGAATGAACGCTATTGAGCGCCTGCTTGGCATAATGAAAACGCTGCGCGATCCACAGCATGGTTGCCCATGGGATCGTGAACAGACCTTTGCCACTATTGCGCCCTATACCCTGGAAGAGACTTACGAAGTGCTGGACGCTATTCAGCGCGAAGATTTTGACGACCTGCGCGGCGAACTGGGCGATCTGCTGTTTCAGGTGGTGTTCTATGCGCAGATGGCCAGCGAACAGGAACGCTTCAATTTCGAGGATATCTGTCACGCGATTAGCGACAAGCTGGAGCGACGTCATCCGCATATTTTTGGCGATGCCACAGCAGAAACCAGCAGCGACGTGCTGAAAAACTGGGAAGCGATTAAAACTGCCGAGCGTGCGGACAAAGCCCAGCATTCCGCGCTGGATGATATCCCCAAAGCGCTGCCCGCATTGATGCGCGCCCACAAGATTCAGAAGCGCTGTCACAACGTCGGCTTCGACTGGACTACGCTGGGACCGGTGGTGGCGAAAGTGCACGAAGAGATTGATGAAGTGATGCACGAGGCGCAGCAGAGCGTGGTGGATGGCGAGAAGCTGGAAGAGGAGATTGGCGACCTGCTGTTTGCCACGGTTAACCTCTCGCGTCATCTTGGCAGCAAAGCGGAAACCGCACTGCAAAAGGCGAATGACAAGTTTGAGCGCCGGTTCCGTGAAGTGGAAGCGATTATCAATGCACAAGGTCTCAGCATGCCGGGCGCCACACTGGAGCAAATGGAGGCTGCCTGGCAGGAGGTGAAACAGGACGAGAAGCGCTGATTATTCCACCGCTGTGCATAAAGTCGCCGTTTACGCTTACTCGATTCAGCGCGGCGGCAACTTTGTGACGCACATCAACATTTCATCGGCAGCTATCCGCTATGTTAAGACGCAGCAATGCGTTGGAGGATGGCTGTGATTCATCAATTGTGGCTGATAGCGGTTTCCAGTATACTGTTTTCCCGTCCTGGTTATTCCACCGTCTTTAAACCTAAACTCTCAGGTTCAGCATGACAACGAATTATATTTTTGTGACCGGCGGGGTCGTTTCCTCTCTGGGTAAAGGCATTGCCGCAGCCTCCCTCGCAGCCATTCTCGAAGCGCGTGGTCTGAACGTGACCATCATGAAGCTGGACCCGTATATTAACGTGGATCCAGGCACCATGAGCCCGACACAGCACGGTGAAGTTTTCGTCACTGATGACGGCGCTGAAACCGATCTGGATTTGGGTCACTACGAACGCTTCATCCGCACCAAAATGTCGCGTCGTAACAACTTCACCACTGGCCGTATCTATTCAGAAGTCCTGCGCAAAGAACGCCGTGGCGACTATCTGGGCGCAACTATTCAGGTTATCCCGCACATCACCAACGCCATCAAAGAACGCATCATTGAAGGCGGTGAAGGTCATGATGTGGTGCTGGTTGAAATCGGCGGCACGGTAGGAGATATCGAATCACTGCCGTTCCTGGAAGCGATTCGCCAGATGGCCGTGGATGTGGGCCGCGAACACACGATGTATATGCACCTGACGCTGGTGCCTTATATGGCGGCGGCGGGTGAAGTGAAAACGAAACCGACTCAGCACTCTGTAAAAGAGCTGCTGTCGATTGGTATCCAGCCAGATGTGCTGATTTGCCGTTCTGACCGTGCCGTACCGGCCAATGAACGTGCCAAAATCGCCCTGTTCTGTAACGTCCCTGAAAAAGCGGTTATTTCGCTGAAAGACGTTGATTCCATCTACAAGATTCCTGGCATGCTGAAGTCGCAGGGCCTGGATGACTATATCTGTAAGCGCTTCAACCTGAATGCACCGGAAGCCAACCTGGCTGAGTGGGAGCAGGTGATTTACGAAGAAGCCAATCCGGGTGGTGAAGTCACCATCGGTATGGTGGGCAAGTATGTTGAGCTGCCGGATGCCTACAAGTCAGTCATCGAAGCGCTGAAACATGGCGGCCTGAAAAATCGCGTCACTGTGAACATCAAACTGATCGATTCGCAGGATGTTGAGTCACGTGGTGTCGAATTACTGAAAGATTTGGATGCGATTCTGATTCCAGGTGGCTTCGGTTACCGTGGCGTGGAAGGCAAGCTGATGACCGCGCAATACGCACGTGAAAACAACGTGCCTTACCTCGGCATCTGCCTGGGTATGCAGGTCGCGCTGATGGAGTTTGCCCGCAATGTCGCTGGCATGCCTGGCGCCAACTCCACTGAATTTGTGCCAGACTGTAAATATCCGGTGGTGGCATTAATCACCGAATGGCGTGACGAAGATGGCAACGTCGAAGTCCGCAGCGAGCAGAGCGATCTGGGCGGCACCATGCGTCTGGGCAGCCAGCAGTGTCAGTTAACGCCGGGCAGTCAGGTTCGCCAGCTCTACGGCTCTGACACCATCGTTGAGCGCCATCGCCACCGCTATGAAGTGAACAATATGCTGTTAAAGCAGATTGAAGCAGCCGGTCTGCGCGTAGCAGGTCGCTCGGGTGATGATCAACTGGTTGAGATTATCGAACTCCCGAACCATCCGTGGTTTGTGGCTTGCCAGTTCCACCCTGAGTTTACCTCGACCCCACGCGACGGCCATCCGTTGTTTGCCGGCTTTGTTAAAGCCGCGCATGAGCATCAGAAGCGTTTAGCGAAGTAAGTTTCACAGGCAGCGCGCGAACTTTTCGCGCGTTGCCTGTCTTAGGATTGACTAACTTGTACTGAGGAAAATCGTAATGTCCAAAATCGTAAAAGTCATCGGTCGCGAAATTATCGACTCACGTGGTAACCCGACTGTTGAAGCTGAAGTGCATCTGGAAGGCGGTTTCGTTGGCCTGGCCGCTGCGCCATCAGGTGCCTCTACCGGTTCACGCGAAGCGCTGGAACTGCGTGACGGTGACAAATCACGTTTCCTGGGCAAAGGCGTAACCAAAGCCGTTGCTGCAGTAAACGGTCCGATTGCTGAAGCGGTAAAAGGCAAAGACGCGAAAGATCAGGCGAACATCGATAAGATCATGATCGACCTGGACGGTACTGAGAACAAATCTAACTTCGGTGCTAACGCCATTCTGGCCGTTTCACTGGCAGCGGCTAAAGCTGCTGCAGCCTCTAAAGGTCAGCCGCTGTATGAGCACATCGCTGAACTGAACGGCACCCCAGGCAAATACTCTATGCCACTGCCAATGATGAACATCATCAACGGCGGCGAGCATGCCGACAACAACGTCGACATCCAGGAATTCATGATTCAGCCGGTTGGTGCAGCAAACCTGAAAGAAGCCATCCGTATGGGTTCTGAAGTTTTCCACAACCTGGCAAAAGTGCTGAAAAGCAAAGGCATGAGCACTGCAGTGGGTGACGAAGGTGGCTACGCGCCTAACCTGGGTTCTAACGCAGAAGCCCTGGCCGTTATCGCTGAAGCGGTAAAAGCAGCAGGCTATGAGCTGGGTAAAGACATCACCCTGGCAATGGACTGTGCAGCATCTGAGTTCTACAAAGATGGCAAATATGTTCTGGCCGGTGAAGGCGGTAAAGCGTTTACCTCTGAAGAGTTCACCCACTTCCTGGAAGATCTGACTAAACAGTATCCGATCGTTTCTATCGAAGATGGCCTGGACGAATCTGACTGGGACGGCTTCGCTTACCAGACTAAAGTGCTGGGCGACAAAATCCAGCTGGTGGGCGATGATCTGTTCGTCACCAACACCAAAATCCTGAAAGAAGGTATCGATAAAGGTATCGCTAACTCCATTCTGATCAAATTCAACCAGATCGGTTCTCTGACCGAAACCCTGGCTGCGATCAAAATGGCGAAAGACGCGGGCTACACTGCCGTGATCTCTCACCGTTCAGGCGAAACTGAAGATGCCACCATCGCTGACCTGGCGGTAGGTACTGCAGCGGGCCAGATCAAAACCGGTTCAATGAGCCGTTCTGACCGTGTTGCTAAGTACAACCAGCTGATCCGTATCGAAGAAGCGCTGGGTTCTAAAGCGCCATTCAACGGTCTGAAAGAAGTTAAAGGTCAGTAATGACCGCGCGTTGATGTCGCGCTAAGTGACATCATCGGCCTCTGAAGCCCCGCCTTGTGCGGGGCTTTTTGTTGGGAGCAATGTGCAGATGCGGATGACAGGGCCCGATCGCAAAGGTATAAAAGTAGCATCCCCGTCAGCCACGTTTTGAGCCTGTTAACTGTCTGACGTCTCTCTGTTGTGACAGTTTGCTTTAGTCCTGCGCGGATAAAAGGCACAACGCGTGATTGAGCTGCGCGGCAAATCTGCCATAATCAGCGCCCTGTTTTTTTCAAGCGAGTCCGTAATGCAATACCCGATCAATGAAATGTTCCAGACACTGCAGGGCGAAGGTTATTACACCGGCGTGCCTGCCATTTTCATTCGCTTACAGGGATGCCCGGTGGGCTGTAGCTGGTGCGATACCAAACACACCTGGGAAAAGCGGACAGATCGGGAAACGTCGCTGGGCGATATTTTGATCAAGACAGTGGAAAGCGATGCGTGGGGTGATGCCGACGCGGCGACCCTGGTGAATGCCATTGCACAGCAGGGCTGGACGGCCCGGCACGTGGTGATTACCGGCGGCGAACCGGCGATTTACGATCTGCGTCCGTTAACGACTGCGCTGGAACAGCACGGTTTCCAGTGCCAGATTGAGACCAGCGGAACGCACGAGATTCACTGTTCCGAACAGACCTGGGTGACCGTCTCCCCGAAAGTCAACATGCGCGGCGGTTATGATGTGCTGCCTCAGGCGCTGAGCCGGGCCGATGAAATCAAGCATCCGGTGGCGCGCGAGCGTGATGTGGACGCGCTGGATCTGCTGCTGGCAGGAATAGACGACACTAAAGCCCGGATCATCGCGTTACAGCCGATCAGCCGCAAAGATGATGCCACCCGACTCTGCATCGAGACCTGCATTGCACGTAACTGGCGTCTGTCGATGCAAACCCATAAGTACCTGAATATTGCCTGATTAAGCGTATTGCGTGGTTAATCGCGGGGAAACGAGCGTGAAGGGCGGGACGGAGAGGAAATAGCGTCGGATCGAAGGGTTCGATCCGACAGGCTTAGCCGCGGTAAACGCAGCCTGCAGTGCAGGTTTCTTTGATCATCACCGCGCTTAACAGCGGCAGTTCTGGCTTCATCTGATCCCAGATCCATTTTGCCAGCACTTCGCTGGTGGGATTTTCCAGGCCAGGAATATCATTCAGATAGTAGTGATCCAGCCGATTATAGAGGGGCTTAAACGCCGCCTTCAGTTCAGCAAAATCCATAACCCAGCCGGTATGCGCATCCACTTCGCCGGTAATCTCCAGACGAACCAGGAACGAATGACCGTGCAGACGGCCACATTTGTGTCCGGCCGGCACATTCGGTAGATGGTGCGCGGCTTCGAACTGGAACTCTTTAAACAAGGTGGTAGACATAGTGGTTCTCAGACATTAAAAAACCGCTGAATTCTACCTGATTACCGCTTTTTTCGCACCCGCACCGCACAAACCGATACGTTTCCCGCGGCGTTAATTCCCGGTAACCAGCTAATCAACTGATATATCACCGCTTTGCTTACCACTTTTAACGATTATGCCTACCTGGAAAACCCTTTAGTCATTTTGGTTATTTGATATGTCGAAGGTGTATTTAATCGTTAATATACAGACCGGTAACCTACGCACTCTTCCGCCATTTACGGTCCGGACTTCTGATACTGGAATTTTTAACGCGATGACGACTCAGGCACCTGGTTCTATGCTTCCGCTCTCACCGGAACAACTCGCCCGCTTACAGGCGGCGACGACAGATTATTCCCCGACTCAACTGGCGTGGCTGTCCGGCTATTTCTGGGGTCGGGTAGAACAGACGCCAGGTAGCGCCGTCGCAGGCAGTACACCCGCTCCGGTAGACGTGCCCGCCATTACGCTGCTTTCTGCCTCCCAGACTGGCAATGCCCGTCGTCTGGCTGAGCAGTTGCGTGATGACCTGCTGGCCGCGAAGCTCAACGTAAACCTGGTGAACGCCGGTGATTACAAGTTCAAACAGATTGGCCAGGAAAAAATGCTGGTCGTGGTGACCTCCACCCAGGGCGAAGGTGAGCCGCCGGAAGAGGCGGTGGCACTGCATAAATTCCTGATGTCGAAAAAGGCACCGAAAATGGCCGGTGCAGCCTTTGCGGTGTTTGGCCTGGGCGACACCTCGTACGAATTTTTCAGTCAGGCGGGCAAAGATTTTGACAACCGTCTGGCAGAGCTGGGTGGCGAGCGTCTGCTGGATCGCGTCGATGCGGATGTTGAGTATGCTGAGCAGGCTTCCGCCTGGCGCAGTGCGCTGACGGAAATTCTGAAAAAGCGCGTGCCGACCGAATCCCCGGCGCAGGCTGCGGCGACAGCGGCAGGCAGCGTCAACGAAGTCACCACCAGTCCCTACAGCAAAGAGTCTCCGCTCAGCGCCAGTCTGGCGGTAAATCAGAAAATCACCGGACGTGACTCAGACAAAGATGTGCGCCATATCGAAATCGATCTGGGCGACTCAGGTCTCCGCTACCAGCCTGGCGATGCGCTGGGCGTCTGGTATGAAAATGACGCGGCGCTGGTCAGCGAGCTGCTGGAGCTGGTCTGGCTGAAAGGCGATGAGTCAGTAGAGGTTCAGGGCAAAACCCTGCCGCTGGCTGAGGCGCTGCAGAAGCATTTCGAGCTGACGGTGAATACTGCGCAGATCGTGGCGCAGTACGCCCAGCTGTCCCGCAACGCCGAGCTGCTGTCACTGGTGGATGATAAAGCCAGGCTGCAGCAGTATGCGCAGCACTATCCGATTGTGGATATGGTGCGTCTGGCCCCGGCTGAGCTCACCGCAGAACAGCTGACCGGCCTGCTGCGACCGCTGACGCCGCGACTCTACTCTATTGCCTCCTCACAGGCCGAAACCGAGTCCGAAGTTCACATTACCGTAGGTGCAGTGCGCTTTGATATTGAAGGTCGCCAGCGCGGCGGCGGCGCTTCGACCTGGCTGGCCGATCGCATCGAAGAAGAGGGCGAGGTCCGGGTCTTCATCGAACACAACGACAATTTCCGCCTGCCGGCTAATCCGGACGCGCCTGTGATCATGATTGGTCCGGGCACCGGCATCGCGCCGTTCCGCGCCTTTATGCAGCAACGCGACAACGACGGTGCCAGCGGTAAAAACTGGCTATTCTTTGGTAATCCGCACTTCACCGACGATTTCCTCTACCAGGTGGAGTGGCAGAAATATGTGAAGGATGGCCTGCTGACGAATATCGACCTCGCCTGGTCACGCGATCAGGCAGAGAAGATTTACGTACAGGATAAGATCCGTGCGAAAGGGGCCGAAGTCTGGCGCTGGATTGAAGAGGGCGCGCATCTTTATGTCTGTGGCGATGCGAACCGTATGGCAAAAGACGTCGAGCAGGCACTGCTGGATGTGGTGGTCGAACACGGCGGAATGGATCGTGAAACGGCCGACGAATTTTTAAGTGAGCTGCGCATTGAGCGCCGTTATCAGCGAGACGTTTACTAATGAGCGATAAACACCCTGGACCGCTGGTTGTCGAAGGCAAATTAACAGACGCTGAGCGTCTGAAGAAGCAGAGCAACTATCTGCGCGGCACCATCAAAGAAGATCTGGAAGAAGGTCTGACCGGCGGTTTCACCGGCGACAACTTCCTGCTGATCCGCTTTCACGGCATGTACCAGCAGGATGACCGCGACATTCGCGCCGAACGTGCCGAGCAGAAGCTGGAGCCGCGTCACGCAATGATGCTGCGCTGCCGACTGCCGGGCGGCATCATTACGCCGACCCAGTGGCTGGCTATCGACAAATTTGCTACCGATAAAACCATTTACGGCAGCATCCGTCTGACCAACCGTCAGACCTTCCAGTTTCACGGCATTCTGAAGAAGAACGTCAAGCCGACGCATCAGATGCTGCATGAAGTGGGACTGGATGCGCTGGCGACCGCCAACGACGTAAACCGTAACGTGCTCTGTACCTCGAACCCGGTAGAGTCTGAGCTGCATCAGGAAGCCTATGAGTGGGCGAAGAAGCTCTCTGAGCATCTGCTGCCGCGCACCCGTGCCTATGCAGAGATCTGGTGGGATAAAGAAAAAGTCGCAACCACTGATGAAGAGCCGATTCTCGGTGAAACCTATCTGCCGCGTAAATTCAAAACCACAGTCGTGATTCCGCCGCACAACGATGTGGATCTGCACGCCAACGATCTGAACTTTGTTGCGGTCGCTGAGAATGGCAAGCTGGTGGGCTTCAACCTGCTGGTGGGCGGCGGCCTGTCGATCGAGCACGGTAACAAAGCGACTTACGCGCGCACCGCCAGCGAG
Source organism: Pantoea sp. ANP04 (assembly GCF_041982285.1). NCBI lineage: Bacteria > Pseudomonadati > Pseudomonadota > Gammaproteobacteria > Enterobacterales > Erwiniaceae > Pantoea > Pantoea sp. ANP04. Next base: position 36,461 of record NZ_JAUTYS010000019.1, on the reverse strand, counting down.
TTTGGATACTTCCCGGTAGAGAAGATCCTTGATGTGGCCGAGGCGGTTGTGACGACTCAGCGCGACTGGGGCAACCGTACCGATCGTAAAAACGCCAAAACCAAATACACCCTGGAACGCGTTGGCGTCGAGACGTTTAAAGCGGAAGTTGAAAAACGTGCTGGTGTGACGTTTGAGCCGATTCGTCCGTATGAGTTCACCACCCGTGGCGATCGTATTGGCTGGATCAAAGGCATCGACAACAAATGGCACCTGACGCTGTTTATTGAAAATGGCCGTCTGCTCGATTATCCGGGCCGACCGCTGAAAAGCGGCATCGCTGAAATTGCGAAAATTCATCAGGGTGATTTCCGTCTGACCGCCAACCAGAATCTGATTGTGGCAGGCGTGCCGGAAAGTGAGAAAGCGCAGATCGAAGCGATCGCCCGTGAGCATGGTCTGATGGATCAGGTTACGCCTCAGCGCGAAAACTCGATGGCCTGCGTCGCGTTCCCGACCTGTCCGCTGGCGATGGCAGAAGCCGAACGTTTCCTGCCAGCGTTTGTGACCAAAGTAGAAGGCATCATGCACGCGCATGGCGTCGGCGATGAGCACATAGTGTTACGCGTTACCGGTTGTCCGAACGGTTGCGGCCGTGCCATGCTGGCTGAGCTGGGTCTGGTGGGTAAAGCGCCAGGCCGCTACAACCTGCATCTGGGCGGAAACCGCAGCGGAACGCGTATTCCCCGTATGTACCGTGAAAACATTAACGAAAGCGAAATTCTCGCCACGATTGATGAGCTGGTGGGACGCTGGGCCACCGAGCGCCAGGCCGCAGAAGGCTTTGGTGACTTCACCATCCGCGCGGGCATTGTTGCGCCGGTGCTGGACCCGGCACGCGATTTTTGGGAGGAAGCAAAATGAGTCAGCCCGACCTCGCAGCACTGAATGAGATGTCCAAAGTCCAGCGTGCCATGGCGCTGGCCGCGACCAATGCGCAGCTGGAGAAGTCTTCAGCGGAAGAGCGGGTCAGCTGGGCGCTGGAGAATCTGCCGGGCGCTTATGTGCTCTCCTCCAGTTTCGGTATTCAGGCCGCGGTGTCGCTGCACCTGGTGACGCGCCAGCAGCCCGATATTCCGGTGATCCTGACTGACACCGGCTATCTGTTCCCGGAGACCTATCGTTTTATTGATGAGCTGGCGGACCAGCTCAACCTCAACCTCAAAGTGTTTCGCGCCGAGACCTCACCGGCCTGGCAGGAAGCGCGTTACGGCAAACTGTGGGAGCAGGGCGTCGAGGGGATTGAGAAATATAACGAGATTAACAAAGTCGAGCCGATGAACCGCGCCATCGAAACCCTGGGCGCACAGACCTGGTTTGCTGGCCTCCGCCGCGACCAGTCAGGCAGCCGGGCGAATCTGCCGGTGCTGGGTGTACAGCGTGGCGTCTTTAAGCTGCTGCCGATTATCGACTGGGATAACCGTCAGATTCATCAGTACCTGGAGCAGCACAAGCTTAAGTACCATCCGCTGTGGGATGAAGGCTATCTTTCGGTGGGCGATACCCACACCACCCGCAAGTGGGAGCCGGGTATGGCAGAAGAAGAGACACGCTTCTTCGGTCTCAAGCGCGAGTGTGGTCTGCACGAAGGGTAATACCGAGCTTCTCTCCCTGAAATCAGGGAGAGAAGTGCTTCTTGACGCTCAGGCGGAAAGTTAAACGCCTTTTAATCCGGCAAACGCCTCCGCTGCACGAGTCACATTCACTTTCGTCACCTCATACTCTGCCACCGTCACAAACGGATCTTCCGCTAAGATCGCATCCAGCGCTTCACGCTCCATCTCCCTGACCAGCAGCATGCCACCTGTGCGTGGATCTTTACGTCCTGCGGCAATAAAACTGCCTGCCTCAAAATAGCGGTCAAGCCATTCAATATGGCCTGCCAGCAGCACCTCAACCTCTTCTATCGGACGAATGTAATTCAGAAAGACCACATACATGTCAGATCCTCACACTTTGGGATTGGTCAGTTCGCTGAGCAGCGGCAGCAGCACGCGGACACTGTCGCGGGTGCGCAGGGCTATCTGGCCCGGCAGCCAGCGGTCGAGATAGTTCAGATTATCCAGGTCAGTCTGATGACGGGTCACGCCATCAGGAAAGTGCGGGCTACGATGACGCTGTAGTGCGCCATCTTTGTTACCCAGCGACCAGTTACTGGCAGTAACATTCAGCAGCGGAAAGCCTGCCTTGTCAAAGGCATTCAGGCCATTGAAGTCCTTGCGATTCAGCTGATGACTGGCAGCGGGAATGCCTTGCTGACGTGCCAGTAGCAGGGCGCGATCGCTGGTCTGTTTGCGCACCGCCCGGGGCGTGTTCATGCCGCTGTTGAAATAGAGATGATCGCCGGTTATCAGGCTATTCAGATTGATGACCAGCAGCGTGTTCTTCTTCTCACGGGTGCTCATTCGCTCAACATAATCATCCAGGCCGTGCAGATCCGCTTCTCCGGCGCTCAGCGCCACAAAGCGAATGCCATAGTGAAGCGGCTTGCGACTCAGTTGCTGCGCCAGCTCCAGCATCACGCCAAGACCTGACGCATTGTCATCAACACCCTGCAGGCGTAAGCCGCCCAGATTGTGATGGACCTGGTTGCTGTTTTGCGGTGTCCAGGTATCCAGGTGCGCCACGATCAGAATCTCCTGTGGCACGCTGCCTGCGCGCGCAGCAATGACGGAGGTTGCCGTCAGTTTATGCCAGCGCTGCGTGCCGTCATCTTCCTGCCATTTGTAGCCCGTGTTGAACTGGCGGGTATCGGTTTTATAACCCAGCGCGGTAAATTGTTGCTGCAGATAGTCCGTGGCCATCAATTCAGCCGGACTGCCGCTCATGCGGCCAGGAAAATAAGTGGCGATGTGCCGGACCTGCTGTTCGGCAAACTGACCTGTCGGCGTGGCTAAAACCAGCGGGGAAATGAGTGCGCTAAACAAAACTGTCGCTACCCTCAGGCGGAGGGAACAAAACATAATGCGTCCTTTTTTCATTATTCGATAGGCATTCAACATGCGGACCTGAGTCAGTCATGCCGCGCGTATTATACCCTCTTTGTTCTGCGACCTGGTTAACGGAATAAGTTGCTGCCTTAACATGATGGGGTAACGCGTGTTTATTGCTGGCACTTATCTGCTTTTACAGTTACAGGCACAGAGGTGAATCTGTGAACCTGTTCACGAAAAAGCCATTATATTTCATCTGCTAAGACCAAATTGTTCTGTGCTTTGCGAAGTCTTTATTCCATTCGGTAACTACTCATTCCAATTCGTAATTTCAACTGCATAAACCCGGCGACGTATAGTCGCGTTAATACAAAGTTAAAACATCAGGGTTAACGTGGACTATTTGCCTCTTTTTGCCGATCTCTCTGGCCGCCCGGTTCTGGTTGTCGGCGGTGGAGATATTGCGGCGCGAAAAATTGAACTACTGCGCCGTGCGCGTGCGCGCGTTCTGATCGCCTCGCGTGAACTCTGCCCTGAACTGCAGGCACTGCTGGAAAAGCAGGAGCTGGAGTGGCTGGCGACTGAATTTGACCCGGCCCAGCTGGATGGGGTTTTCCTGGTGATCGCCGCGACCGACGACAACCATCTCAACACCCAGGTCTTTGAAGCTGCTAACGCGCGGCAGAAGCTGGTTAACGTGGTTGATGACCAGCCAAAATGCACCTTTATCTTCCCCTCGATTGTTGACCGCTCACCTCTGGTGGTGGCGATCTCCTCCAGCGGCACCGCACCGGTGCTGGCACGTATGCTGCGCGAAAAAATCGAAACGCTGTTGCCTGCCAGTCTCGGCCAGATGGCTGAGGTGGCCGGACTCTGGCGCGATAAAGTTAAAGCACGCTTCAGCCGCATGTCTGACCGTCGACGCTTCTGGGAACGCGCTTTCGATGGCCGGTTCGCCAGTGAGATGTCAGCCGGTAACGTCGAAGAGGCGAAACGTACCCTGGACCGTGAACTGCAGGAAGAGCCAACCCGTCAGGGCGAGATTTTCCTGGTGGGTGCCGGACCGGGCGACAGCGGCCTGCTGACGCTGCGCGGCCTGCAGGTGATGCAGTTAGCGGATGTGGTGCTTTACGACCATCTGGTCAGTGAAGAGGTGCTGGACCTGGTGCGCCGCGATGCCGACCGCATCTGCGTCGGCAAACGAGCCAGCGCGCACACGTTGCCGCAGGAAGAGATTAATCAGTTGCTGGTTTCACTGGCGCTGAAAGGCAAGCGCGTTGTCCGCCTCAAGGGCGGCGATCCCTTTATCTTCGGCCGTGGCGGCGAAGAGCTGCAGGCGGCTCAGCAGGCAGGCATTCCGTTCCAGGTGGTGCCGGGCGTTACCGCGGCTGCCGGTGCAACGGCCTATGCCGGGATTCCGCTGACCCACCGCGATTATGCGCAGAGCGTAATGTTTATTACGGGTCACTGCCGTCCCGATGGGGATGACATTGACTGGCCATCACTGGCGCGTGCGCGTCAGACGCTGGCGATCTACATGGGAACGGTTAAAGCTGCTGCCATCAGCGCGGCGCTGATTCAGCATGGTCGCGCGCCATCAACGCCGGTGGCGGTGATCAGTCGCGGCACCCGTCAGGATCAACAGGTGCTGACCGGCACCTTAGAACAACTTGAGGCGCTGGCCGCCTCGGCACCTACTCCGGCGCTACTGGTGATCGGAGAGGTGGTTAATCTGCACGGGCAACTCGCCTGGTTTAAACATTCGGCACAGCAGGGGGCTCGCGAGTCCGCCGTTGTCAATCTGGCTTGAGGGAAAATCATGGACCAAAAACGACTCACTCATCTGCGTCAGCTGGAGGCGGAGAGTATCCACATCATTCGCGAAGTCGCGGCCGAGTTCAGCAATCCGGTGATGATGTACTCCATCGGTAAAGACTCCTCGGTAATGCTGCATCTGGCGCGTAAAGCCTTTTATCCTGGCACGCTGCCGTTCCCGTTGCTGCATGTGGATACCGGCTGGAAATTCCGTGAAATGTACGAGTTTCGCGACCGCACCGTGAAAGCGATGGGCGCAGAGTTGCTGGTTCACCGCAACCCGGAAGGCGTGGCGATGGGGATTAACCCGTTTGTCCACGGCAGTGCCAAACACACTGACATCATGAAAACCGAAGGGCTGAAGCAGGCGCTGAATAAATATGGTTTTGATGCGGCCTTTGGCGGCGCACGTCGTGATGAAGAGAAGTCTCGCGCCAAAGAGCGTATCTACTCTTTCCGCGACCGCTTCCATCGCTGGGACCCGAAAAACCAGCGTCCTGAGCTGTGGCACAACTACAACGGCCAGATCAACAAGGGCGAGAGCATCCGCGTCTTCCCGCTGTCGAACTGGACTGAACTGGATATCTGGCAGTACATCTTCATGGAAAACATCGAGATCGTGCCGCTCTACCTCGCCGCGCCGCGTCCGGTGCTGGAGCGTGATGGCATGCTGATGATGATCGATGACGATCGCATCAACCTGCAGCCGGGTGAAGAGATCACCCAACGGATGGTTCGCTTCCGCACGCTCGGCTGCTGGCCGCTGACCGGCGCGGTAGAGTCCGACGCGCAGACGCTGCCTGAGATCATCGAAGAGATGCTGGTCTCTACAACCAGTGAGCGTCAGGGCCGCATGATCGACCGCGATCAATCCGGTTCGATGGAACTGAAAAAACGTCAGGGTTATTTCTAAGGAGACGCCAGATGAATACCGTAATTGCACAACAGATTGCCGACCAGGGCGGCGTTGAAGCCTGGCTGACCGCGCAACAGCATAAGAGCCTGCTGCGTTTTCTGACCTGCGGCAGCGTTGACGACGGAAAAAGTACCCTGATTGGGCGTCTGCTACATGACACCCGTCAGATCTATGAAGATCAGCTTTCATCGCTGCATAACGACAGCAAACGTCATGGCACCCAGGGCGAGAAACTCGATCTGGCGCTGCTGGTGGATGGTCTGCAGGCTGAGCGTGAGCAGGGCATTACCATTGATGTGGCCTACCGCTATTTCTCGACTGAAAAGCGTAAATTTATCATCGCCGATACGCCGGGCCATGAGCAGTACACCCGCAATATGGCGACCGGTGCATCAACCTGTGACCTGGCGATTCTGCTGATCGATGCCCGTAAAGGCGTGCTGGATCAGACCCGCCGTCACAGCTTTATTTCGACGCTGCTGGGGATCAAACATCTGGTCGTGGCGATTAATAAGATGGATCTGGTTGAGTACGATCAGGCGCGCTACGAGCAGATCAAACAGGATTACCTGGACTTTGCAGGCCAGTTACCGGATGACCTCGATATCCGCTTTGTGCCGATGTCGGCGCTGGAAGGGGATAACGTAGCATCCGCCAGTCAGACCATGCCATGGTACATCGGCCCGACGCTGCTGGATGTCCTGGAAACAGTGGAACTGAACCGCGTGGTGGATCACCAGCCGATGCGTTTCCCGGTGCAGTATGTTAACCGTCCTAACCTGGATTTCCGTGGCTATGCCGGTACCCTGGCGTCAGGCAGCGTGCAGGTGGGCCAGCGCGTTAAAGTGCTGCCGTCTGGCGTAGAGTCGACTATTGCCCGCATAGTGACCTTTGATGGCGATCTGCAGGAAGCGGGCGCAGGTGAAGCGATCACCCTGGTGCTGCAGGATGAGATTGATATCAGTCGTGGCGATCTGCTGGTTGATGCCAGCGAAACGCTGGCTGCGGTTCAGTCTGCCAGCGTTGACGTGGTCTGGATGGCAGAACAGCCTCTGCAGGCCGGTCAGAGCTATGATCTGAAAATCGCCGGTAAGAAAACCCGTGGACGGGTAGAGAAAGTCCTGCATCAGGTGGAGATTAACTCGCTGGAGACACGTCAGGTCGATGCGCTGCCGCTAAACGGTATTGGTCGCATTGAATTAACCTTTGACGAACCGATGGTGCTCGACAGCTATCAGCAGAATCCGGTGACCGGCGGCATGATCTTTATCGATCGACTGACCAACGTGACCGTGGGTGCCGGCATGATCCATCAGCCAAACCATGACGCTCCGGTTAATACCGGCGAGTTCAGCGCGTTTGAGCTGGAACTGAATGCACTGGTGCGCCGTCACTTCCCACACTGGAACGCGCGCGACCTGCTGGGCGGTCAATAATGGCTCAGCACGATGATAACGTGGTGTGGCATGACCATCCGGTAACTCGTGCTTCACGCGAACAGCAGCATGGCCATCAGGGCGTGGTGCTGTGGTTCACCGGGCTTTCGGGCTCGGGGAAATCCACGGTCGCAGGCGCGCTGGAGCAGGCGCTGCACCGTATTGGCGTCAGCACCTATCTGCTGGATGGTGACAATGTGCGTCACGGTCTCTGTCGTGACCTCGGCTTCAGCGACGATGACCGCAAGGAGAATATCCGTCGGGTCGGCGAGGTGGCGAAACTGATGGTGGATGCCGGGCTCGTGGTGCTTACTGCCTTTATTTCACCGCATCGCGCCGAGCGCCAGATGGTGCGCGACCTGCTGGAGCCGGGTCAGTTTATCGAAGTGTTTGTCGATACGCCGCTGGCGGTGTGTGAAGCACGCGATCCAAAAGGGTTATACCGCAAAGCACGTGCCGGTGAACTGCGTAATTTCACCGGTATCGACAGCGTCTATGAAGCGCCCGACAGCCCGGAAATCCAGCTGGATGGCGAACAATTGGTTACAAAACTGGCCGCCCAATTGTTAGACGTGCTGCGCGACCGCGATATCATCAGATCCTGAAGAGACAGCGGCAAATCGCTTCGGGTTTGCCGCCCTCGCAACAACAGGATGCCTATGCAGAACGTCACACCCATGCTCGCTCGTAAAGATGACTCCTCCCAGGATGAGCCACGCTCATTGCTGCCGGGCGGTGTTATCGGCTTACTCGCTTACTGGTGTGCGCTGGCGCTTCCTTTCCTGCTGTTCGGCTCTAACACGCTGTTCTTCTTTCTCTATACCTGGCCATTCTTTTTGGCGCTGCTGCCGGTTGCCGTGGTCACGGGCATCGCACTGAATACGCTGCTGAGCGGACACTGGATTTGGGCTGCCCTCGCCACAGTCATTATGGTGGTGACTCTCTTCTGGTTAATGTTCTCCTTTCTCTCCGGCTGGTAAGCCTTAACGGCGTCCGTGCTGATGTGCAAACGCATCGGCAGGTTACAAAACTTTTCCCGTCAGAATCGGTACTGATTGCGCAGAGGCGCAGCAAAGCGCGCCATTTTCGCTGCTGGTGTGGAGTCCTGTGCAAAGTTATGGGATGATTGGGCCGTTTTTAGGGGGCGGGATGGGAAAACTGACGTTACTGTTATTGGTGCTGCTTGGCTGGCTGCAATATTCATTGTGGCTGGGGAAAAATGGCATCCATGACTATACGCGCGTCAATGATGATGTCGCGGTACAACAGGCAAACAATGCCAAACTTAAATCGCGAAACGATCAGCTGTTTGCCGAAATTGACGATCTCAATGGCGGCTCGGAAGCGATCGAGGAGCGTGCACGCAATGAACTGGGCATGATTAAGCCCGGTGAGACCTTCTATCGTCTGGTGCCTGACCAGAACAAACGTAACGCGCAACAATCAGCGCAAAACCTACAACGATAAAACATGAACACTCTGGCCTCCCTTGCGGATGTGATTGCCGTGGTGCCCGCTGCCGGAATCGGCAGCCGCATGCAGGCAACCTGTCCGAAGCAGTATCTGACGATTGGTCAGCACACCCTTCTGGAACACAGCATTGCACGTCTGTTTTCCCATCCCGCCATCAGACAGGTGATTGTCGCCCTCAGTCCCGATGACCAGCATTTTGCTTCACTGCCGCTGGCACGCGATCCGCGTGTGCTCAGGGTCACAGGCGGCGAGACCCGGGCTGAATCGGTGCTGGCCGGATTACAGGCCGCACAGGGTTCCGCCTGGGTGCTGGTCCATGATGCTGCGCGTCCCTGTCTGCATCCCGACGATCTTCAGAAACTGCTTAACGTGCGTGAACAGAGCCACGTGGGCGGAATTCTGGCTGCGCCAGTGCGCGACACCATGAAACGGGGCGAGCCGGGCAAAGCCGCAGTGGCCCATACCGTGGAACGCGACGATCTCTGGCACGCCTTAACGCCGCAATTCTTCCCGCATGCCCTGCTCACTGCCTGCCTGACGCGGGCGCTGACAGAAGGCGCAACCATCACCGATGAAGCATCGGCGCTGGAGTATTGCGGCTATCATCCGCTGCTGGTCAGCGGACGCAGTGATAACATCAAAGTCACCCGGCCAGAAGATCTGGCGCTGGCGGCTTTTTATCTGAGTCAGATTCAATTAAAGGAGAGCGCATGATGCGTATCGGTCACGGTTTTGACGTTCACGCCTTTGGCGGAGAGGGTCCGTTAGTGATTGGCGGTGTGCGGATCCCATTTGAACACGGTTTTATCGCCCATTCGGATGGCGATGTGGCGCTGCATGCGCTGACTGATGCGCTGCTGGGCGCTGTGGCGATGGGCGATATCGGCAAGTTATTCCCCGACACCGATCCGGCCTTTAAAGGGGCGGACAGCCGCGGCCTGCTGCGTGAGGCCTGGCGTCGTATCGAAGCCAAAGGCTATCGCATCGGTAATGTCGACGTCACAATTATTGCTCAGGCACCGAAAATGCTGCCGCATGTGCCACAGATGCGCATCAACATCGCAGAAGATCTGGGCTGCCATATGGATGCGGTCAACGTCAAAGCGACCACCACCGAGAAACTCGGCTTTACCGGGCGCGGTGAAGGCATTGCCTGTGAAGCGGTCGCGTTAGTCCTGAAAGCTGACAGCCAATGAGTCTGAATTACCTGCACGGCACTCCTGTGGCCTCTGGCGTGATCAAAGCCAGTCCCGAAGATTTCGTGGTGGTTGAAGATCTCGGCTATGGCGCGGATGGTGAAGGTGAGCATCTGCTGGTGCGGATCCGTAAAACAGGTGCGAATACCCGTTTTGTGGCAGAAGCGCTGGCTAAGTACCTGGGTATTCATCCGCGCGACATGAGTTATGCCGGAATGAAAGATCGCCATGCGGTGACGGAACAGACCCTCTGTTTTCGCCTGCCGGGCAATGCGATGCCCGACCTGCGCGGTTTTACGCTGGAAGGGGTTGAGATTCTGCAGGCGGTGCGCCACAAGCGTAAGCTGCGCATCGGCGCACTGGCCGGAAATGCGTTCCGGCTGGTCATCCGTCAGATCAGCGATCGTGATGCGGTTGAAGCGCGTCTGGCGCAGATCCGCGATGCGGGCGCGCCCAACTATTTTGGTGAGCAGCGTTTTGGGCGCGGCGGCAATAACCTGGTGATGGCAGAAAAGTGGGCGCGCAATGAGATCATTGTCCGTGACCGCAACAAGCGCAGCCTGATGCTCTCTGCCGCGCGCAGTGCGCTGTTTAATCAGGTGACCAGTGCACGTCTGCAGCAGCAGGGCAGTCTGACTCAGGTGCTCAACGGCGATGCATTGCAGCTGACCGGTCGAGGCAGCTGGTTTGTGGCACAGCCTGAAGAACTGGCCGACTCACAACGGCGGGTTGATCACCATGAGCTGCGGATTACCGCGCCGCTGCCGGGACGCGGGGACGCTGGCACGCAGGCTGATGCGCTGGCGTTTGAACAGCAGACGCTGGCTAATGATACGCCGCTGCTGAGCCTCATTGAACGTGAGAAGGTCGATGCAGCCCGCCGCGCCATGCTGGTGGTGCCACGGGATATGCAGTGGCGCTGGTGGGATGACGTCACGCTGGAACTGACATTCTGGCTGCCCGCGGGGAGCTTTGCGACCAGCGTGGTCCGGGAGCTGCTGACCTCCGCAGACTCGCTCGATCAGATTGATGAGTAATCTTCGCTGCAACATTACCCGCAGTGTGGGTAATGTTGCGGCAAACCCCCACCGCTGTGTGATTTACGCCTACCACTTCCTTGCGCGCCTCGTTAGAATGCAAAAATCGCTGTCCATTCCTCACCTGTTGCCATGCCGTTAAAACAGGTTCAGTCACGGCGACCAGTCGAATAAAAAAAGGTCAGAACGAAATGCGGATATTGCTCAGCAACGATGACGGCATTCATGCACCGGGTATTCAGACTCTGGCGAAAGCCCTGCGGCAGATTGCTGACGTGCAGGTTGTTGCCCCCGATCGTAACCGAAGCGGTGCCTCTAACTCATTAACGCTGGAAACACCTCTGCGTACCTTTACCCATGAAAACGGCGATATCGCGGTTCAGATGGGAACGCCGACCGATTGCGTCTATCTGGGGGTGAATGCGCTGATGCAGCCACGCCCTGACATTGTGGTGTCAGGCATTAATGCCGGTCCCAATCTGGGCGATGATGTGATCTATTCCGGTACGGTGGCAGCAGCGATGGAAGGGCGGCATCTTGGCCTGCCTGCAATCGCTGTGTCGCTCAATGGCCATCAGCACTATGCGACCGCAGCTGCAGTGACCTGTGCGCTTCTCCGGGCGCTAACGCATGAACCCCTGCGCACTGGCCGCATTCTCAATATCAATGTCCCCGATCTGCCACTCTCCGAGCTGAAAGGTATCCGCGTGACGCGCTGTGGCAGCCGCCATCCGGCTGATCAGGTGATCGCGCAACAGGATCCACGCGGCAATACCCTCTACTGGATAGGTCCACCGGGCGAAAAACTCGATGCAGGCCCGGATACAGATTTCGCTGCCGTTGATCAGGGCTACGTTTCTGTCACCGCGCTGCATGTTGATTTAACGGCGCACAGCGCGCAGAACGTGCTCAGCGACTGGCTGGCAAAAGCTGAGGTGAACCTGGCATGGTGAATCGGCGTATTGAGACATTGCTGTCACAACTGCGTCAGCAGGGCATTGATGATGAAAACCTGCTGAAAGCCATTAGCGAGGTGCCGCGCGAACGCTTTATCGACGAGGCGTTTGAGCATAAAGCCTGGGACAATGTTGCCTTACCTATCGGCTCCGGTCAGACGATATCACAGCCTTACATGGTCGCGCGGATGACCGCGCTGCTCGGGCTTAATCCGCATTCGCGTGTGCTGGAGATTGGCACAGGTTCTGGTTACCAGACGGCGATTCTTGCCCATCTGGTGGACCATGTTTATTCAGTGGAACGCATCAAAGGCCTGCAATGGCAGGCTAAACGCCGCCTGAAGCAGCTGGATCTGCACAATGTCTCTACCCGCCATGGCGATGGCTGGGAGGGCTGGCCTTCACGGGGGCCGTTCGACGCCATTATTGTCACTGCCGCACCTCCGGAAATTCCGATTGCGCTGATAGCACAACTGGCAGAAGGCGGCATTATGGTGCTGCCGGTTGGCGAAGAGCAGCAGGTACTCAAGCGGCTGCGTCGTCAGGGCGAAGAGGTCATCGAGGAGATCATTGAGCCGGTGCGTTTTGTTCCGCTGGTGCAGGGCGATCTGGCCTGATGCTCTTCGTATTTCTTCACAACTGTTTCATGGCACCACGTACCTGATGTTGTTACTATCCAGTTTATTCAACAAAAATGCAGAAATTATCGCGCCACGCAGAGCATTCTGCTGACAGGTACAGTGAAGCAGATAGATCAGAGTTGCCATCACGGGGGATTAATGAGCACGGGAAGCACACTTTTTCAGTTACGCCGTCTGGCGGCGCTTTCACTGGTAGGTTTTTGGCTGGCAGGCTGCAGCTCCAGCGACAATTCTCAGGCACCTATCAGTCGCGTTGGCGATGAGGGTGGCATGATGAACAGTCAGGCCGGAGGAGGCCAGGTTTCTGGTGGCATTCCAGCCGCGCCGTCTCAGGGACAAATGTTAAGCAGAAATTCATCATCTACCCCCAGCAATGGTGGAATGATTAGTACCAGCAGTAATGTTGAGACGCAGAATGGCCGGATAGTGTACAACCGCAGTTACCAGAATATTCCTAAGGGTAGCTATTCCGGTGAAACATATACCGTTAAGCGTGGCGACACATTGTTTTATATTGCCTGGATTACCGGCAATGATTTCCGTGACTTAGCCCAGCGCAACAACGTTCCCGCGCCTTATAGCCTGAATGTCGGCCAGACTTTACAGATTGGAAATGGGTCGGGTCAGCCGATTACCGGTGGCAATCCCATTACCGTTGCTGATGCAACGCAGGGCGGGGTCCCTGTGGCACCACAAATTAAATCGCCTGTTGTTGCACAGCAACCTGTTATTACGTATTCTGATGATTCGGGTAATTCGGGTGGCAGCAAATTGTTGCCTTCGAAAGGAGCAAATGTTGCAACGACAACAGCTCCAGTAGTTACCGCACCCCCAACGGTTAGCAGTACAACCAACAGTTCAACGCCGGTCGGAAGCTGGCGCTGGCCGACTGACGGGAAGATTATCGATAACTTCTCTGCCGCCGAAGGTGGCAATAAAGGTATCGATATCGCCGGGACGCGCGGACAATCTGTTGTCGCCACTGCTTCAGGACGAGTGGTTTACGCAGGTAACGCACTCCGGGGTTACGGTAATTTAATCATCATCAAACACAATGATGATTACCTGAGCGCCTACGCCCACAACGATACAATGCTGGTTCGGGAACAACAGGAAGTTAAGGCGGGGCAAAAAATCGCTACCATGGGTAGCACCGGAACCAGTTCAGTCAGATTACACTTTGAAATTCGTTACAAGGGGAAATCCGTAAACCCGTTGCGTTATTTGCCGCAGCGATAATCCGGCAGAACAAAACAGATGTATGTTCTGCCCTGGAATCACGGGTAGGAGCCGCTTATGAGCCAGAATACGCTGAAAGTAAACGAGTTACATGAGAACGCGGAATTCGATGAGAACGGAGCTGAAATTTTTGACGAGAAGGCACTCGTTGAAAACGAAGCCAGTGATAGCGACGTAGCGGAAGAAGAGTTGCTTTCACAGGGTGCGACGCAGCGTGTATTAGATGCGACGCAGCTCTATCTCGGGGAGATTGGCTATTCTCCGTTGTTAACGGCAGAGGAAGAAGTTTTCTTCGCTCGCCGTGCATTGCGGGGTGATATCCCTTCCCGTCGCCGTATGATCGAAAGTAACTTACGTTTGGTGGTGAAAATCGCCCGTCGTTACAGCAATCGTGGTTTAGCTCTGCTGGACCTGATTGAAGAAGGTAACCTCGGCCTGATTCGCGCCGTAGAGAAATTTGACCCGGAGCGCGGGTTCCGTTTCTCAACGTACGCCACCTGGTGGATTCGTCAGACAATTGAACGGGCGATCATGAATCAAACCCGTACCATCCGTCTGCCGATTCACATTGTAAAAGAACTGAATGTTTATCTGCGTACAGCGCGTGAACTTTCTCACAAGCTCGACCATGAGCCAAGTGCGGAAGAGATCGCCGAACAGCTGGATAAGCCGGTTGATGACGTAAGCCGCATGTTACGTCTTAACGAACGCATTACCTCGGTTGATACGCCATTAGGCGGTGATTCTGAAAAAGCGCTGCTGGACATTCTGGCCGATGAAAAAGACAACGGCCCGGAAGACACCACGCAGGACGATGATATGAAACAAAGCATCGTCAAATGGCTGTTCGAACTGAACGCCAAGCAGCGTGAAGTGCTGGCGCGTCGTTTCGGCCTGTTGGGCTATGAAGCGGCAACACTTGAGGATGTAGGTCGTGAAATCGGCTTAACCCGCGAGCGTGTACGCCAGATTCAGGTTGAAGGTTTGCGCCGTCTGCGCGAAATCCTGCAGGCGCAGGGCCTCAGCATTGAAGCACTGTTTCGTGAATAATCGTTTATAAGACGATCTGAGTACGAATGCAAAAAGCGATGGTGAAAACCATCGCTTTTTTTATGTCAGCAGAAAATTTTTGCTGTTGATTAACGGCGCACCGCGCAATAACGCGGTGCACCACACTGTCAGACCAGCGATTTAAGACGATAAATCCAGTCGAGCGCCTGGCGCGGTGTCAGCGTATCCGGATCCAGCGCCTCAAGTGCTTCCACGGCAGGCGAGGTCTCTTCAACCAGCAGCGGTAGCTGAGAACCATCGACCGTCGATGAAGCCGAATGGTTTGAAACGTTCTCAAGTTCTTTGAGCTTATTGCGCGCCCGCTTAATCACCTCTTTAGGCACGCCCGCCAGCGCTGCTACCGCCAGACCGTAACTCTTACTCGCGGCCCCTTCCTGCACGCTGTGCATAAAGGCGATAGTGTCACCGTGCTCAACCGCATCCAGATGGACGTTGACCACGCCTTCCATTTTTTCCGGCAGGGTGGTCAGCTCAAAGTAATGGGTAGCAAACAGCGTCATTGCCTTGATGCGATTCGCCAGGTTTTCGGCGCAGGCCCAGGCCAGCGATAAACCGTCGTAGGTGGAGGTTCCGCGTCCAATCTCATCCATCAGCACCAGGCTGTTTTCGGTGGCGTTGTGCAGGATGTTAGCGGTTTCGGTCATTTCAACCATAAAGGTCGAGCGCCCGGAGGCGAGATCGTCTGCGGCACCGACACGGGTAAAGATGCGATCCAGCGGCCCAATCAGCGTCTCATCAGCGGGAACAAAACTGCCGATCCATGCCATCAGTGCAATCAGTGCTGCCTGCCGCATATAGGTACTCTTACCGCCCATGTTTGGCCCGGTAATGATTAACATCCTGCGCTGGGGTGCCAGCGACAGCGGGTTGGCAATAAACGGCTCTTTCAGAACCTGTTCCACCACCGGATGGCGACCCCCGCTGATTTTAATCCCGGCTTTTTCCTGCAAGACCGGACGGCAATAGTTCAGTGACCAGGCCCGTTCCGCCAGGTTGCTCAACACATCCAGCTCTGCCAGCGCGGCAGCACTCAGCTGCAGTGCTTCAAGGTGCGGCAGCAGCTGGTCGAACAGTGCCTCATACAGGCTTTTCTCCAGCGACAGCGCTTTGCCCTTGGAGGTGAGGACCTTGTCTTCGTACTCTTTCAGTTCTGGAATGATGTAGCGCTCAGCGTTTTTCAGCGTCTGACGACGGACATAGTGCATCGGAACCTGATGACTCTGTCCTCGGCTGACCTGGATGTAGTAGCCATGCACACCGTTAAAGCCGACTTTAAGGGTATCCAGTCCCAGCTTTTCGCGTTCGCGAATCTCCAGCCGGTCAAGATAGTCGGTTGCGCCATCGGCCAGCGCGCGCCACTCATCCAGCTCTGCGTTATAACCGGGCGCAATCACTCCGCCGTCACGGATCAGCACAGGCGGTGACTCAATCACCGCCTGCTCCAGCAGCTCACGTAACGCGGTGAACTCGCCCATCTGCGCGCGCAGTTTCTGCAGCTGCGGTGCTTCGACATCGGCCAGCAGCTGGTTCAGTTCTGGCAGTTGCTGAAACGCATGACGCATGCGGGCCAGATCGCGCGGACGCGCTGTACGCAGCGCCAGGCGGGCCAGGATTCGCTCAAGATCGCCGACCTGACGCAGCACTGGCTGCAATACGTCGCTGAGATTTTGCAGCTCAGCAATCGACTCCTGACGCTGGTTGATGATGCGCGCATCACGCAGCGGCATATGCAGCCAGCGCTTCAGCATCCGGCTGCCCATCGGCGTGACGGTTTTATCCAGCACGGCCGCTAAAGTGTTGTCGGTGCCGCCGGCCAGGTTCTGGGTGATCTCCAGATTACGGCGGGTGGCGGCATCCATGATGATGCTGTCCTGCTGCCGCTCCATGCTCAGCGAGCGGATATGGGGCAGCGTAGTGCGCTGGGTATCTTTGACATATTGCAGCAGGCATCCCGCCGCACTCAGTCCGAGGTGCGCATTCTCCACGCCGAAGCCATTGAGATCGCGGGTGCCAAATTGCAGGTTCAGCTGCTGACGCGCGGTGTCGATTTCAAACTCCCACAGCGGACGGCGGCGCAGGCCACGTCGCTGATCGATCAGCGACATCGCCTGAAAATCTTCGGGGTAGAGCAGTTCAGCGGGATTGGTGCGTTGCAGCTCTGCCGCCATGGTTTCTGCATCGGCAGGCTCGCTCAGGCGGAAACGGCCTGAACTGATATCCAGCGTGGCGTAGCCAAAACCGCGCGGACTTTGCACGATTGCAGCCAGCAGGTTGTCGTGCCGCTCCTGCAGCAGCGCCTCGTCACTGATGGTGCCTGGCGTGACGATTCGCACCACTTTGCGCTCAACCGGGCCTTTGCTTAGTGCCGGATCGCCTATCTGCTCACAGATGGCCACGGACTCGCCCAGCTGCACCAGTTTTGCCAGATAACCTTCAACCGCATGATAGGGCACGCCAGCCATCGGGATCGGTTCACCCGCTGACGCACCGCGTTTGGTGAGTGAAATCTCCAGCAGCTGAGAGGCGCGCTTTGCGTCGTCATAAAACAGCTCGTAGAAGTCACCCATACGGTAAAACAGCAGAATGTCAGGATGCTCTGCCTTGAGGCGCAGGTACTGCTGCATCATGGGTGTGTGAGAAGGAAAGTCCTTTTCGGTTGGCTCTTGCATAAGGTTTTAGCTCATCTTTAATGCGGTAAATTTCTGGCGATCAACGCCCATGAAACCGAAAGGATTCCAGGCGCGCTGGATGATCAGATGATAACGAATAGGGCAGTGCATATGCCAGCCTGATAATCACCCCGATCCTGACCGGGTATAACCTGGCTGGCATCCTGACAAATGTGGCGGCCGCTGGCGACAGAAAAGTACCTGGTTTCCTGATTCTGATGTGGGGCTGCGAGACAGCTCGCGGTTTCTGCGACAGCTTTCGGCGGGCAGGGCGGCAACACGCCGCATCAGGGCGTGTTGCAGATCAGTGCAGCCCGTTTTGCAGCGCCCAGACGGCGGCTTCAAGTCGCGACTTAAGGTTCATTTTCTTCAGCAGATATTTGACGTGGACCTTGACCGTACTTTCACTGATGTCCAGTTTGCGGGCGATGGCTTTGTTGGTCATGCCGTCGCTGATCAGTTGCAGGATCTCGCGTTCGCGCCGGGTCAGCTGATTAATGTCGCGCGTCTGACCAGGCTGCGCTTCGCGTAATCGGGCAACCAGAATCGGTGTCAACGCTTCGCTCAGCACGATCTGTCCGGCAGCCGCATGATGCAGCGCTTTCAGCAGGTCTTCCGGTTCCATATCTTTCAGCAGATAACCATCAGCACCGCGTTTCAGCGCGCTGATCACATCCTCTTCATTATCTGAAACGCTGAATACCACCACCCGGCCAGAGAGGGCGATTTCACGCAGCTGGGTTAGCGTATCCAGTCCGTTCAGGCCTGGCATATTGAGATCAAGCAGGATCAGATCGGGATCGTGCAGCTGTGCCAGCGTCAGGCCATCAATGCCATTACCTGCTTCGGCAACGACCTGCAGTCGCTCATCCAGCGCAATCAGCTGCTTAAGTCCACTACGCAGCATGGGATGGTCATCGATCAGTAAAAGCGTAAATTTCCCGTCCGTCACTATGGCTCCTGTTCCTGTCATCTGCGTCAGCCCCGGCGGGCGACAATGCCTATCTTAACGGGGAAGTCCGGTCGCTATATACCCCTTATGGACTACTCCTTTATTTCCATTCAGACATCCCTTTGCTGACGGCGCTTGCGGCTGCCATTAAACCGCATGATTTATAAGGGTTATAAGCAGCCAGCTAACTACTTAACCGGGATGGTCAGGGATTGCCGCGCCTTTGTAACCTGCCTTGCCGTTGATTTGTATCAAGCAAGCCGCCAGGCCGGATACGCAGGATATGCACAATTATTATTCTGCTGATGAGAAATTTATGACCCAATCCGCTCCTTTGCAAACTCCGATGCGCGGCGCATTAATTCAGGACTGGCAGCCGGAAAACGAGGCGTTCTGGCAGGCGCGCGGTAAGCGTATCGCCAGCCGTAACCTGTGGATTTCTGTTTTCTGCCTGTTGCAGGGTTTCTGTGTCTGGATGTTGTTCAGCACCGTCGCGGTTAACCTCAATAAAGTGGGCTTTAACTTCAGCACCGAACAGCTCTTTTTACTGACCGCACTGCCGTCGGTCTCTGGCGCCTTGCTGCGTGTTCCTTACTCTTTTGTTATTCCCATCTTTGGCGGACGCCGCTGGACAGCCTTCAGCACTGGCATCCTGATCATTCCCTGTCTGTGGCTGGGTTTTGCTGTACAGGACAGCCAGACTTCATTCACCACTTTTATGGTGATTGCTCTGCTGTGCGGTTTTGGCGGTGCTAACTTCGCTTCAAGCATGGGCAACATCAGCTTCTTCTTCCCCAAAGCCCGTCAGGGCGGCGCGCTGGGCATCAACGGCGGTCTGGGTAATCTTGGCGTCAGCGTGATGCAGTTTGTTGCACCGCTGGCCATCTCCTGCGCCATTTTTGGTTTTGCGGATACAGGCCATACCACCGTCACCGGCGACAGCATCTGGCTGGAAAATGCGGCCTGGATATGGGTGCCGTTTCTGGCACTCGGCACGCTGGCGGCCTGGTTCGGCATGAACGACCTGGCAGCGGCGAAATCCTCGCTGCGTGAACAGTTGCCGGTGCTGAAACGCCCACACCTGTGGGTTATGGCATTGCTCTATCTGGCGACCTTCGGTTCATTTATTGGGTTCTCGGCCGGTTTTGCCATGCTGGCGAAGACGCAATTCCCTGATGTTGTGATCATGCATTACGCCTTTTTCGGCCCGCTGATTGGCGCGCTGGCCCGTTCAGCAGGTGGCATCATCTCTGACCGTCTCGGCGGCACCCGCGTCACGCTGGTCAACTACATCCTGATGGCGCTGTTTACCGCGCTGCTGTTCCTCACCCTGCCGGGTGACGGACATGACGGCTCATTTATCGCCTTCTTCGCCGTATTTATGGGCCTGTTCCTGACCTCCGGTCTGGGCAGCGGCTCTACCTACCAGATGATTGCGGTGCTCTTCCGCAAGCTGACGCTGGAACGTATCAAAGCTGAAGGCGGCGACGATGCGCATGCGCAGCGTGAAGCTGGAACGGAAACCTCGGCTGCGCTCGGCTTTATCTCCGCCATTGGCGCGCTGGGCGGCTTCTTTATTCCGCAGACCTTTGGCCTGTCGCTCGCGATGACCGGTTCACCCGCTGGCGCGATGAAAATCTTCCTGGTCTTTTACCTCTGCTGTATCGCAGTGACCTGGCTGGTTTACGGACGAAAAGCCCGCGCCTGATAACGATAAAGCCGGTGTGGCACACCGGCAAAATTTTCCTTTCTGTGTCACGACAGATGCAGAGTCAGCAATGTCATACAACGCCTTCAGGAGTATTCCGGATGAGCAAGTTTCTTGATCGATTTCGTTATTTTAAACAGCTGGCCGAGCCGTTTTCCGGCCAGCATGGCCAGACCTTAAACAGCAACCGCGACTGGGAAGATGGCTATCGCAGCCGCTGGCAGCACGATAAAATCGTGCGCTCCACCCACGGTGTTAACTGTACCGGCTCATGCAGCTGGAAAATCTACGTGAAAAACGGTCTGGTCACCTGGGAGACCCAGCAGACCGACTATCCACGTACCCGTCCCGATCTGCCCAACCATGAGCCGCGCGGTTGTCCACGCGGTGCAAGCTACTCCTGGTATCTCTACAGCGCTAATCGCCTGAAATATCCGCTGATGCGCAAGAAGCTGATTCAGTTGTGGCGCGACGCGAAAGCGCAGCACAGCGATCCGGTGGAGGCCTGGGCATCCATCATCAGCAATCCGGAAAAAGCAAAAAGTTATAAGCAGGCGCGTGGCCGCGGGGGCTTTGTTCGTTCCAGCTGGCAGGAAGTCAATGAGATGATCGCCGCTGCGAACATCTGCACCGCGAAAACTTACGGCCCTGACCGCATTGTCGGATTCTCGCCGATTCCGGCAATGTCGATGGTCTCTTATGCGGCAGGCGCACGTTACCTGTCGCTGATTGGTGGCACCTGCCTGAGCTTTTACGACTGGTATTGTGACCTGCCACCAGCGTCACCGATGACCTGGGGCGAGCAGACCGACGTGCCGGAATCGGCTGACTGGTACAACTCCTCTTACATCATCGCCTGGGGCTCTAACGTGCCGCAGACCCGCACCCCGGACGCCCACTTCTTTACCGAAGTCCGTTATAAGGGAACGAAAACCGTGGCGATCACCCCGGACTACGCTGAAGTCGCGAAGCTGTGCGATCAGTGGCTGAGTCCGAAGCAGGGCACCGACAGCGCGATGGCGCTGGCAATGGGCCATGTGATGCTGAAAGAGTTTCATCTTGATCGCGAGGTTGGCTATTTCCGCGACTACGTGCGACGTTATACCGATATGCCGATGCTGGTCATGCTGGAACCGCGCGAGGGCGGCTACTTCGCAGCAGGCCGTCAGCTGCGCGCCAGCGATCTGGTGGATGGTCTGGGTCAGGAAAATAACCCGGAATGGAAAACCGTCGCAATCAACGAGGCGACCGGCGAGCTTACCGCGCCGCAGGGATCTATCGGCTTCCGCTGGGGCGAAAAAGGCAAATGGAACCTGGAGCAGCGCGACGGTCTGTCACAAAAAGAAGTGGAACTGCAGCTTAGCCTGCTCGGCAGCCACGATGAGGTGGTTGAGGTCGGTTTCCCTTACTTTGGCGGCATCACCAGTGAGCATTTCAACAGCGTCGCGCTGGATGAGATCCTGCTGCACAAACTGCCAGTGAAACGCCTGAAACTGGCCGATGGCAGCGAAGCGCTGGTCACCAGCGTTTACGACCTGACCCTGGCAAACTATGGTCTGGAGCGCGGTCTGGGTGATGCCAACTGCGCGCAAAACTACGATGAGATCAAAGCCTACAGTCCGGCCTGGGCGGAGCAGATTACGGGCGTCTCCCGTCAGAACATCATCCGCATTGCCCGTGAGTTTGCCGAAAACGCTGAGAAAACCCGTGGCCGTTCAATGATCATCGTCGGTGCCGGTATGAACCACTGGTATCACATGGATATGAACTACCGTGGCCTGATGAACATGCTGATTTTCTGCGGCTGCGTGGGTCAGAGCGGAGGTGGCTGGGCGCACTATGTCGGCCAGGAAAAACTCCGTCCGCAGACCGGCTGGGCCCCGCTGGCCTTTGGACTCGACTGGCAGCGTCCGCCACGGCAGATGAACAGCACCTCCTTCTTCTATAACCACTCCAGTCAGTGGCGTTATGAAACCCTGGCCACCAGCGAACTGCTGTCACCGCTGGCGGACAAAAGCCGCTACAGCGGCAGCCTGATCGACCTTAACGTACGGTCCGAACGTATGGGCTGGCTGCCGTCTGCGCCTCAGCTTAACGTCAACCCGCTGCACATCGCGGCACAGGCGAAAGCCGCCGGTCAGTCACCGCTGGATTATACCGTGGAGAGCCTGAAGCAGGGCACCATGCGGTTCGCCGCTGAACAGCCGGACGACCCGCAGAACTTCCCGCGCAACCTGTTTGTCTGGCGGTCCAATCTGCTTGGCTCTTCCGGTAAAGGGCATGAGTACATGCTGAAATACCTGCTGGGTACCGAAAACGGTATTCAGGGCAAAGATTTGGGCCAGCAGGGCTGCGTGAAGCCCGAAGAAGTTGAATGGCTGGACCAGGGCGCCGAAGGCAAACTGGATCTGGTGGTCACACTCGACTTCCGCATGTCGAGCACCTGTCTCTATTCCGACGTGGTGTTGCCTACCGCCACCTGGTATGAAAAAGACGATATGAATACCTCGGATATGCATCCGTTTATTCATCCGCTTTCGGCCGCTGTCGATCCTGCCTGGGATTCAAAAAGCGACTGGGAGATCTACAAAGGCATTGCCAAAGCTTTCTCTGATCTCTGCCCTGGCCATTTAGGCGTTGAAACTGACGTGGTTACGCTGCCGGTATTGCATGATTCGCCAGCCGAACTGGCGCAGCCGTTTGAGGCAAAAGACTGGAAAAAAGGGGAGTGCGACCTGATTCCAGGCAAAACCGCGCCACATATTATGGTGGTCGAGCGCGACTATCCGGCGACCTGGGCGCGTTTTACCTCGCTGGGACCGTTGCTGGATAGCCTGGGTAACGGTGGCAAAGGCATCAGCTGGAACACCAGCAAAGAAGTCGATTTCCTCAAACAGCTGAACTACGTCAAAGCGGATGGCCCGGCGGCAGGACGGCCGAATATTGATACGGCGATCGATGCAGCAGAAGTGATCCTGGCGCTGGCACCGGAAACCAATGGTCAGGTGGCGGTGAAAGCCTGGCAGGCGCTGGGCGCTATTACGGGTCGTGACCACACGCATCTGGCACTCAACAAAGAAGACGAGAAAATCCGCTTCCGCGATATCCAGGCGCAGCCGCGCAAAATTATCTCCAGCCCGACCTGGTCAGGTCTTGAAGATGAACACGTTTCTTACAACGCCTGCTACACCAATGTTCATGAGCTGATCCCGTGGCGCACCCTGAGCGGCCGTCAGCAGCTTTATCAGGATCATGAGTGGATGCGCGCCTTCGGGGAAAGCCTGATGGTCTATCGTCCGCCCATTGATACCCGCGCGGCGAAGCCGTTGCTGAACAGCAAGCCCAACGGTAATCCGGAGAAGGCGCTGAACTTCCTGACGCCACACCAGAAGTGGGGCATTCACTCAACCTACAGCGACAACCTGCTGATGCTGACGCTGTCACGTGGCGGACCCATCGTCTGGATGAGTGAAGATGACGCCCGCGAGCTGGGCATTGTGGATAACGACTGGATCGAGGCGTTCAACGCCAACGGCGCGCTGACTGCGCGTGCGGTCGTGAGCCAGCGCATCCCGGCCGGTATGACCATGATGTACCACGCCCAGGAGCGCATCGTGAATATCCCCGGCTCGGAAATCACCAGCCAGCGTGGCGGTATTCATAACTCGGTGACGCGAACCTGCCCGAAACCGACCCATATGATCGGCGGCTATGCGCAGCTCTCCTGGGGCTTTAACTACTACGGCACTGTCGGCTCCAACCGCGATGAATTCGTGGTGGTGAGAAAAATGAACAACGTTAACTGGTTAGATGGGGAAGGCAACGATGCCTGCCAGGGCAGCCAGCAGGAGGTAAAACCATGAAAATTCGCTCACAGGTTGGCATGGTGCTGAACCTCGACAAATGTATCGGCTGCCACACCTGCTCGGTGACCTGTAAAAATGTCTGGACCAGCCGCGAGGGCATGGAATACGCCTGGTTCAACAACGTCGAAAGCAAACCTGGCGTCGGCTATCCGCACGCCTGGGAAGATCAGCAGAAGTGGAAGGGCGGCTGGATCCGTAAGATCAACGGCAAGCTGGAACCGCGCATGGGCAGTCGCGTCGGCCTGCTGTCGAAGATCTTCGCCAACCCGGATGTGCCGGCGCTGGATGATTATTACGAGCCGTTCGATTTCGATTATCAGCATCTGCACACTGCGCCGGCCGGTAAACATCAGCCGATCGCACGCCCGCGTTCGCTGATCACCGGTCAGCGGATGAAAAAGATCGAAAACGGCCCGAACTGGGAAGAGATCCTCGGCGGCGAGTTTGCCAAACGCGCGCAGGATAAAAACTTCGATAACATCCAGAAGGAGATTTACGGCCAGTTTGAACACACCTTCATGATGTACCTGCCACGCCTGTGTGAGCACTGCCTTAATCCGGCATGTGTGGCGACCTGTCCTAGCGGCGCGATCTACAAGCGCGGCGAAGATGGCATCGTGCTGATCGACCAGGATAAATGTCGCGGCTGGCGCATGTGCCTGACCGGCTGTCCGTACAAGAAGATCTACTTCAACTGGAAAAGCGGCAAGTCAGAAAAATGTATTTTCTGTTATCCGCGTATCGAAGCGGGTCAGCCCACCGTCTGCTCAGAAACCTGTGTTGGCCGTATTCGCTACCTCGGCGTGCTGCTCTATGACGCTGACCGCATTGAAGAGGCTGCCGCCGCAGAAAACGAGAAAGATCTCTATCAGAGCCAGCTGGATATTTTCCTTGATCCTAATGATCCCGTGGTGATTGCGCAGGCGCTGAAAGATGGCGTCGCGCAGAGCGTGATCGACGCAGCACAGCGATCCCCGGTTTATAAAATGGCGATGGAGTGGAAGCTGGCGCTGCCGCTTCACCCTGAATACCGCACGTTGCCGATGGTCTGGTATGTGCCGCCGTTGTCACCGATTCAGTCGGTGGTGGATGGTGGGGCGCTGGCGCACACCGGCGTGCTGCCGGATGTGGAAAGCCTGCGCATTCCGGTTGAGTACCTGGCGAACCTGCTGACCGCAGGTGACACCGCACCGGTGTTGCTGGCGCTGAAACGCATGCTGGCGATGCGCCATTACAAGCGCGCAGAAAGTGTGGACGGTGAGCATGATATCCGGGCGCTGGAGCAGGTCGGTCTGACCGAAGCGCAGGCGCAGGAGATGTACCGCTATCTGGCGATCGCAAACTATGAAGATCGCTTTGTGGTGCCCTCCAGCCACCGCGAACTGGCACGTGAAGCCTTCCCGGAAAGCAAAGGCTGCGGTTTTAGCTTTGGCGATGGCTGCCACGGCAGTGACACCAAATTCAATTTGTTCAACAGCCGGCGTATTGATGCCATCGATGTCAGCAAAAAAACCAGCCGTCCCGAGGAGGCCTCATGATGACGCTGCGTGTTCTGTCACGCCTGCTGGACTACCCGGACGAGGCGTTGTTTACGCACTATCCCGACCTGATTGCGGTACTGGAAGAGGCCAGTGAACTTAACCTGCAGCAGAGCGCACGGCTGGTGCGCTTTATCCATGAGCTCTGCGCCCGGCCAATACTGGATGTGCAGGCTGATTACTGCGAGCAGTTTGATCGCGGCCGCGCCACCTCGCTGCTGCTGTTTGAACATGTACACGGGGAATCCCGCGATCGCGGTCAGGCGATGGTCGATCTGCTTGAACAGTACCGGGCCGACGGTCTGGAGCTGGACAGCAAAGAGTTGCCCGATTATCTGCCGCTTTACCTGGAATATCTCGCCTGTAAAAGCGATGAAGCCGCGCGTCAGGGGCTGGATGACATCGTGCCGATCCTGGCTTTGCTGGCTGCGCGGCTGGAAGCGCGTCAGAGTCCTTATGCTGACCTTTTCAGGGTGTTACTGACGCTATCCGGTAGCGCGGTCGATCCTGCGGCCCTCAAGCCCCAGGTGGCGCAGGAAGCGCGGGACGATACCCCGACAGCACTGGATGCGGTCTGGGAAGAGGAGCAGATTAAATTTCTCGGCGAACAGGGTTGCGCCTCGGCGCAGCAGGCGATGCATCAGCGTCGCTTCGCCGATGCGGTTGCGCCGCAGTATCTGGATATTGCCGCGGCGACGGCGCGCAGCACGGGAGAATCAGCATGAATTTTATTAACACTTTTTTCTTCGATATTTACCCCTATCTTGCCGGAACGGTCTTCCTGGTGGGGAGCTGGCTGCGCTATGACTATGGGCAGTACAGCTGGCGGGCCGGCTCCAGTCAGATGCTGGACAAAAAAGGAATGCGTCTTGCCTCTAACCTGTTCCATATCGGCATCATCGGTATCTTCTTCGGCCATATCGTCGGGATGCTGACGCCGCACTGGATGTATGAATCGTTCCTGCCAATCGACGTGAAGCAGAAGCTGGCGATGATAGCCGGAGGCCTGTTTGGTGCATTGACGCTGGCGGGTGGCGCGCTATTGCTGAAGCGCCGTCTGACCAATCCTCGGGTGCGGGCCACCAGTAGCGTCGGCGACATTCTGATCCTGACACTGCTGGTGGCTCAGGCCACGCTGGGCCTGCTGACCATTCCGTTCTCCGCTCAGCATATGGACGGCAGTGAGATGATGAAGCTGGTGGGCTGGGCTCAGGCAGTGGTGACCTTCCACGGTGGCGCGTCGCAGCATCTGGAAGGCGTGGCGTTTATCTACCGCGTGCACATGGTGCTGGGCATGACGCTGTTCCTGCTGTTCCCGTTCTGCCGACTGGTGCATATCTGGAGCGCGCCGGTTGAGTATCTGACCCGTCGTTATCAGCTGGTGAGAAACCGCCGCTAAACGCCCGATGGCTGCGGGGGAGATACCGCCCCGCAGCCCTGTCTGATCCACTGCGGCGTTGACATTTTTTTAACATTCCGGACTGTATGTCATTGCGCTGAACGACTACTATTACCGCATCTGAATTTACCCCTCGTTTATGGATAACCGATGCGTCTCAAGTTAGCCCTCCTTGCGTTCATCCCGCTTCTGGCCTCCTGCAGCAGCAAACCTGAAGTTCCGTCCCAGCAGAAGATGCTGGCTGCACCACAGGGCGGTTTTTTACTGCAGCCGTCCCACAGCGGACAGGCGATGTTCGGCGACTTCGCAGGTAATCCGGCAGCAGAGCAATTTATCGATAAGATGGTGGAGAAGCATGACTTTGATCGTGAGCAGCTGCACAACATCATCGGTCAGGCTAAGCGACTGGATTATGTGCTGCGGCTGATGGATCGTCAGGCGCCGAGCTACACACCTGCGCCGGGGCCTAACGGTGCCTGGATCCGCTATCGCAACAAGTTTATTACGCCCGATAACGTACAAAACGGTGTGGCGTTCTGGAACCAGTATCAGGATGCGCTGCAACGTGCGCAGCAGGTCTATGGTGTGCCGCCAGAAATTATTGTCGGCATCATTGGCGTGGAAACCCGCTGGGGTCGCGTGATGGGGAAAACGCGGATCCTGGATGCGCTTGCAACCTTATCGTTTAACTATCCGCGCCGCGCCGAGTACTTCAGCAGCGAGCTGGAAACCTTCCTTCTGATGTCGCGTAAAGAGCAGGATGACCCGCTGGCGCTGAAAGGGTCTTTCGCCGGGGCGATGGGCTATGGCCAGTTTATGCCGTCGTCTTACAATGATTATGCGGTTGACTTCAACGGCGACGGTCACGCAAACCTGTGGGATCCGGAGGATGCTATCGGCAGCGTGGCGCACTACTTCCAGAAGCACGGCTGGCGCAGCGGCGAAAATGTGGCGGTTCCGGCCAGCGGTCAGGCACCGATGCTGGAAGATGGCTTCAAAACCCGTTACAGCGTGAGCATGCTGGCGGCGTCAGGCCTGTCACCACAGGGCTCGCTGGACGGAAACGATCAGGTCAGTCTGCTGCGCCTCGACTTAGGCACCAGCTACCAGTACTGGTACGGCTTACCGAATTTCTATGTCATTACCCGCTACAACCACAGCACCCATTATGCGATGGCGGTGTGGCAGCTGGGTGAGGCGGTGAGCAAGGCACGGCAGGGTGGCCTGTTATAAAGGCTATCCTTGTTAACTGTAAGGTTATATGATGACGCCCTTTTTCAGGCCACACAGCCACTGATATCTCTGGAGTCGTTATGTCTTTACCTGCCTGCCCAGCTTGTCACGCCGATTACACCTGGCAAGATGGCGATAACCTCAACTGCCCCTCCTGCGGTCATATCTGGACCGAAGGAGAGGGTGACAGCAGCAACGGATCGCTGGAAGTGCGTGATGCCAATGGCAATCTGTTGGCAGATGGCGACAGCGTCACGGTGATTAAAGATCTCAAGGTGAAGGGCAGCTCCTCATCGCTGAAGATTGGTACCAAAGTGAAAAGCATCCGTCTGGTGGAAGGGGATCACAACATCGATTGTAAAATTGACGGTTTTGGTCAGATGAAATTGAAATCTGAGTTCGTGAAAAAGAACTGAGATCCGGGGCGCAGGGATGCGCCCGTTATTCAGTTAGCTGAAAAGCCGATCGATCGCGGCGCACTGTTCCGCATTCAGCGCACCCCCGTAGTTGCGTGAGGCGCTGTTCATTGAGTCATAACGACGTGCCACGGCCGTCTTAATCGTCGTCACAAAATCATCGCCAATACTGTAAATTGCCATCAGCCTGCCGATCTGCTGCTGCAGACGCGTCAGCTCAGACAGATTGCCATTTCGCCACGCGGCCATCATCTGCGCAAAGTACTCTGGTACAAGATTATTCAGACCTGAAATCACCCCGGCGCCGCCCGCCAGAAGATTGGGAAGCAGGTATTCGTCATAGCCTGACAGCACGGCGAAATCACTGCGCACTTTGCTGGTCTCCTCAATCATCGCCCGGTTATGCGACAGGCAATCCACCGTATCTTTGATACCCACAAAGTTGGGTAACTTTGCTGCCAGCGCGGCAATCAGCGCCGGCGTCAAATCACAGCCGGTGCGTGCCGGAAAATTATAGGCAAACCATTTTCCCCCAAGCTGCGCGTCAAGTGCTTCGAAGTAGTGCATCAGTTGCTGTTGCGTCTGGCCGTAATAGTAGGGCGGCAGCACCATCACTGCGTCAAAGTTATTTTTCCAGGCGGCTTCAGTCAGTTCCAGCATGTAAGGGATACAGGTCGCCGAGACATTTGCCACCATTTTTAGGGGTGACAACGGCCTGGCTTCCCTGATCAGCTGTAAACGCTCCTGCTGTGTCAGTGAGGCGAATTCACCAATGCTGCCCATCACCAACAAGGTATCCAGACCGGAATCATTGAGGCGGGCAAAATGTCGTCCGAGCGCGTCGATATCGAGTTCACCCTGCGCATTGAACGGGGTGACGCTAGGGCACCAGACGCCGGCAAAAGCCGATTTTTCACTCATAGCGAACTCCTGGATGGGGCGTTAAAAAAATGAAACAGTGTTTTAACTTAATTATTCCAGTCCGTCTCTGCCAGCACATGATTCAAAAGTGAGCAACGTGTCGCACTTTTTCGTCTTTCGTCCGTCTCAGTAAGCGGATGCATCTGATAACTGAGCGAGAGGTCATGATGAAAGAGTGGGATCCTGTGCTGTATCGTAAATTTGAAGCGGAACGAACCCGTCCAGCCCGCGAATTGCTGGCGCGCATTAGCCTTGAACAGGTTGAGCAGGTAACCGATCTGGGATGCGGGCCCGGCAACAGTACCGAACTGCTCGCCGATACCTGGCCGCTGGCGCAGGTCACCGGACTCGACAGTTCAGCGGCGATGTTATCTCAGGCCAGCGAACGCCTGCCGCACTGCCGTTTTGTTCAGGCAGATATTCGCAGCTGGCAGGCAGAGGTGCCGCAGCAGGTTATTTATGCCAACGCTTCTCTGCAATGGCTCGACAACCACACCCTGCTGTTTCCTCATCTTGTCAGCCAGCTGGCAATCGGAGGCGTGCTGGCTATCCAGATGCCTGATAACCTTAATGAGCCCTCGCATCAACTGATGCGCGAGGTGGCGGCAACAGAGCGCTGGCATTCACGCATCAATGCCAGTGCAGTTGAACGTACAGAGCTGCTTTCAACAGGCGAGTACTACAATCTGCTGGTGCAGGCCGGTTGTGAGGTGGATATCTGGCGTACCACCTACTATCACGTAATGGCCGATGCGCAGGCGATTATCAGCTGGCTGCAGGCGACGGGCTTACGGCCTTTCCTGGCGACGCTGGATGCGTCTGAACAGACAGCTTTTCTGTCTGATTATCATCAGCGTCTGCTTACCGCCTATCCGGCTCAGGCCGATGGTCAGGTTCTGCTCGCTTTCCCGCGTCTTTTCATGGTTGCGATGAAAAAAGAGTAAGTACGATGGAAAGCCGGTCGCAAAAACAGTGCAATCGGGATAAGCGTCCTTGAAAAAGCAGACTTTCTGCACCACCTTCAATCCACAACCCAGGGAGAAATGGTAATGGATGATCAGCAGTTGCAGGCGCTTAGTGCGCAGATAGGTGAGAAGCTGAAGCAACGCAATGCCACCGTAACCTGTGCGGAATCCTGCACGGGTGGATGGATTGCTAAAGTCTTTACCGATATCAGCGGCAGTTCCGCCTGGTTCGAACGCGGTTTTGTGACCTACAGCAATGAAGCAAAACAACAGATGGTGGATGTGCAGGCTGACTCGCTGGCGCAGTATGGCGCGGTCAGTGAAGCGGTGGTGCGCGAGATGGCGCAGGGTGCCCGCAAGGCGGCCCATGCTGACTACGCGATCTCTGTCAGCGGTATTGCGGGCCCGGATGGCGGCAATGAAGAAAAACCGGTGGGTACGGTGTGGTTCGGCTTTGCCGGTCCACAGGACAACGTGTTGGCGTTGAAGCAACATTTTAACGGCGATCGTGAGGCCGTTCGCCGCCAGTCGGTGGCATGGGCCTTACAGACGCTGTATGGCGAATTTCTGACAAATTAAACTTGATACTGTATGACTATACAGTATAATTACTGGCAACAGAAAGAGTACAGGCACCCTGAGTGCGTGTTTACCCGGCTTGATTAGGAGTTGAAATGGCGATTGATGAAAACAAACAGAAGGCTTTAGCTGCCGCGCTTGGCCAGATTGAGAAACAATTTGGTAAAGGCTCCATCATGCGCTTGGGTGAAGACCGCTCAATGGATGTGGAAACCATCTCTACTGGTTCGCTGTCGCTGGATATCGCGTTAGGCGCAGGCGGTCTGCCAATGGGTCGTATCGTTGAGATCTACGGACCGGAGTCTTCTGGTAAAACCACGCTGACCCTGCAGGTTATCGCGTCTGCGCAGCGTAAAGGCAAAACCTGTGCCTTTATCGATGCTGAGCATGCGCTCGATCCGGTTTACGCCAAGAAACTGGGCGTAGACATTGAGAACCTGCTCTGTTCTCAGCCCGATACGGGTGAGCAGGCGCTGGAAATCTGTGATGCGCTGGCGCGCTCTGGTGCGGTTGATGTCATCATCGTCGACTCCGTTGCCGCTCTGACGCCTAAAGCAGAAATTGAAGGTGAAATCGGTGACTCTCACATGGGCCTCGCGGCACGTATGATGAGCCAGGCCATGCGTAAGCTGGCCGGTAACCTGAAGCAGTCTAATACCCTGCTGATCTTCATCAACCAGATCCGTATGAAAATTGGTGTGATGTTTGGTAACCCGGAAACCACCACCGGTGGTAACGCGCTGAAGTTCTACGCTTCTGTCCGCCTTGATATCCGTCGTATCGGCGCAATCAAAGAGGGCGATAACGTGGTCGGCAGTGAGACCCGCGTTAAAGTGGTGAAAAACAAAATCGCCGCGCCATTCAAACAGGCTGAGTTCCAGATCATGTATGGCGAAGGTATCAATACCTTTGGTGAGCTGGTCGACCTGGGCGTGAAGCACAAGCTGATTGAAAAAGCGGGTGCGTGGTACAGCTATAACGGCGACAAGATTGGTCAGGGCAAATCGAATGCCGGCAACTTCCTGAAAGAGAATGCTGCTGTGGCAAACGAAATTGATCTGAAGTTGCGTGAGATGCTGCTCAACGGCGCGGATGAAAAACTCGCAGCAGCTGACAAGGCTGCCGAGAAAGAAAACGCAGCAAGTGAAGCGAACGAAGACTTCTAATCACTGATGCGGGAGGGGCGAAAGCCTCTCCCATCGTTGTTTCCCCCCGCCATTACTCTTCTTGCCTTCCCTCTGTCCTGTTCTGTCGCCATAATCTCACTCCTGTTTGTACAAGGTGCGCAGTATGACTGAACCCTCTCAGCCCCAACCTGATGTCGTCTCCTATTCCCGTCTGCTGGACCGTGCGATGCGTATTCTTGGCCAGCGCGATCACAGCCGTGCAGAATTAGCCCGTAAGCTGCAACAATCAGCGCAGCGTTCCGCATGGGCACAGAAAAAAGAGCCTGAAATTGTCACTGAAGCGCTGCTTGAACAGGTACTGAATTGGTGCCAGGAGAGCGGCTGGCTCAATGACGAACGTTTTACCGAGCGTTTTATTCAGAGTCGAAGCCGCAAAGGTTTTGGGTCGCAACGTGTGCGCCTCGAACTGGCCCAGAAAGGCATTGACCGTGAATCCATTGATCTTGCGATGGAAGAGACGGAAGTCGACTGGGCGGTGTGCGCGGCTCAGCTGGCGGAACGAAAATTCGGACACCCATTGCCCACAGAGTGGAAAGAGAAAGCGAAAGTACTACGCTATCTGCAGTCAAAGGGCTTTATGACCGAAGATATCCAATCCGTTTTCAGAAATTTTGATGACTAAAAGCCGATGTAATTTTACTTCCCACTGAAGAAAATTTATCTTATTCCCACTTTTTGTTCCACTAATCAGGCACCACGAAAGTGTGGTCGCGCCGATCAGAGGGAACGTTCGTTAGCGTGATTCCAGGACATATATGAGCAAGAGCACTGCTGAGATCCGTCAAGCGTTTCTCGACTTTTTTCATAGCAAGGGACATGAGGTTGTAACCAGCAGCTCCCTCGTACCGAATAACGATCCAACCTTGTTGTTTACCAACGCCGGGATGAACCAGTTTAAAGATGTGTTCCTCGGGCAGGACAAACGTGATTACACACGTGCGACCACGTCACAGCGCTGCGTACGCGCAGGCGGTAAACACAACGATCTTGAAAATGTCGGTTACACCGCACGTCATCACACCTTCTTTGAAATGCTGGGTAACTTCAGCTTTGGTGACTACTTCAAGAGAGAGGCGATTGGTTTTGCCTGGGAACTGCTGACGAGCGAGCAGTGGTTCAGCCTGCCAAAAGAGCGTCTGTGGGTGACGGTCTATGAAACCGACGATGAAGCCTTTGATATCTGGGCGAATGAAATCGGTGTGCCGCGCGAGCGCATTATTCGCATCGGTGACAACAAGGGCAGCGCATACGCGTCTGATAACTTCTGGCAGATGGGCGATACCGGTCCTTGTGGTCCATGCAGCGAGATTTTCTACGATCACGGCGATCACATCTGGGGTGGCCCACCAGGCAGCCCGGAAGAAGATGGCGATCGTTACATTGAAATCTGGAACATTGTCTTTATGCAGTTCAACCGTCAGGCAGATGGCACCATGCTGCCGCTGCCAAAACCGTCGGTTGATACCGGAATGGGCCTTGAGCGCATTTCCGCCGTTCTGCAACATGTTAACTCCAACTATGAAATCGACCTGTTCCAGAAACTGATTCAGGCCGTTGCACAGGTTACCGGTGCAACTGACCTCAGCAACAAATCGCTGCGCGTTATTGCCGACCACATCCGTTCCTGTGCTTTCCTGATTGCCGATGGTGTGATCCCGTCGAATGAGAACCGTGGCTATGTGCTGCGTCGTATCATTCGTCGTGCCGTGCGTCATGGCAACATGCTGGGCGCCAAAGAAGCCTTCTTCTATAAGCTGGTTGCACCACTGATTGAGGTCATGGGCGCGGCAGGCGAAGAGTTGCAGCGTCAGCAGGCTCAGGTTGAGCAGGTGCTGAAAAGCGAAGAAGACCAGTTTGCCAGAACGCTGGAGCGCGGACTGGCGCTGCTGGATGAAGAGCTGGAAAAACTGCAGGGCGACACGCTGGATGGCGAAATCGTCTTCCGTCTTTACGATACCTTTGGCTTCCCGGCTGACTTAACGGCTGACGTCTGCCGCGAACGCAATCTGAAAATCGACGAAGCGGGCTTTGAGCAGGCGATGGAGCAGCAGCGTCAGCGCGCACGTGAAGCGAGTGGCTTCGGTGCTGACTACAGCAATGTTATTCGCATTGATGCCGCCTCATCATTCAAAGGTTATGACCAGCTCGATTTAGCTGCCACGGTAAAAGCGCTCTATGTTGCGGGCGAAGCGGTAGATGAAGTGACCGCAGGTCAGGATGCCGTGGTCGTGCTGGATGAAACGCCATTCTATGGCGAATCAGGTGGTCAGGTAGGCGATACCGGTCTGCTGAAAGGGAAGAATGCTGAATTTAGCGTCCAGGATACACAAAAATATGGTCAGGCAATCGGTCATGTCGGTAAGCTGACCGCAGGGCAGTTGCGTATCGGTGATCGTCTTGAGGCGCAGGTTGATGCGGCACGTCGTGCGCGCATCCGTCTGAACCACTCTGCTACCCACTTATTGCATGCCGCATTGCGTCAGGTTTTAGGTGAGCATGTGGCGCAAAAAGGCTCGCTGGTTAACGACAAATACCTGCGTTTTGACTTCTCGCATTTCGAAGCGATGAAACCTCAGGAGATTCGTCAGGTCGAAGATATCGTCAATGCGCAGATTCGTCGCAACCTGCCGGTTGAAACGGAAGTGATGGATCTGGATGCGGCGAAGTCTAAAGGTGCAATGGCACTGTTTGGCGAGAAATATGATCAGCGCGTGCGCGTTCTGACCATGGGTGATTTCTCAGTCGAATTGTGTGGTGGTACTCACGCTGCACGCACCGGTGATATCGGCCTGTTCCGTATTCAGGCTGAGTCAGGTACGGCAGCAGGTATCCGTCGTATCGAAGCTATTACGGGTGAAGGCGCGCTGGCACAGGTTAATGCGCAAAGCAGTCAGCTGCAGGATCTTGCGCAACTGGTTAAAGCGAACAGCAGCAACCTGAACGAGAAAGTGCGTGGTCTCGTTGACCATGTGCGGGCTCTGGAGAAAGAGTTGCAGCAACTGCGCGACCAGCAAGCTGCCCAGGAGAGCGCTTCACTGAGTAGCAATGCCATCGATGTTAAGGGCGTGAAACTGCTGGTCAGCGAGCTCAACAATGTCGAGCCTAAGATGTTGCGTACCATGGTTGATGACCTCAAGAATCAACTCGGGTCTGCGATTATCGTGCTGGCGACGGTTGCCGAAGGTAAGGTGTCGCTGATTGCCGGTGTGACCAAAGATCTGACTGACCGTATTAAAGCGGGCGAGTTGATCGCCGGTCTGGCACAGCAGGTAGGCGGGAAGGGCGGTGGCCGTCCTGATATGGCACAAGCGGGTGGTACAGATGCTAAAGGGCTGAAAGGCGCTCTGGCAGGCGTTGAGAGCTGGGTTAACAGCCGCCTTTAATGACTTAGAACAAGGCATTGTAAAAAGCGTCAGAACTCTGGTTCCGGCGCTTTTTAATACGATGCTAAAGCAGCAAATGACAAAGTCAGGCTGATGTAGTGTATTTCGGCTAAACTAACTATCAGCAGAATGTATTGGCGCATCGATGTGCATTGGTGTATCTCTCATAGTCAATGTGCAGCGTTAAATGATGGATAATGCCGGGAGCCTGTACAAGCCCGACTCTTTTAATCTTTCAAGGAGCAAAGAATGCTTATTCTAACTCGTCGAGTTGGTGAAACCCTCATGATCGGTGATGAGGTAACTGTAACGGTGCTGGGTGTTAAAGGTAACCAGGTACGTATTGGGGTTAACGCACCGAAAGAAGTGTCTGTGCATCGCGAAGAGATCTATCAACGCATCCAGGCTGAAAAAACGCAACAAACCAGCGTTTAACGGATTCAGCGTCTCGCACCTGTGCGAGGCGCTACCGCTTTGTCTAAAAATCCTCTCTTTTCTTCTCTCCCGCTTTCTCCCTATTTAGTTAACGTCATCCTCTCTCATTGTTGATAATTCACTCTTTTTGTCTTCATTTTGCCCCAATTGTGTGTGATTTGCTCAATCAAACAAAGTTTCGGAAAAATTGTTTGACTTAAAAGTCCGGGAAAGTAATATGTGCGCCACGCAGTGCCGATGAGCAGAAACAAGTTCAGACGCACGGTTCGAAAGAAAGCGTAAGGTGAGGTGGCCGAGAGGCTGAAGGCGCTCCCCTGCTAAGGGAGTATACGGTCAAAAGCTGTATCGAGGGTTCGAATCCCTCCCTCACCGCCATTTTCGATGCATCCATAGCTCAGCTGGATAGAGTACTCGGCTACGAACCGAGCGGTCGGAGGTTCGAATCCTCCTGGATGCAC
>NZ_JAUTYS010000018.1:0-119186 GCF_041982285.1 Pantoea sp. ANP04 | reverse complement strand
CCCATGCGAGAGTAGGGAACTGCCAGGCATTATATAAGTGAAGAAGCCCCGCACGAGAGTGCGGGGCTTTTTTACGTATGCAGATCGTGAAAAACACGCTGAATTTACCGGCTTCAGCACTTTCCCATCCAATCCACAATGAAATCTGCAACACTATTTGGGCAATTTATATCCAGAACCGGCACGTGCAGGGCCAGTTTCTGGTCGCTGGCGACAGCGATCACATGCTCATCAAGCAGTTCATCAATTCCGCCCTTGATCCCTGCACGCCATAAAATAATTTTAGGTACGGATTCCTCTTTAAAGCCCTCAACCAGCACGATCTCCAGCGCAGAGTGATCCATACGGCTGAGCAGATAAGGCAGATCAATCGACGGCTTTTCCGGTGTTTCACACATCAATGCCCATCGCTCTGAACTGGCCACCATCACCTGATGGGCACCCGCTTTTCTGAGCAGATAGCTATCTTTACCTGGCGTATCCACATCCATCTGATGATGTGTGTGCTTAATCAGCCCGGCACGAATCCCTTTACTGCTGAGAATCGGTATCACCTGCTGTAACAGCGTCGTTTTACCGGTTCCACTCCAGCCCGCAATCGCAAGTAAGGGTAAGGACATATCAACCTCTCTCATTGAGATCATCGGGAGTATTAATATTGCGAAAGGCAGACTCATCGTCAGCCAGCAGTACTGCATGACCACCGTGATCGCGCAGGAAGTGCATAAGACGTCGTTCACCAGCCTGCAGATAGGCATAGAGAGGTGCAGCCATATCACGATGAATCAGAGCCAGTGTG
The DNA here is from genome assembly GCF_041982285.1 of Pantoea sp. ANP04. Classification (NCBI taxonomy): domain Bacteria; kingdom Pseudomonadati; phylum Pseudomonadota; class Gammaproteobacteria; order Enterobacterales; family Erwiniaceae; genus Pantoea; species Pantoea sp. ANP04. The sequence goes on along the minus strand of NZ_JAUTYS010000018.1, from coordinate 118,387 downwards.
GGGTGATCGCGCGACTGTGAGCGAACCCAGACGGCAGGCGCGTCTCCGCGTTGCTCAACCAGTTTTTCCACGACGTTAAGCGGCACTGCAGGTGTATCACAGGAGCAAAAAGCGGCCCATTCACCGTCAATGGCGATCAACGCACTGTAGATACCGGCCAGTGGACCCGGATAATCATCAAAAACATCCTGAACAACCCGACACCCGCTTAACTGATAGCGATCAATATTGCGATTGGCATTAATCATGACAATGTCTACTTGTGGCCTGAGCCGTTCAAGCACATGCTGATAAAGTGGCCTGCCATTCAGGTGCACTAATCCTTTGTCCTGACCACCCATGCGGCGGCCCTGACCACCGGCCAGAATGACGCCGGTTAATATTGTCATGAGAGTGTCCTCGCTAATGACGCACTGTGAATACGGGAGAATCCTGAATGAAATGCCATCGTTTAAACGAGCTGATCGCGTTGCTGCAACCCGCCTGGCAAAAAGAACCTGACCTTAATCTGGTCACATTTTTGCAGAAACTGGCTCAGGAATCTGGATTCCGTGGCCCGTTAAGTGAATTAACCGACGATGTATTAATTTACCATCTTAAAATGCGTGACTCTGCCAGCGATGATGAAATTCCCGGCCTTAAAAAAGACTATGAAGTTGATTTCAAAACAGCACTGCTCCGCGCACGGGGTGTCATTAAACAGGACGAGTAGTGTTATCCTTGGCAGTTAAATGTAAGGGTGACTACAGGTAACATGATGAGCGACGCTGCTTTTAACTTCCAGACCTTGAATCCCGATGTGCTGCTTGATGCGCTTTGGGAGACAGGAATTCGCGTCGAGTCGGGTCTGACAGCCCTGAACAGCTATGAGAACCGGGTTTATCAGTTCAGCGATGATGAAAAACGACGCTATGTAGCGAAGTTTTATCGTCCACAGCGCTGGCGTGCCGAACAGATTGCTGAAGAGCATCAGTATGCACTCGATCTGCTGGCTGACGAGGTGCCCATCGCAGCACCACTGCGGTTAAAGGGTGAAACACTGCACAGCCACGCTGGCTTCTTCTTTGCCGTCTTTCCCAGCCTGGGCGGACGACAATATGAGACAGACAATGAAGACCAGATGGAATGGGTAGGCCGCTTCCTGGGGCGCATTCATCAGACCGGGCGCAAAACGTTATTCGGCAATCGACCGACCATAGGCCTGGATGAATATCTGCATGAACCCCGTCAGGTTCTGGAACAATCACTCTTAGTGCCTGCATCACTTAAGGCCGCACTGCTGCAGGCGCTTGATAAGCTGGACAATACGCTGCAGCAACGGTGGCACACTACGTGGCAGCCGCTACGATTACATGGCGACTGCCATCCGGGTAATATTCTGTGGCGTGACGGACCGCTGTTTGTCGATCTGGATGATGCCCGTAATGGCCCGGCAGTACAGGATCTGTGGATGCTGATTAGCGGCGATCGACAGGAACAGCGTATTCAGTGGGATATTCTGCTGGAGGCTTACAGTGAATTCAGTGATTTTGATATTAATGAATTGTCACTGATTGAGCCTTTACGCGCTATGCGCATGGTTTATTATCTGGCCTGGGTTGTCCGACGCTGGCAGGATCCCGCTTTTCCTCGCGCTTTCCCCTGGATGACAGATGAAGATTTCTGGCGCAGGCAAATTTCACTCTTTACCGAGCAGGAGAAGCTGTTGCAGGAACCTCCTCTGCAGCTGACACCGCAATATTAATGACGTAGTCAGGAGAATTTTTCACGATGAAAAAAATTTGGTTTGCTCTGATGGGTTTAGTGCTGGCATTCAGCGCGTCCGCTGCCCAGTTCACTGAAGGTAAACAATATGTCAGTCTGCCGAAACCCGTGGCCGGCGAACCTCAGGTGATGGAGTTCTTCTCCTTCTTCTGCCCGCACTGCTATCAGTTTGAACGTATTTATCACGTCAATGACGCGGTGAAAAAGAATCTGCCTGCTGACACTAAACTGGTGAAATACCACGTCGATTTCCTTGGTGGCGATCTGGGACCGGTTGTGACCCAGGCCTGGGCTGTGGCGATGGCGCTGGGCGTTGAAGATAAGGTGACAGTACCGATCTTTGATGGCATCCAGAAAACACAGACCATCACCGATCCTGCCAGTCTGAAAGAGACGTTTGTCAAAGCGGCCGGTATTTCCGCTGCTGACTATGATGCTGCATGGAACAGCTTCGCCGTAAAAGCGCTGGTTGCACAACAGCAGAAAGCGGCTGCGGATGTTGATCTGCGCGGTGTACCAGCGATGTTCGTTAATGGCAAATATATGGTGAACAACGGCGGCCTTGATACCAGCTCTATGGACAATTTCGTTGCTGACTACGCGAACGTGGTTAAATTCCTTGTAAGCCAGAAGTAACAGGCTTTGTCATCTCATTCAACGCCAGCTCAGCTGGCGTTTTTTTATGCTATTGAACAGAGACATAAATTTTGTCCATCTCCAGGGCATAAATTTAATATCCACACAAGGGATCACGTAATTAAAATTGCCGATCGGGTCACGGAAATTAAATAAGTCTATGAAATAGATGGTTTTTATTTGAGGTTTAATCATTTAAGATCCTGAAAAACAGCGTGTTATAATTTTTACGCACAAAGTTATCCACAGAATGATCGTTGCGATCTTATCTCCAGAACCGTCAAAAACGCGACATATCCTACGCCTTAGTTCACCCTTTCTGCCAGGTTGTGGCATCCTTATAGACCAACCCATAGCAACGAAGACAACACAGACTTATGGCGCAAATAGCAGAAAATCCCCTCATTCTGGTTGATGGCTCATCCTATCTTTATCGCGCGTATCACGCGTTTCCGCCGCTGACCAATAGTGCAGGTGAACCCACTGGTGCCATGTACGGTGTGCTCAACATGCTGAAAAGCCTGCTGGCGCAATACAATCCGAGTCATGTTGCTGTGGTGTTTGATGCCAAAGGCAAAACGTTCCGGGACGAGCTGTTTGAACACTACAAGTCTCATCGTCCACCGATGCCTGATGACTTACGTGCGCAAATCGAGCCGTTGCATGAGATGGTACGGGCGATGGGGCTGCCGTTACTGGCGGTGAGCGGCGTTGAAGCTGATGATGTCATCGGTACGCTGGCGCTGGAAGCAGAGAAAAAAGGCCTCTCAGTGCTGATTAGCACCGGCGACAAAGATATGGCGCAACTGGTCACCCCAGCTATCACGCTGATAAATACCATGAGCAACACCATTCTGGGCCCGGAAGAGGTTGAGCAAAAATATGGTGTGCCGCCCGCCTTAATCATCGATTTTCTGGCCATGATGGGCGACAGCTCAGATAACATCCCAGGCGTGCCGGGTGTGGGTGAAAAAACCGCGCAGGCTCTGCTGCAGGGACTGGGCAGCATGCAGACGATCTATGACAATCTGGACAAGGTGGCCGATCTCGGCTTTCGGGGTGCCAAAACCATGGCGACCAAACTTGAGCAGAATCGTGATGTAGCGTTTCTTTCCTATCAGCTGGCGACCATCAAGACGGACGTTGAGCTGGCGCTGCCCTGTGAAGAGCTCAACGTTACTGAACCTGATGTCGAGGCACTGCAGACCCTGTTCAGTCGCTATGAGTTCAAACGCTGGCTGAGTGACCTGCAGGACGGTAAATGGCTGCAGGGCAAGAAGAACAATACTCAGGCGCAAAAAGCGTTGTCTGATGAGCCAGCTGTGGTCGTTGAAACCAGCAGCGTATTGCCGAGCGAAGGTTATGTCACAATCCTGGATCAGGAACACTTTGATAGCTGGCTGGAGAAGCTGAAAAACAGCGAAGTGTTTGCCTTTGATCTGGAGACCGACGCGCTGGATACCCTGAGCGCTAACATCGTGGGTATCAGCTTCGCAGTAGCGCCCGGTGAAGCCGCCTATCTGCCGGTTGCTCATGACTATCTTGATGCGCCTGATCAACTGGATCGTGCAGCCGTTCTGGCACAGCTCAAGCCTCTGCTTGAGGATGAAAACGCCTGGAAAGTGGGCCAGAACCTGAAATACGATCGTGGCGTACTGAAGAACTACGATATTGAACTGGCCGGTATCAAATTCGACACCATGCTTGAGTCCTATATTCTCAACAGCGTGGTGGGTAAACATGACATGGATAGCCTGGCCGCTCGCTGGCTTAACCATAAAACGGTCACCTTCCAGGAGATCGCCGGTAAAGGCAAAAATCAGCTGACGTTCAATCAAATCGCGTTAGAGCAGGCCGCTCATTATGCTGCCGAAGATGCCGATGTGACTCTGCAGTTGCATCTGAAGATGTGGCCAGAGCTGGAGAAAGAAGCGGGCCCGAAAAAAGTGTTCGAACAGATTGAGATGCCGTTACTGACCGTCATCTCCCGGATAGAACGCAATGGCGTGCTAATCGATCAATCGATCCTGGCGCAACACTCCAAAGAGCTGACTGCCCGACTGGCTGAGCTTGAGTTGAAAGCGCATGAGCTGGCGGGAGAGCCTTTTAACCTCTCATCCACTAAGCAGCTTCAGGTGATCCTGTTTGAAAAACAGGGCATTAAACCTACAAAGAAAACACCAGGCGGTGCGCCGTCAACCAGCGAAGAGGTGTTAGCTGAGCTGGCACTCGACTATCCACTTCCAAAAGTGATCCTGGAGCATCGCGGTTTATCCAAACTTAAGTCGACTTATACGGATAAATTACCGCTGATGATTAATCCGATAAGCGGGCGCGTGCATACCTCTTATCATCAGGCTGTTACCGCTACCGGACGCTTATCTTCTGCCGATCCGAATCTGCAAAACATCCCGGTGCGTAATGACGAAGGACGCCGGATCCGCCAGGCATTTGTCGCGGCCAAAGGCCATCGCATTGTGGCGGCAGACTATTCACAAATTGAACTGCGTATCATGGCGCATCTCTCTCAGGATAAAGGATTGCTGGACGCGTTTGCCCAGGGCGAAGATATTCACCGTGCCACGGCATCCGAAGTGTTTGGTGTGGCGCTGGATAAGGTCAGCGGCGAACAGCGTCGCAGTGCCAAAGCGATCAACTTTGGTCTGATTTATGGTATGAGCGCCTTTGGCCTGTCGCGTCAGCTGAATATCGGTGCGGGCGAAGCGAAAAAGTATATGGATCTCTACTTTGAACGTTATCCGGGCGTACTGCGCTATATGGAGAACACCCGTCAGCTGGCGGCGAGTAACGGCTATGTTGAAACGCTGGAAGGTCGTCGGCTGTGGCTGCCAGATATTAAATCCAGCAACGCCATTCGCCGGAAAGCCGCAGAACGCGCCGCGATCAATGCGCCAATGCAGGGAACCGCAGCGGATATTATCAAGCGGGCAATGATTGCGGTGGATGAATGGCTTGAACAGCAAAACGACAATGCCGTCAGAATGATCATGCAGGTTCACGATGAACTGGTATTCGAAGTGAAAGCGGAGGCCGTTGAAGAGGCCAGCCAGAAAATCCGTGCGCTAATGGAAGGTAGCGTGCAGCTCGACGTGCCTTTACTGGTTGAAGTCGGAGTGGGTAATAACTGGGATGAAGCCCACTGATTCAGCGTCTGAGGCCGGTTCCGTAAAATGGAATTGGCCTGTCATCAGGCATAAGTAAATCGTTTAGTTAACGGGCTCAGCGCGGTCAATGCTGGTACTGAGATAAAGCGTTTTTCTAACTACTTATCGGCTAAACACTTTTTCCGTCATTTAACTACATTGCAACGTTGTTTTTGTGACGCACGTGGTAAAAAAAGCCTTGTTTGATGTAAGTAAGCAACAAAAAAGCCTTTGTCACGCACAGAAAATCAGGTAAAGTTCGTCGCGTAGGGTACAGAGGTAAGATGTTCTATCTTTCAGACCTTTTACTTCACGTAATCGGATTTGGCTGAATTTAGCCGCCCCAGTCATTCTGTGACTGGGGCGTTTTTTATTGGGCTTTTTGCACCGCCGGTTTCAGCGGCACAGGGCTGCCACTCACTCTTCCGCGTCCTGATTCACCTCTGCCGGTTCAAACGTTGTGAACCAGCTGTCCAGTTTCTGACGAACCTTATCTACGCCGATTTTCTTTAGCGATGAGAAAAGTTCTACCTGCACATCACCCACAAATTCGAGTGCAGCTTCACGCACAACATTAAGCTGTGCTTTACGCGCACCTGAGGCGAGCTTGTCTGCCTTGGTGAGGAGCAACAGCACCGGAATGCCGCTTTCAACGGACCAGTTAATCATCTGTCGATCGAGATCTTTCAGCGGATGACGGATATCCATCAGGATCACCAGGCCTTTCAGCGCCTGACGTTTTTGCAGGTATTCACCTAACGCACGCTGCCACTTCAGCTTCATCTCTTCCGGGACTTCGGCATAACCGTAACCGGGCAGGTCGACCAGACGCTTACCTTCTTTCACTTCAAACAGGTTAATCAGCTGCGTACGTCCCGGCGTTTTACTGGTACGCGCCAGACCCTTCTGATTGGTTAACGTATTCAGCGCACTCGATTTTCCCGCGTTCGAGCGGCCAGCAAAAGCCACTTCAATTCCGGTATCGGCAGGCAGATGGCGGATATCCGGCGCGCTCATGACAAAGTGGGTAACGTGATAATTCAATTCAGACAAGGTGACACTCCAGAAAACGCATTAAGGCAATGCGGCCGATTATACGCGTTATGGCGCGAAAGTGCTCAACCGCGTCTGATTAGTCAGATTTGTAAGAGATTTGCCATTACCACTGCGAGTTATTTCGCTTTTTACTTTAATTACTAAAAATAAAAAATCTTATTATTTAATATCTTATCTAGAATGGTTCTTTTTTTGAACTAACTATTTGTGGCGCTGACTTGAGGCTTTTACCAGATGGTCTACATTATTGTGCAGTGCACGGCAGCACCCATCAGGATGATGCGCTCAGGGATACCAGGAGGGTAGAGAGCGATGGAATGGAAATGAGTCAGGGATACGCTCAGACAGGGATAAGGAAAAGCTCAGGAGCTGAGCAGGCGCGGGATTGACCGGGATGTTACGAGCCGAAAAGGATTTAAAACATGATTCCTTCTTATGAAGGTATGAAATAAGGCGACAGCTTGAGCTGTCGCCTTTTTTCTTTGTCTGGTTTCTGCTAGATTTCGCCGCAATTGTATACTGAATAAAAAAAGCCGGGACCGAATACTATGAAGCAACCTGCACGAGCTGTTCACGGCAAACCTGCCGCCAAAGCCAAACGCAAATCGCGTGATGATATCAACAACGAAGCACGCGATCGCAAACGTGATAAAAAGCATCGTGGACATGCTTCTGGCAGCCGTGCTAATCCAGCGGCGTCCGAAAGCAATGGCGGGAGTCAGGCTAATAACGTGAAAGATCCGCGCATCGGCAGTAAAAAGCCGGTGGCCCTGATCGCTGACGGAAAAACCGCAGCCGTTAAGCCAAAGAAAAGCGTGGAAAAACCTGCAGCTGAGAAAAAAGCACGCCTGACGCCAGAAGAAGAGCTGGCAAAGCTGGAAAATGATGAGCGTCTTGATGCGCTGCTGGATCGACTGGAAAATGGCGAAACCCTGTCGGCTGAAGATCAGGGCTGGCTGGATGCCTCGCTGGACCGTATCGACGAACTGATGGAGCAGTTAGGCATTGTGATGGATGATGCTGAAGATGAGCAGGCTGAAGAAGATATGTACCGTCTGCTGAAGGGCAACTAAGCAAATTTGATCGGCATGCGGTCTCCGCATGCCGCGCTTATCAGGTAAACGACAATGTTTTGGCCTGGATCAATTTTCGCGCTGCTGGCGACATGTTATCTGCTGTGGTTATTGTTTAAACTACGACGCCTGTCGCGGCTGAAGCAACGTTTACGTCGGGTCTCAACCCGCTCACCTTTCATCTCCTCTTCTTCGCGACCTTCTCTCAGACGCCGTCACCGGAAGGAGTGAGCATGCCATCGCAGCAGATTGAGTGGGATCAGGCGTTAATTGAAAAGTACAATTACGCTGGCCCGCGTTATACCTCTTATCCCACCGCGCTGGAGTTCAGCGAGCAGTACGCGGAAACTGATTTCCAGCGTGCCGTCGCGCGTTATCCTGATCGTCCGCTGTCGCTCTATGTTCATATTCCCTTCTGCCATCGTCTCTGCTACTTCTGCGGCTGCAATAAGATCGTGACGCGTCAGCGCCACAAAGCGGACCGCTATCTGGACGTGCTTGAGCAGGAAATCATTCAGCGCGCGCCGCTGTTTCGCGAGCGTAAAGTCACGCAGCTTCACTGGGGCGGCGGCACGCCAACCTTTCTCGATAATACGCAGATTTCACGGCTGGTGGGTTTACTGAAGCAGCACTTCAGCGTGGATGAGGACGCCGAAATGTCGATCGAGGTTGATCCGCGGGAAATTGAGCTGGATGTGATTGATCACCTGCGATCGCTGGGGTTCAATCGTCTGAGCATGGGCGTACAGGATTTTAATAAATCGGTGCAGGAACGGGTTAATCGGGTGCAGGATGAAGAGGTGATTTTCGGCCTGATGGCGCGCGCCCGTGAGCAGGGCTTCAGCTCTGTCAGCATCGATCTGATCTATGGCTTACCCCTGCAAACGCCCGCCAGCTTTGCCTGGACGCTGGAGCGGGTACTGGCACTGAGCCCGGACCGGCTTAGTGTATTTAACTATGCGCATCTGCCGTCAATGTTCGCGGCTCAGCGTAAAATTAAAGAGGATGAACTGCCCTCCGCGCAGCAAAAGCTGGATATCCTGCAACAGACCATTGTGACGCTGACTCAGCAGGGCTACCAGTTTATCGGGATGGATCACTTTGCAAAGCCGCAGGATGAGCTGGCCATCGCGCAGCGTGAAGGGCAGTTGCATCGCAATTTCCAGGGATACACGACGCAGGGCGACAGTGACTTACTGGGGCTTGGCGTCTCAGCCATCAGCATGACTGGCGACAGTTATGCGCAGAATCAGAAAGACCTCAACACCTGGTATGCATGTGTGGAACAGCAGGGAAATGGCCTGTGGCGTGGCATCGCTTTAACCGACGATGATTGCCTGCGGCGTGACGTGATTAAAACGCTGATTTGTAACTTCTCGCTGGATTTTGCCGCGACTGAAGCGCGATGGGGCATTCGCTTTAGCGACTATTTTGCTGAGGACATGGCGCTGCTGAAACCGTTAATTGCTGACGGGCTGGTGGTACAAACTGCTAAAGGGCTTGAGGTGACCGGCATTGGCCGATTACTGATCCGCAATATCTGCATGTGCTTTGATCGCTATCTGCGTCAGAAAGTGCGTCAGCAGCAATTCTCCCGCGTTATATGACGAAACGGGCTGGCATGACATGCCAGCCCGCACCGAAACGCTTATTCCATGCCAAGCTCTTTCAGCTTGCGTGTCAGCGTGTTTCGTCCCCAGCCCAGCAAACGAGCGGCTTCCTGTTTGTGGCCTTGCGTATGACGCAGCGCAGTGGTGAGCAGCGTTCGCTCCATCTCCGGTTGTGCTTCCGACAGCAGATTCTGATGACCGGAACGCAGTGCGCGGTCGGCCCACTGTGCCAGCAGCGTTGCCCAACTGTCAGGCAGCGACTGCACCGGATTTTCCGGGGTGCTGGACTCAAACAGTTCGCTGGGCAGATCCTGAATCAGCACTTCCTGACCCGCAGCCATGACCGTCAGCCAGCGACAGGTGTTTTCCAGCTGACGTACGTTACCGGACCAGTGCAGCCGGGTTAAGGCTGTTTCGGTTTCCGGGTGCAGAATCTTCGCTTCCACACCCAGCTCACGAGCCGCCACCTGCAGGAAATAACGCGCCAGACGTGGGATATCCTCACGACGCTCACGCAGCGGCGGCAGATGCACACGAATCACATTCAGGCGGTGGAACAGGTCCTCACGGAACTTGCCTTCCTGCACACGCAATTCCAGGTTCTGGTGGGTTGCCGCAATAATACGCACATCCACTTTGACGGGTGCATAACCACCGACGCGATAGAACTGACCATCGGCCAGCACGCGCAGCAGTCGGGTCTGCACATCCAGCGGCATATCACCGATCTCATCCAGAAACAGCGTGCCGCCATCCGCCTGCTCAAAACGGCCCTGACGGATCTGGTTCGCGCCGGTAAAGGCCCCTTTCTCGTGACCAAACAGCTCTGACTCAATCAAATCTTTGGGTATTGCAGCCATGTTCAGTGCGATAAAGGGCGCTTTGGTGCGTGGGCTGTGGCGATGTAGCGCATGGGCCACCAGCTCTTTACCGGTTCCGGACTCACCGTTAATCAGCACGCTTATCGAAGAGCGCGATAAGCGCCCGATGATACGAAACACATCCTGCATCGCAGGCGCTTCACCAATAATATCGGTAGTTGGTCCGCTGACCGGCTGATTACGTGGCTGCTGCTGTTCCTGGTAGTGGCTGATCGCTCGCTCTACCAGTGCAACGGCTTCGTCGATATCAAACGGCTTAGGCAGGTAATCAAATGCGCCCTGCTGATAGGCGCTGACGGCAGCATCCAGATCCGAATGCGCCGTCATTATGATGACCGGAAGCATGGGATGACGCTGTTTAATCTGCTTCAGTAGCGCCAGGCCATCCATACCGGGCATGCGAATGTCTGACAGTAAAACGTCCGGGGTCTTGGTTGAGAGGGCATCCAGCACCTCGCTTGCGCTGTCAAAAGTCGCGCAGCTCAAACCGGCTCCAGTGAGCGCGCGTTCAAGCACCCAGCGGATGGAGCTATCGTCATCGACGATCCAGACTATCCCTCGTTGCATAGAAACCTCACTGGCGAATAGGCAGGTAAACCGAAAATTCGGTGTGTCCCGGCCAACTGTTAAATTCTATTTTTCCTGAATGTTGATCAATCAGGCTACGGGCGATGGAGAGGCCTAAACCGGTTCCGCCTTCACGTCCGCTGACCATCGGATAAAACAGCGTATCCTGCAGCTGGGCCGGAATGCCGGGGCCATCATCTTCAATATCAATACGTGCTACCAGGCGATAACGCGTGCCGTGCAGCGTGAGCTGGAAAGCGGTGCGGGTGCGGATAATGATGGTGCCGCCATCGTCTCCCAGCGCCTGAAGCGCATTGCGCACCACGTTAAGCAGTACCTGTTCAATCTGATCGGGGTCGTGCGGCAGTTCCGGCAGGCTGGGGTCATAATCCCGAACCAGCGAGACATTCTCCGGCAGCTCCATCGAGACCAGATTAACTACGCGTTCAGCCACCTGATGAATGCTCTGCGTGATGTGCATACCCGGCTGCTGCGGCCCTAACAGACGATCCACCAGATTCCGCAACCGGTCGGCCTGTTCAATAATGACTTTGGTGTATTCGTTCAGCGAGGGATCGGGCAGGGCGCGGGATAAAAGCTGTGCCGCGCCGCGCAACCCTCCCAGCGGATTTTTAATCTCATGAGCCAGACCACGAACCAGATCGCGAGCGGCCACCTGCTGAGCGTGCTGTAACTGCTCCTGACTGAGCCGACGCTGATTATCCATCGGCGCCATTTCCATCAGAATTAAGCCATCGGGTAATCGCTGGGCGGTCAGCGACATAATGTGTGCACGACCATCAACGACCAGCGTAACCTCACTGTCAGTGAATCCCTGGCCAGCCTCAAGACTCTCGCGCATCACCTCAATATTCAGCGAAAAGTAGCCGGTTAATTCCGGTAACGGCGTGCCGAACAGCTTGCGTGAGCTTTGCGCCAGTAATTGCTGCGCCGCCGGGTTGGCGTAATGGATAACCAGATCGTTATCCACCAACAAAATACTGTTGATTAAAGCATTGAGAATCTGCCCTGCATCGGGCAGAGAGCCAGTTGCCATAAAACGTACCTCTGCACCAATCAGGTGCATTTTAGTCTTAAAGCCGTAAGGAGGGCGAATGAACGGTAAATTCGCGGAGAAAAAAGCCCATCCGAAGATGGGCTAAAAGTTTCCACGGCAACAAAATCGTTTGACCAGTTAAACGCTGTAGTAAAGCTCGAACTCAACCGGGTGTGGCGTCATGCGAACGCGATCCATCTCAGCTTTACGCAGTTCGATGTAAGCATCGATCGATTCGTCAGTGAATACACCGCCGCGGGTCAGGAACTCGCGATCTTCGTTCAGTGAATTCAGCGCTTCTTCCAGAGAGCCCGCAACTTTTGGAATCTCAGCTTCTTCTTCCGGTGGCAGGTCATACAGGTTCTTGTCCATCGCATCACCAGGATGGATTTTGTTGATGATGCCATCCAGGCCAGCCATCAGCAGTGCGGTGAACGCCAGGTATGGGTTAGCCGCTGGGTCCGGGAAGCGCGCTTCGATACGACGGGCTTTCGGGCTGGCAACCACCGGAATACGGATTGACGCTGAACGGTTACGGGCAGAGTAAGCCAGCATAACCGGTGCTTCATAACCCGGAACCAGACGCTTGTAAGAGTTCGTGGTCGGGTTCGCCAGTGCGTTAATTGCTTTAGCGTGCTTGATGATGCCCCCGATGTAGAACAGCGCCATTTCAGACAGGCCGCCGTACTTATCGCCGGCAAACAGGTTCTGGCCACCTTTAGAGAGTGACATATGGCAGTGCATGCCTGAACCGTTGTCGCCAAACATTGGCTTCGGCATAAAGGTCGCGGTTTTGCCGTAAGCATGAGCAACGTTATGGACGACATATTTGTAGATCTGAATTTCGTCAGCTTTTTTGGTCATGGTATTGAAGCGGGTAGCCACTTCGTTCTGACCCGCAGTCGCCACTTCGTGGTGATGCGCTTCAACAACCAGGCCCATCTGCTCCATGGTCAGACACATGGCAGAACGGATGTCCTGTGATGAGTCGACTGGTGGAACCGGGAAGTAGCCGCCTTTCAGACCTGGACGGTGACCTTTGTTACCGCCTTCGTACTCTTTACCGGTGTTCCATGCCGCTTCGATATCGTCGATAGCCACATGTGAACCGGAAGTCGATGAACCGAAACGGATGTCATCGAACAGGAAGAATTCTGGTTCTGGTCCAAACAGCACGGTATCCGCGATGCCGGAAGAGCGCAGGTAATCTTCAGCGCGTTTTGCGATAGAACGTGGATCGCGGTCGTAGCCCTGCATAGTGCCTGGCTCAAGGATGTCACAACGGATAATGAGCGTAGAATCTTCGAAGAAAGGATCCATGACTGCCGTGGTAGCGTCAGGCATCAGCACCATGTCTGATTCGTTAATGCCTTTCCAGCCGCCAATAGACGAACCATCGAACATTTTGCCTTCTTCGAAGAAGTCAGCGTTAACCTGGTGAGCAGGGATAGTAACGTGCTGTTCTTTACCTTTGGTATCGGTAAAACGCAGGTCAACAAACTTAACTTCATGCTCGTTCATCATCGAGAGAACGTGTTCAGCGGACATACTCAACTCTCCTGGAAATGGTCTTTCATTATCTACATGGCGAGGAAACGTCTTTTCCGGAATTCGCAGCGGGAAAACAACTCCCTGACTACCCGCTTCCGGCACGCTCTTCAACCGACATCTGACTGGCGATTACGCTTGATTTAGATAAAGCGAATTCTGTGCCAACTTTTCCGATGCTGCTTAAATCGCCTTGTGATGCACCTTTTTGTCATAAAGCACCTGCACCAGGATGGTCCTGGTGCACTAAAGTGGTGCTTTGTGACGATTTATTAGCACCATTTTGGTGCATAAGACCAACTTAGTGCATTTTCTGCACCGGGAACAGGGCAAATTTGCACCTATCTAATAAACTTTCAGTGAAAAGTGTGATGGTGTTCAGTCTTCCGCTTAATCAGTGTACAATAACGCGCTATTTCTAATGCCTGAGGCAAAGCTGTGATCGAAAATTTGCGTAACATCGCCATCATCGCGCACGTTGACCATGGAAAGACCACCCTGGTTGACAAACTGCTGCAACAATCCGGTACTTTTGATGCCCGTACCGAAGCAACAGAGCGCGTGATGGACTCCAATGATTTGGAGAAAGAGCGTGGGATTACCATCCTCGCAAAAAACACCGCCATTAAGTGGAATGACTACCGTATCAACATCGTTGATACCCCAGGACACGCCGACTTCGGTGGTGAAGTTGAGCGCGTCATGTCCATGGTGGACTCGGTGCTGCTGGTTGTAGATGCGATGGATGGCCCTATGCCGCAAACCCGCTTCGTGACCAAAAAAGCGTTCGCGCATGGTCTGAAGCCGATTGTGGTTATCAACAAAGTAGATCGCCCTGGTGCGCGTCCGGATTGGGTTGTGGATCAGGTATTTGACCTGTTCGTTAACCTGGATGCGACTGACGAGCAGCTCGACTTCCCTATCATTTTCGCCTCTGCGCTGAATGGTATCGCGGGTCTTGAGCACACCGACATGGCTGACGATATGACCCCGCTGTATCAGGCAATCGTTGACCACGTTGCGCCTCCGCAGGTTGAGGCTGATGCGCCACTGCAGATGCAGATCTCTCAGCTGGACTACAACAACTACCTGGGCGTGATCGGCATTGGCCGCATCAAGCGCGGTAAAGTTAAGCCGAACCAGCAAGTCACTATCGTTGATAGCGAAGGCAAAACCCGTAACGGTAAAGTCGGTAAAGTCCTGACTCACCTGGGTCTTGAGCGTATCGACAGCGATCTGGCTGAAGCGGGCGATATCATTGCTATCACCGGTCTGGGCGAGCTGAACATCTCTGACACCATCTGTGATCCACAGAATGTGCAGGCGCTGCCAGCACTGAGCGTTGATGAGCCAACCGTAACCATGTTCTTTAACGTCAACACCTCACCGTTCTGCGGTAAAGAAGGTAAGTACGTGACTTCACGTCAGATCCTTGAGCGTCTGAACAAAGAACTGGTTCACAACGTGGCTCTGCGCGTTGAAGAAACCGAAGATTCTGATGCGTTCCGCGTGTCAGGTCGTGGTGAGCTTCACCTGTCAGTTCTGATCGAAAACATGCGTCGTGAAGGTTTCGAACTGGCGGTATCCCGTCCGAAAGTTATCTTCCGCGAGATCGATGGCCGTAAACAAGAGCCATTCGAGAACGTTACGCTGGATATCGAAGAGACGCATCAGGGTTCCGTTATGCAAGCCATGGGTGAGCGTAAAGGCGATCTGAAAAACATGGATCCGGATGGCAAAGGCCGCGTACGTCTCGACTACGTGATTCCTAGCCGTGGCCTGATTGGCTTCCGTAACGAATTCATGACGATGACTTCCGGTACCGGTCTGCTCTACTCTACCTTCAGCCACTACGACGATATCCGTCCAGGCGAAGTGGGCCAGCGTCAGAACGGCGTTCTGATCTCTAACGGTCAGGGCAAAGCTGTAGCGTTCGCTCTGTTCGGTCTGCAGGATCGCGGTAAGCTGTTCCTGGGTCATGGTGCAGAAGTCTATGAAGGCCAGATCATCGGTATTCACAGCCGTTCTAACGACCTGACCGTAAACTGTCTGACCGGTAAGAAGCTGACCAACATGCGTGCTTCAGGTACTGATGAAGCAACGACACTGGTACCACCGCAGAAAATGACGCTGGAACAGGCGATCGAGTTCATCGATGATGACGAACTGGTCGAAGTGACTCCACTGTCAGTGCGTATCCGTAAGCGTCACCTGACTGAAAACGACCGTAAACGTGCTTCACGTGGTCCTAAAGACGCATAATTGCGCCTTTAAAGAATAAAAAGCCCCGCATGCGGGGCTTTTTTTTGCCTGAAATTCGGATTTACTCAGCCGGACCAGCGAATATTTGTGCGAATGATGTCGCGCTTTACTCACCTTCTGGCGTTTACGCTTTTCTCTCAGCCCGTGCCTGTTCAGCCTGCACTTTTGCCGCTAGAGTGAATACTCCAGGGAACAGAAGGAGACACACCATGCTGTATATCTTTGATTTGGGCAATGTGATTATTGATATCGACTTCAACCGCGTGCTGGGTGTCTGGAGTGACTTTAGTCGTGTACCGCTGGCTTCGCTACAAGGCCATTTCCAGATGGACGAAGCGTTTGAGCAACACGAACGTGGCGAGATCAGTGATGAAGATTTCGCACTGGCGCTGTGCGAAAAGCTGGAGATCGCACTGAGCTATGAGCAGTTTGCGGCTGGCTGGCAGGCGGTCTTCGTTGACGTGCGTCCGGAAACCCTGGCGCTAATGAACCGGCTGCGGCTGGAAGGTCATCGGGTGGTAATCCTCTCTAACACGAACAAGCTGCATTGCGAATTCTGGCCAACGCAGTATCCGGACGTGCAGCAGGCAGCGGATAAAATCTACCTGTCACAGGAGATAGGTATGCGCAAACCGGAAGCGCGGATTTATCAGCATGTGCTGGATGCAGAAGGTGTGACTGCCGATCAGGCGGTGTTCTTTGATGATAATCCAGAGAACATTGAGGCGGCCCGTGCCCTGGGTATTGAAAGTGTACTGGTTACTGACAGTAAAACGGTACCCAACTGGTTTGCGGGTCTACAGTAACTCATGATGTCACGTAAATTTCGCCCCAGGCTGCATGCGTTCTGGTTGTGGCTCAGGCTGTTATGGAAACGCATTGATGAGGATGGCATGACGACCCAGGCCGGTAATCTGGCTTATGTCTCATTACTGGCGTTAGTGCCGCTTATTGCAGTGGTCTTTGCCCTGTTTGCGGCGTTTCCGGTTTTCTCTGACATCAGCGTGCAGTTAAAACAGTTTGTCTTCAACAATCTGATGCCTGCTGCAGGTAACACGTTGCAACGCTATCTTGAACAGTTTGTTGCTAACGTAAACAGGATGACGGCGGTCGGGGCAGTCGGTCTTATCGTGACCGCCTTACTGCTGATGCATTCGGTCGATACGGCGTTAAACACCATCTGGCGCAGCAACAAAAAGCGACCGATGGTTTACTCCTTTGCCGTCTACTGGATGATCCTGACGCTCGGTCCGCTGCTGGCCGGTGCCAGCCTGGCAATCAGCTCTTATCTGCTTTCCCTGCGCTGGATTAATGCCACTGGCGTAACCAGTCTGGTCGATCAGATGCTGCGCATTTTCCCGCTTCTGCTGTCGTGGTTCGCCTTCTGGTTACTCTACAGCATTGTTCCCACCCAACGGGTGCCACCGCGTGATGCGCTGATTGGCGCGCTGGTTGCCGGGGCGTTGTTTGAGCTGGGTAAAAAGGGCTTTGCGCTCTATGTTACTATGTTCCCTTCATATCAGTTGATCTACGGCGTACTGGCCGTGATCCCCATTCTGTTTCTCTGGGTCTACTGGACCTGGTGTATTGTGTTGCTGGGCGCTGAAATAACCGTCGCGTTAGCTGACTATCGGCAGTTGAAGCAGCAACACCAACAAGAAGAGCAACGCGAGGAAACATGATTGCATTGATTCAGCGCGTGCAGCGCGCCAGCGTCAGCGTCGATCAGGAAGTGACCGGTGAAATTGGCGCGGGTTTACTGGTTCTGCTGGGCGTAGAAAAAGGCGATGACAACGCGCGAGCGGAACGTCTCGCAGAACGTGTACTGGGCTATCGCATCTTTAGCGATGAGCAGGGCAAGATGAACCTGAGTGTCCGCCAGGCGGGCGGAAGTGTGCTGGTGGTGTCGCAGTTTACGCTGGCCGCGGATACGCAAAAAGGGATGCGCCCCTCGTTTTCGGGTGGCGCTGAACCTGCTGAAGCCGAACGTCTGTATGAATACTTCAGCGACTGCTGTCGCCAGCAGGGGATTACTACGGCGAATGGCCGTTTTGCTGCAGATATGCAGGTCTCGCTGGTGAATGATGGTCCTGTGACGTTCTGGTTGCAGGTGTGAGATCGTCAGCTGAGCGGCAGGGAACAGGCCATACATCCGAGCGGGAGAAACATTACATGTATCACCTTCGCGTGCCACAGACGGCGGAAGAGCTGGATATCTATTATCAGTTCCGCTGGGAGATGTTACGTAAACCTCTGCGTCAACCGCAGGGGTCAGAACGTGACGCCTGGGATGCCCTGGCACATCATCAGATGGTGGTTGATGAACAGGGAAATCCGGTCGCTATCGGCCGTCTCTACATTAATGCCGACAATGAGGCCGCTATCCGCTTCATGGCCGTTCATCCTTCGGTGCAGGGTAAAGGGCTGGGAACGCTAATGGCGATGACGCTGGAGTCGGTAGCGCGTCAGGAAGGAGCTAAACGGGTAACCTGTAGTGCCCGCGAAGATGCTGTCGCATTCTTCGCTAAGCTCGGCTACGTCAACCAGGGCGAGATTACCGCGCCCCAGACGACGCCGGTTCGCCACTTTCTGATGATCAAGCCTGTCGTTACGCTCGATGATATCCTGCATCGTGCCGACTGGTGCGGACAGCTGCAGCAGGCCTGGTATGATCATATTCCGCTCAGCGAGAAGATGGGTGTCCGTATTCTGCAGTTTACCGGGCAGAAATTTATCACCACCATGCCGGAAGCGGGCAATCAGAATCCACATCAGACGTTGTTTGCTGGCAGTCTGTTCTCGCTGGCCACGCTGACCGGCTGGGGATTGATCTGGTTACTGCTGCGCGAGCGCCATCTGGGCGGCACCATTATTCTGGCGGATGCGCACATTCGCTACAGCCACCCGATTAGTGGCCGGCCTGGCGCGATTGCTGACCTCGGCTCATTAAGCGGCGATCTCGACCGTCTGGCGCGCGGACGTAAAGCACGTGTGCAGCTTGAAGTTGAGCTTTTTGGCGACGATGAGTGTGGCGCTGTGTTTGAGGGGGTCTATATTGTTCTGCCTGCCGATCCTGACGGGCCGCTGGAAGAGGGCGGTTCCGGCGCACGTATCAACTAATCATAAGGGCCGCCTCCGCGGCCCTTATTGATCCTGTTAACGCACCTGACCGGCCTGCATTGTCTGCTGTAACTGTTGACTGTCCGTCGTCACCGACAGAGTGCCATTCACGGTCGGGCGCAGTGGCTGGCCTGCGGGTAATGCACCGCTTAGTTGCAGCTGCATATTACTGTCACCGGTTAACGGCAATACGGGCCATCCCCAGTTCTGCAACACATTCACCGGCACTGCCCGACCCGTCAGTTGCAGCGTCAGCGGACGGGCTGGCTGCTGACCTACGGTGGCGGTTCCTTCGAGCAGGCCCTTGTTACTGAACGCACTCAGTTCAGTAACCTGAATCTGCTGCGGGTCAGCACTTAGCGCAATCGACGGATGACGCAGATCGGTGCGGTTAAAGGTCGATTCTGCCGCGTTCAGGCTGAGCTTACCCGACCAGATCCCCCACTGATGCTGCTGAGCCAGCAGCAGGTTTTCGCCAGCGCCATCCAGTGAAGTCAGCTGGAAGGGAAACGCCGGATTAATATCGATAATCAGGTTACGGTTAGAGGTGAAACGCGTTACCTCTACACTCTCCAGCCACGCGGGCAGTGTCGCCTGCCAGCGGTCACGCCAGTCCTGCGGCAGCGTGTATTCCAGTCCGGCAACGGCCAGATTTTTCAGCGTCAGGCGCTTATTGCTGCGCGACCAGTCACCGTCAGCCCGAATCACCCCGTTCGCCCAGCGTGAACTGAATTGTGTCAGCGCCACACCCTGCGGTGAGAAATCCAGGTTAAGGATAGGGTCATTAAGCTCGAATCCACCGTCGATAAAATTGCTGGCATTCAGCGCCAGTGAACCGTCGTTACTCTGCCAGTCATCTCCCTGCCAGTTAACGTTTCTCAGCGTCAGATCCAGATCTGTCACCGCCCAGTCAGGCCCCTGCAGACGGGCATCGGTCATGTCGAGGCGGGTAATGGCAATTGACGGAACAACCTGCAGGGTATGCAGGAAATCTTTCAGGCTGCTGGTAGTCTGCAGACGGATGTCGTTCAGTCGCAGCTGATTAATTTTCCAGTTGCCCTGGGCATCGCGCTCACCGTTACCGGTCATGGAGCCACGCGCCAGGTCGGCACCAATATTGTCAAAGCGCATCCGACCCTGGGAAACACTGCCCTGAATCAGGACGTTTTCACCCGGCACATTATTCAGCGTCATGCTGCCTGCGCTCATCTGGAAGCGGGCATCGCGACCCAGCATATCCAGCCCCGTGGGCTTCCACGGCAGGATGCCGCCATTAACCTGCTGAGCAAACAGCGGTAATGCGCTCTTGGGACTGTCGATACGCATATTATTGAGTTGCAGGCGATCGGCCTGAATCGGCAGCGTGCTGCCCTGCGCCAGATTAGCCAGATTCACTTCCCCATCGCGCAGCTCAAGGCTGCTGAAATGCAGCGGATCGCTGAACTGAATCAGCGCCAGGCCGAGATCAACCCGTTTCGCGACCAGCACCGCAGGCTGACCATCGTGACCAAAGCTGAAGTCATCCAGAATGATATGAGAGGGAGAAGAGAAATTGTGTTCAATTTTACTCAGGGAGAGATGCCATTCGGTTTTGTCGCTCACCCAACGGCTAAACCAGCCTGCACCCCACTGTGTCTGCAGCAGTACATAGATCACGACCAGGGTAAAAAGCAGCAGTAAAAGTAAGGTGAGGAAAAACTTTCCAATAAATTTCATAGCATCCTTCCCGAGTTAAATCCGGTGAGAGGTTGTTATGCCTGAATTACCGTTACAGCTCAACAGCCTGGATGTAAATCCGAATAATTAGCAGGCAGGCCGAAGCCTGCCTGTGGCCTTACTTCTCTGGCGGAAAAATCAGGTTGAGCACGATTGCGGTAATACCGCCTGCGGCAATGCCGGAAGAGAGCAGCGTTTTCAGCCAGTCGGGGGCAAACTGCAGGATCAGTGGCTGCTGAGACACGCCCAGACCCACCGCCAGCGACAGCGCGATAATCATGATGGCGCGACGATTAAGCGGCTCGCGTGACACGATGCGAACACCTGAGGCGGCAATGGTGCCGAACATCACAATGGTTGCGCCGCCGAGTACCGGCTCAGGGATCATCTGCACCAGACCGCTGACCGCCGGGAACAGCCCCAGCACGATCAGCATCAGTGCGACAACAAAGCCCACGTAGCGGCTGGCCACGCCGGTCAACTGAATCACACCGTTGTTCTGACCGAAGCAGGAGTTAGGGAAAGTGTTAAACAGCGCGGAGACAAAGGAGTTGAGGCCATTCGCCAGCACACCGCCTTTCAGGCGCTTCATATAGAGCGGGCCGCTGACGGGCTGTTCCGACACATCCGAGGTGGCTGTGATATCGCCGATGGTTTCCAGGGAGGTCACCATAAACACCAGCATCAGCGGGATGAGCAGATTCCAGTCGAAGCCCAGCCCGTAATAGAGCGGGGTCGGCACCACGATCAGCGGCTGATCAGCAGGGATGCCCGCTGCCGGCAGCATGCCCATCGCCCAGGCCAGCAGATAGCCCACGGCCATCGCAATCACCAGGGAGGCGACGCGCAAATAGGGGTTTTTCTGCCGGTTAAGCAGCACGATCACCAGCAGCACGGCACCGGCCAGCATCAGATTCTTTGGCGCGCCAAAGGTATGGTCACTCATCGCGCTAAAACCACCGCCAATCGAGGTCAGCCCCACCTGAATCAGCGACAGCCCAATAATCATCACCACGATACCGGAAACCAGCGGCGTGATAATCCGGCGAGCCAGATGCAATACGCGTGACAGCACCATTTCGGTACAGGAGGCCACCATCAGCGTGCCAAATAGCGCCGCCATCATGGTGGGCACGTCAGCGCCGCCATTCTTCAGCGCCATCCCGCCCATGATCAAAGGCGTCACAAAGTTAAAGCTGGTGCCCTGAATCGACAGCAGACCCGAACCCACCGGTCCCCAGGTTTTGATTTGCAGCAGCGATGCCACACCTGAAGCAAACAACGACATGCTGATAACGTGCCGGGTATCTTCTGCGGGCAGGCCCAGCGCCTGACAGATCAGTATGGCGGGCGTGATGACCGCGACAAACATCGCCAGCAGATGCTGACCAGCGGCAAACAGCGTTTGCGGCAGAGGTGGACGATCTTCAAGACGATAAATCAGTTCGCTTTGCGTGGCGGAAGGCTGGTCTGGCTGAGGATTGGTGGACATCTTCTGTTCTTCCCAAAAAATAATGTGGCGATTGTAATCATCCGCCGGGCAAAAGCAATCGTTTGCCCGGCACGGATATAAAAGCCGACTTGATGGGATCTCATTCAGACGTTGGTAAAACGGGTGTTCTCTGGCAGCCAGCGTTCAATCAGAGCGCTGGCCTGCTCGGGATAGTGCTGGTGGATGTGGCGCGCCACACGCTGAACTTCGGGCACCATCGCCGCATCGCGCAGCAGGTCGGCCACTTTAAATTCGGCGTTGCCGGTCTGACGTGTGCCCAGCAGTTCACCCGGTCCGCGAATCTCCAGATCGAACTGGGCAATAACAAAGCCGTCATTGCTGTCGCGTAGTACCTGTAAACGCTTCTGCGCCGTCTTGCTCAGCGGCGCTTTGTAGAGCAGTACGCAGTGTGATGCCACGGCACCACGACCCACACGGCCTCGCAACTGATGCAGCTGTGCCAGCCCTAACCGCTCAGGGTTTTCGATAATCATCAGGCTGGCATTCGGCACGTCCACGCCGACCTCAATGACGGTCGTCGCTACCAGCAGCTGGAGTTCATTCGCTTTAAACGCCTGCATGACCGCCTGTTTTTCAGCGGGTTTCATGCGGCCATGCACCAGTCCGATATTTAAGTCGGGCAGCGCGGTTTTCAGGGATTCCCAGCTGGCTTCTGCCGCCTGTGCTTCCAGCAGCTCTGACTCTTCAACCAGCGTGCAGACCCAGTAGGCCTGACGTCCCTCCCGGCAGGCATGCTCAACCCGCGCCACAATCTCCTCGCGTCGCGTATCGGGGATAGCCACGGTGGTCACCGGAGTACGTCCCGGCGGCAGTTCGTCGATGGTTGAGGTATCGAGATCGGCATACGCGGTCATCGCCAGGGTGCGCGGAATCGGTGTGGCGGTCATGATCAGCTGATGCGGATGGAAACCCTGCTCCTCACCTTTTTCCCACAAGGCCAGACGCTGGTGGACGCCGAAGCGGTGCTGCTCATCAATAATGACCAGCGCCAGACCATTGAACTGCACCTGCTCCTGAAACAGAGCGTGTGTGCCCACGACCATTGCTACCTGACCGCTGGCTATCGCCTCCTGCTGTGCCTGGCGGGCTTTGCCTTTCTGTTTTCCGGCCAGCCAGCCGACTTCAATCCCCAGCGGCGCAAACCACTGGCGGAAGTTACTGGCGTGCTGTTCAGCCAGCAGTTCGGTCGGTGCCATCAGCGCAACCTGCTTGCCATGGGCGATAACGTTCAGCGCAGAGAGCGCAGCCACCAGTGTCTTACCCGAGCCGACGTCGCCCTGCACCAGCCGCATCATCGGGAAATCATTGGCCAGATCTTTCTCTATCTCCGCCACCACGCGCTTTTGCGCATTGGTCGGCGAGAAAGGCAGCGCGGCCAGCAGCTGGTCACTGAGATTGTGTCGCGGCGGCATCGGTAACGCGTAATAGCGCTGAGCGCCGGCGCGCACTGCCAGCATGCTGAGATTATGCGCTAGCAGCTCTTCAAGAATTAATCTGCGTTGTGCCGGATGACGGCCACTTTCCAGCTCGCTGAGCCGGAGATCGGGCGGCGGACGATGCAGTGTGCGCAGCGCATCTGGCAGGCTGATTAAGCCGCCGCTTAACTCCTTCGGCAACAGCTCGGCAATCGGGCAGCTTTCCAGCAGCGTCAGCGCCTGGTCAGTGAGATTACGCAGCGTGGCCTGTCGAATGCCTTCGGTCGTGGGATAAACCGGTGTTAAGGTCTCTTCCAGCGTCACATTGCTCTGCTCGCCCTGGATGCGGTACTCGGGGTGAATAATCTCAGCGCCGCGCTGACCGCGCTTAATTTCACCATAAGCGGTAACACGCCGTCCCGGCGACAGATTGTTCTTCATCCCGGCATTAAAATTGAAGAAGCGCATTGTCAGCACGCCACTGCCATCGCTGATCTGACACACCATCATCCGGCGACGACCAAAAGTGATATCTGTGTGCAGCACTTCGCCTTCGACTGTGGCCCAGATACCGGGAAGCAGATCATTAATAGCATAGAGTTGGGTGCGGTCTTCGTAGCGCAGCGGAAGATGAAGCAGGAGATCCTGAACGGTGTGCAGGTCAATTTTGGCCAGTTTTGCTGCCTGGCTGGCACCGACGCCGGTCAGTGTACTGAGCGGAATGGCATCCAGCAGACGGCCTTTCATCGTCTTTTACCGGTCGACTGCATGGTTGCCCACCAGCTGGGATCGGCGTCGACTTCGCCCTGCGCATTGATGCGCGGATAGGGTAGACCTTTCTGCTTTGCGACCCGCGCGAGCACCGGGAATCCGCCTTCGAACAGCAGGCGTTGCTGCTCATCCTCGTCCAGCAGGCTGTAATCGCGCAGGTAAAGACCGGCGTTCTGCCGCTGTCGCTGGGCTTCATAGAGGATAAGCGCGCAGGCGACCGAGACATTCAGCGACTGCACCATACCCACCATGGGGATCACGATCTGACGATCAGCCAGCGCCAGCGCTTCTTCGGTGATGCCGGTTTTTTCCTGCCCCATCAGAATGCAGGTGGGAAGGGTATAATCGATCTCACGAAAATCCACCGCATCGGCGGAGAGATGGGTCGCTAAAACCTGCATCTTCTGCTGTTTGAGCTGTTTTACGGCATCGCCGATGGTGGGATGGGTGACCACTTTCACCCAGCTGTTGCTGCCGGCAGACGCGGAAGCCTGCGTGCGCATCCGCTGGCTCGGCCAGACGGCATGCACTTCGTGGATGCCAACGGCGTCGGCCGTGCGGATCACCGCTGAAACATTGTGTGGTTTATGCACCTGCTCCATGCAGACCGTCAGGTCGTGCTGGCGCAGTGCCAGCATCGCCTGAATCCGGGCAAAACGTTGATCGTTCATGCCTAATTACGGTTACGGTGGACTTTGATCACATCCGGCATCACGCGAATTTTACGCATGATATTCGCCAGATGAACGCGGTCACGTGCGGTGAGGCGGATAAAGGCGCTATAGACGCGACCATCACGCTCTTCGGTATTCAGGCTCTGAATATTCGAACCCGCCGTGTTGATGGCCGCCGTCAGATTAGCCAGCGCGCCCTGATGGTTAAACATGTCGACTTTGATTTCTGCTACGAACTCCTGCTCGGTGACTTTATCCCACTCGACCGGCATGAATTTTTCTGGCTCTTTCTGGTAGCCACGAATGTTTCGGCAGGATTCATGATGCACCACCAGCCCTTTGCCAGGACTGACATGGGCAACAATCGGGTCACCAGGAATCGGTCGGCAGCATTTGGCGAAGGTAATCAACACGCCATCTGCGCCTTTAATCGGCAGTTTACCGCGCTTGCTGGTGCTGGTGATGGCCTTGCTGTCAGCCTGCAGCAGGTTCTTCGCCACCACCACGCTCATCGCATTACCGAGGCCAATTTCCGCCAGCAGATCATCAAGGGAAGTCAGCTTCATGCGGTCCAGTTCCTGTCTGATATTCTCAGCCGGGATTTCAGCCAGTTTACGGCTACCGCCCAGCGCATGGCTGAGCAGGCGGCGACCCAGATTAACCGAGTCTTCGCGCTTGAGGTTCTTCAGGAGCTGACGAATTTTGGCGCGGGCTTTGGAGCTGACGACAAAATTGAGCCAGGCGGCGTTTGGACGAGCGCCTGGCGCGGTGATGATCTCAATCGTCTGACCGCTGGTCAGGGTTTGCGACAGCGGATAAGGCTGGCGGTCAACGCGTGCGCCGACGCAGGCATGGCCGATATCGGTGTGCACCGCATAGGCGAAATCTACCGGCGTCGCGCCGGTTGGCAACTCAACAATGCGACCTTCAGGCGTAAAGACGTAGATCTCATCAGGGAAAAGATCGGACTTCACGCTTTCAATAAATTCAAATGAACTGCCCGCACTCTGCTGCAGCTCGAGCAGGCTTTGCAACCAGCGCTGCGCGCGAATCTGTGCAGTGGTGCCACTTTCGCCCGCCTGTTTATAAGCCCAGTGCGCAGCGACCCCCATTTCTGCCATCTGATCCATATCCTCGGTGCGAATCTGCACTTCAACCGGCACGCCGTGCGGGCCGATCATGGAGGTATGGAGCGACTGATAGCCGTTGGCTTTGGGGATGGCGATATAATCTTTAACGCGGCCCGGACGCGGCTTATATAAGCTGTGCATCTGGCCCAGAACGCGATAGCAGGTATCCAGATCTTTCACGATGACGCGAAAGGCATAGATATCCATGATCGAGTGAAAACGCTGCTCTTTCAGCGTCATTTTGCGGTAAATCGAGTAAAGATGCTTTTCGCGACCGCTGACGCGGCAGGGAATGCCCGCTTCCTGTAAACGGCCATCAATCTCAGAAAGAATCTTCTGGATCATCTCTTTACGATTACCACGCGCAGCTTTCACCACCTCTTTAATCACCCGATAACGGTTCGGGTAAAGTGCTTCAAAACCGAGCTCTTCCAGCTCTGTTTTAAGGTGATGAATACCCAGGCGGTGTGCCAGCGGACTATAAATCTCTAACGTTTCCAGCGCGATGCGACGACGTTTGTCCGGGCGTAAAGACCCAAGGGTGCGCATATTATGGGTGCGGTCAGCCAGCTTGATGAGAATGACGCGGATATCCTGCACCATCGCCATAATCATCTTGCGGAAGTTCTCAGCCTGCGCTTCTTTCTTATCGCGGAATTTCAGCTTATCCAGCTTTGAAACGCCTTCGACCAGCTCCGCCACGCTTTTACCGAACAGCTGTTCCATATCCTGGTAAGTGGCGGGCGTATCTTCGATCACGTCATGCAGCAGCGCGGCCATGAGCGTTTCATGGTCGAGCTTCATTTCCGCCAGAATACAGGCCACGGCAACCGGATGGGTGATATAAGGCTCACCACTGGAGCGTGTCTGTCCCTCGTGGGCATCACGTGCGACAAGGTAGGCTTGCTGGAGGCGCTTGATCTGCTCCTCTGGCAAGTATTTTTCAATCAGTTGATTGAGACTTTCAAACAGATACAAGGGCGACCTGCAGGTGGCTGTTAACGACGACCTTCAGCGATAGCGGTAACGGCCTGTAACTCAGCGGCTTCCTGCTCTTGCTGTTCCTGACGATCACGCACATCTAAAATCTGATTGGTGACCAAACCTTCTTCGATTTCGCGCAGGGCGATAACGGTAGGTTTATCGTTCTCTTCCGGAACCAGCGGATCTTTGCCGCCAACCTGCATCTGACGTGCACGACGTGCAGCGACCAACACCAGGTCAAAACGATTACCAACTTTTTCTACTGCGTCCTGAACGGTTACGCGTGCCATAGGTGTGCTACTCCACAGATGAAGAAATGACTGCGCATCATACTGAAACTGTATTCAGACTGCCAACAGTTTGCTGATTAAAGCATCGTGACGCGCCTTCTGACGCGCCATACGCAGACGTTCTGCGCGAATAATGGTTTTCAGATCGGACAGCGCCAGATCAAAATCATCATTCACAATTAAATAGTCATACTCGGCGTAGTGGCTCATTTCCGCTACTGCCTGAGCCATGCGACGTGTGATCACCTCTTCGCTGTCCTGACCACGACCGCGCAGACGGCGATCGAGCTCTTCTTTCGAAGGCGGCAAAACAAAGATGCTGCGTGCGCCAGGCATTTTAGCGCGGATTTGCTGCGCGCCCTGCCAGTCGATGTCGAGGAACACGTCAACGCCGGTTGCCAGCACCTGCTCAATGGCATGGCGTGACGTACCGTAGTAGTTGTCAAAAACCCGGGCATGTTCGAGGAAAGCATCTTCCGCGATCATCTGCTCGAATTCATGTTTCTCAACAAAAAAGTAATGTTCGCCATGGGTTTCACCCGGGCGCATACCGCGCGTCGTGTGCGAAACAGAGACCTGCGTGTCATACAACGGCTGGGTCTTTAACAGTGCCTGAATCAGGCTGGATTTCCCTGCACCGCTGGGAGCAGAAACAATATAGAGCGTGCCTTGAGCCATGGTTTTCTTGAATTGATTAAAAGCGGAGTCGATTTCCTGCACAGTATACACAGCTTCCCGTTGCCACGCAGCGTTTGCGCAGCGAGAACACCCAATCTTTTGCGCATCTGCGCGCAAATCTCTGTCGGGCAGCTGTAATGGTTCACGGATTACCCTGGCATCTCTTCCGGAACGAAACCTCGCCTCTGGCTGACGCTAATGCATTGCTGTTGAATGCCACAAAACGTCAGAGGAAAGAGTATGAAAGGATTCGGCTGGCCGCTATCTGCGATTATTCTGTGGTTCGCCCTATGGCCTGCGCACAGTGCCGTTTGTCCGGTCTGGACACCCGTACGGGCGACTGAAGAGATTGGCCGTTTGCAACAGCAACTGCAACACTGGGATGACGCTTACTATCGCCAGGGGCAGAGTCCGGTGGCTGACACGGATTACGATGCGCTGCAGCAGCGGCTTGTTACCTGGCAACACTGCTTTAGCGCTTCTCAGCCCACTTATTCCCCGCAACTGCCTGGCAAGGGTGAGCACCTGCATCCAATCGCCCATACTGGCGTAAAAAAGATGCGCGACAAGCTGGCACTGGCTTACTGGATGCAGGGGCGACGCGATCTCTGGGTGCAGCCAAAAGTTGATGGCATCGCCGTTTCACTGGTGTATCGCCATGGCAGGCTGGTCTCGTTGTTAAGTCGTGGCGATGGATTGCGCGGTGAAGAGTGGCTGGCTAAAGCCGCCTGGATCCCGGCAATTCCGCTGCATATCGAGACCCCTCTCGACGAGGTTGTACTGCAGGGCGAGCTGTTTTTGTTGATGAACGGTCATCAGCAGGCGATTGATGGCGGCAAAAATGCGCGCTCACTGGTGGCCGGCGCGATGATGAGCAGGCAGCGGACTCCGCTGCTGGATTCGCTCGGTGTTTTCATCTGGGCATGGCCAGATGGTCCCGCCACAATGACGGAGCGCCATGAGCAACTCAGCCGCTGGGGGCTGGGCATTGCAGCAGAATGGAGCCACAACGTTAAAGATGAAGAGGACGTAGCCATCTGGCGTGAGCGCTGGTTTCATGCTGCGCTGCCTTTTGTCACAGACGGCGTGGTGGTTCATCAGAGTCTGCGGCCTGCAGGCAAAAACTGGCTGCCAGGCGAGGGTATATGGGCGGTTGCCTGGAAATATCAGCCTCCTGAAGTCAGTGCTGAAGTGCTCTCCGTCGATTTCCCCATTGGCCGAACCGGAAAAATAGCGGCGGTACTTAATCTTCAGCCAGTGCAACTGGATGATAAAACGGTCAGGCGGGTTAATGTCGGATCGCTACGTCGCTGGCAGGAGAGCGATATCGTAGCGGGCGATGTGGTCACGCTGAGTCTGGCGGGTCAGGGCATTCCCCGGCTGGAGCGGGTCATCTGGCGCGTGGCAGAGCGACATTATCCTCTGCCTCCCGAGGCGTCGCGTTATACGCCGTTGAGTTGTTATACCTTCAGCGCTGAGTGCCAGAAGCAGTTACTGGCGAAATTACGCTGGCTCAGCCAGAAAACGGTGCTGAATATTCCTGGGGTTGAGCGCAGCACCTGGCTGCGCTTACTGGAAAGCGGCAGTATGACGCATCTGTTCGGCTGGCTGACGTTAACACCGGAACAGATTGCCGCCGCGACGGGTCTTTCTCCTGAACGTGCAGATCAGCTCTGGCACCGTTTTAATCTCACTCGTCAGCAACCGTTTCGTCGATGGGTGAAGGCCCTTGGCGTTTCATTGCCGCAAAAAGCCCTGAATGCGCTGCCCGATCAGCAGTGGGAGAGCGTAATGCGGCGGGATGTTATGGCCTGGCAAACTCTGCCGGGCGTTGGTGCGGGGCTGGCAACGCGCCTGGCTGAGCAGTTTCAGGATGCCCGTCTGCAGGCCCTCATCGCGTTCCTGCAACAGCAGGGTATTCCTGCGTCCTCAATGCTCGGGGTGGGGATAGTTGAAAATCGGCAAACCGAGACGGAAGCGCAGCGCCAGTAAACGGGCAAAAAAGCCGAACAGCAGGGTAATGATAATCACCGCTTCATGCGCCAGCGTGGTTTTCAGCAGCAGGATATACATCCAGCCCGAGGCGAAAGCGATACCGGCGTACAGCTCTTTCTGAAACACCAGCGGAATGCGATTACAGAACATGTCACGCAGTACGCCGCCAAAGACACCTGTAATCACTGCGCTTATCGCGGCAATAATCATGGCGTGTCCGGAATCAAGTGCAACCTGCGCGCCGATAATCGAAAAGACCACCAGACCTAATGCATCCAGCACCAGAAAAACTTTGCGCAGGTGGGTCATCAGGGGCGCCAGGAATGTGGTGACAACCGCCGCAGCCGCCACAATCATGATGTATTCGGGATTTTTCACCCAACCCAGCGGATAGTGACCCAACAGGATATCGCGCACCGAGCCACCACCGATTGCGGTCACTGACGCAATAATAATGACCCCGAACAGATCCATTTTGCGGCGACCCGCCGCCAGCGCACCTGTCATGGCTTCAGCAGTAATACCAATAATGTAGAGAACGGTCAGTAACATAGCAGACTCCAGTAAGACGGCGGCAAGGCTACAGCATTGCTTAACAGGCGGCGACAGAGATTTCAGGTGGTCGGCGTCCGGGATTTGCGCAGTGTATACCAGTCCGGCCCGGCATCAGCATAGAAAGACTTTTCAGTGCAAAACCGGTGATGAATGCTGGTGAAGGTTAAGATGAGACGATGTGCAGAGGAGTCGCGCGGGCCTGGCTGGTGTTAACTGACTCAGAACCAGGGGGGGAGATTTACAGCCCATGACGGCCAGAAATTTGCAGGTCAGACATTGGTCTGTAAAGGAGATAGAAAGAACGGGATGCTGCAGCTAAAGAAAGGAGTAAAAATATATCGACAGGATTAACAAAAAGAAAGGCGTGCTGGTTAACAGCACGCCAACGCATCGTTTCGGATGCTCAGAGCCCACCATACAGACTTATTTTATTATTTGTTTCTTGCACGAATTTTAGCAAAAGCATTCAGACTAAAGTGATATTCCGGCTGGAACCATGAGCGACCATAGTAGCAGTAAATCAGCATGCGAATGGAAGCCATCGCAAGGTAACCCCAGATCGCACATAATACAGAAGGTGTCAGCCAGACGGTAAATAAGGTGACTGCAAGTCCGGCTAACACTGAGGACGTTTCAGCAAAAGCAATGCGTGTATATTGCTTTTCACGCTGCAATACCGCGCGGTAATGCTGACCCTGAGGAATGATAATAAACACCACTGAAACCATCTGCAGCATGAGAGCCAGTTCGGGCTGATTAAACAGGCTGTTCAGCAGGTGACTGCCCGTAAATAACAGACCAAACACCGCGACACCCATCAACATATTACCCCAGTAAATGGTTGAGAGGTCATTGATTGAGAGCATACAGCGACGGATCAGTGTATTTGAGAAGCCGCGATCGGCCAGAGTATCAATAAACAGTAAGGCAATTATGGCAATCGCCAGCAGGTTTAGCTCATTCGCCTGCAGAATCTGCGCCAGCAACGAGAGTTGCAACACGCCAATGCCAATAATTTTGATTGAAGAGAGCAGAGACCATTTTGCGCTATTAAGACTGCTTTCACGTATTGCCATAATATACTCGTTAGAGTTCATCAACTCTGTGAGAATTAAATAATTGTGTAACGGCAAGAAGAGGTTGCTGTGACACCGTTAGTTAGTGCAATTTTTCCGGCCGAAGTCCTGAAATACCTCTCCAGGCTTGCCATGTTATTATTGATTCAATCAAATGATGCTCAGATAAAAAATAGATATCCCTGGTAAATTCCCTGTTTCGTGTCATGGCGGAATCCCCTGCAGCTAACAGAAATTCCGCCAGATCACGAATAAATCCTTTTGTATTTTTATATTCTCCTGCCAGCATCCTTGCGGCAATCTCAACGAATTCTTTTTCTGATAACAAAGGATAGGTTGAGCGGTCCATGACTTTTTCCTGCTTTATCATTATGGGTATTGCTGTGTGTGGAATGATTTATACATTGTTTTATTTAATTTAACACCATAAGAAAAGTCTGATTACACGACCGCAGAAATAAATGGTTTCACTTTATGCATGATAAATATTAAATCTTCAGGAGAGCAGTGATAAACAACTGTTGATGATTAATGTATGTCTCTAAGGCAGAAGGTCATCAGGGGAGACAGAGAAGCCTGAAATCCGGGAAGATCAGCTATGTGAAAGCGGGTTAAGCCAGGAATTTTCCTGGCGGAGATGCTTAAGCAGGGTTGGTGGTAAATGTGTATCGGGGATGAGTAATCAGATAAGCGCTTTATGCTTTAATGTCAGAAGTTTTTCTATTTTTTTTCGTTAGCGACCAGCGATAAGTACAGAGAAAAACGCACTCTAAGTCCTTGATTTACTGTGTCAGAAGCTGATTGAGTTTCTCCAGATCATTGCTAACCCATTCAATATCCTGCTTAAATCTCTCATCTGAAGTAAATGGCTGGCGATAAACCGTAACCATTACCTCGGCACCCTGTTCATTAGCGATCACGCGCATCGGCACATAGATCTCCTTTCCTGAGCCGTTATCAATCCAGTGATCCATTACGCCAAACGGATTGTGTGGTGAGAACCTGAGCTTCACATTGCCCAGGGGCCCTTTAGCACGCCAGCGATGTCCATCGGGTTCTAATGCACTGTGCGTTAACCCGGATGCCCACTTTGCGAAAAATTCCGGCTTCCAGATGGTTTCATAAAGATCTAACCAGTGACGTGGGATCGTCAGGCTCAGCGTGCGAGAGGAGAGCATGTAACCTCCGATGGATAAGCGAAAAAGGCATTAAAGCATGGGGCCAGACTTGTTAAAACGGTGTAACAGTAGAAGTGTGGTGTTGACAGGGTTTCGTACAAAAGGCAGACAACGGATGAGGCTGTCTGCCGCAGAATCAGATGAAGTTGCCACGCGCAGAAACGGCATGATCTTCGCTATGACCACTGGCGTGACGCAGAACAAAGCCATCCGACTGCGCCATCACTGCGCAACTGTGATTCGGGAAGATACGCAGCAGCCTGCCGACTTCAGGGCGGCGATCCTGAAACAGCAGAAAACCGTGCTCCTCGGATAACTTCGTCACTTCATACGTATTGCCCGCTTCGTCTGCTGCAACACCAAAGCCGCTGGCATTGGTGCCGTGCGGCCCTTTATCCGAACTCAGCATTTTTGATCCGGCGTCAACAATGGCGAAATGATCGTTTACCGCCACAACGCGGGTAATGACGCTCATTGCCAGTTGATCGACGTGGCTTAACCCAAGGCGGCAGGCAGTAAGATCCAACAGTGCATAGTTACCGGGCCGGATTTCATTAATGCAGGGCGCAATCTCTGCTGCCAGCGCAGTTGGGGTTGACCCCACTGAGAGAGGGCAGTCGGTAAAACCCGCAGCCTGCAGTTTTGCCTGAACGCGCTGCATCAATGCCGTTTCCTGGCGGGCGACCTCCGCAATGGCTGCGGCATGACCCGCACCATAAGCGTGACCGGCATGTGACACTAATCCGGCAAAGCGTAATCCCTTGTCCTGTAATGCCCGGGCAATCAGCACGGCGTCATCTGTATCGGGATTGACGCCAATGCGATGTAACCCAACATCCACTTTAATCGCCACCGCCAGCTCGCACCCTGGCTGATGCTGGCAGGCCTCAGCGATCGCCGCCACGCCCTGCAGGCTGTCCGCAATCAGGGTGAGTCTGACCTGATGAAGCACGGCGAGGCGCAGTAATTCAGCCACGCTTTGCGGATGTACAACCGGATAGGCTAACAACAGATCGCGTATACCACCCTGAATAAAACTGATGCCTTCGCTGGGTTTTGAGACGGTGATCCCCTGCGCGCCAGACTCAATCTGTCGCCGGGCAATCCAGACGCTTTTATGCGTTTTGATATGCGGACGCAACGCGACGCCAGCAGCACGGGCTTTGCGCTGCATATGCTGCAGGTTGCATTCCAGGCGTGCTGCATCCACTTCAATGTAAGGTGTGAGGCGATCGTCAATCAGCGGACGCTGCCACTGCTGTGTGTCATTGATATCCATAAGGTGTCCGTTAATAACGAGATAAGAAGATTCATCATTCCCTAATAATCTCTCTGATACCAGCCTGCTTACCGCAGAACAGGCATGTTGAGCAGCAGAAACAAGAGCCATTGCTATAACGCGAGAGGCATGATGAGGAGAGGGGGATCGGGAAAGAGGAAAGGGAGGAACAAAAGGAGTGAACCCGGAGATTAAAACAAAAAAGCAGGCACGCGGCCTGCTTTATCAGTTTACTCAGATATAGAGTGACTGTTCACCCGGCGGACGGGTTTTGAATCGGCGATGTAGCCAGAGGTACTGTTCGGGTGCACGCAGGATCTGATTTTCGATCACTTTATTCATGTAAGCGGCAGCAGCAGCCTCATCGGTATGAGGATAATTTTCCAGCATCGGTTCGATGATTAAATGGTAGCCATCATTTCCTGGATTACGAATCAGCATAATCGGTACCATCGCTGGCTTCGCCAGACGCGACAGAACAAAAGTCCCGTTGGTAGTGGCAGCTTTTTCCACCGCAAACAGTGGCGCAAAGGTGCTGCCTTTAGGGCCGTAATCCTGGTCTGGTGCAAACCAGACCGATTCACCCTGTTTCAGAGCATGAACCATACCGCGCAGATCACGACGGTCAATCATCGCTTTATTAGAACGCATGCGGCCTTTGGTCTGCACATACTCCATCGCCTGATTATTGTGCGGGCGATACATCGC
This sequence comes from Pantoea sp. ANP04, assembly GCF_041982285.1. Taxonomy (NCBI): domain Bacteria; kingdom Pseudomonadati; phylum Pseudomonadota; class Gammaproteobacteria; order Enterobacterales; family Erwiniaceae; genus Pantoea; species Pantoea sp. ANP04. The sequence continues at coordinate 83,687 of NZ_JAUTYS010000018.1, read as the reverse complement.
CATCATCGGCTGACAGAGTCCACTGATGCGTCCGCCCAGCTCCAGCGACATGAAATGTACGCCAATCAGCATCACACCGCGCTTTTCGTTCTGCGCAGCGTGAAGATTATCCATACCTGAAACGTTAAACAGGCGTTTTACTGCCCGGTCAGACCAGAACCAGGCAATACCGGTTTCAGCCAGGGCCATGCCTAGCGATGCGAAGTTACCAGCGATCATGTGTTCGATTTTTTCTTCACTGATACCCGGGAAGCAGAGTTCGATGTTACGACGGGTAATACGCTCGCGGCGCTGCAGGAAATGGCGAGAGATTTTGCCGGCACCGGCACCGAGACGCATGAGAACAGGATAAGGAAGCTGGACCAGCAGCCAGAGTACGCCAAGGCCAAACCAGGTAAACCAATAACGCGGATGCAGCAGCGAACTGCTAAATTTTCCGGTGTTTTTCATTAACAACCTTCATGGAAGTTGAGGGGGGTATCGCATAAAGAGCACTTCCATGAGTCTTAAAGCGGTACGGCTGTATTGAATTCGACCGATACTTTATCAAAAAGTGCCTTCAAAAAAAGGGAAACTCCGTGATTCACAGGATTGATCTGTTTCATGGAGACAGTGCGTCGGGAACGTAAAAAGAGTTAAATCCAGAAAAATTATTTTAAAATCAGCAATTTAAAAAGAAATCATCCTAAATGCAAAGCATGATTAAAGTGTGTTCCGGAAGTGTCTGGAAATGAACGTTTATCAATCTTTACGTGATAATGAAGCCGCAGGTGGGAGTCAAAAGCCACATAGGGAGGTGAAACCCGAAAGATAATGCCTGAAAAATGAACAAAGCGCCATTGCTGACGCTTTATAACTGACCTGCCGGGCGGGAAATTACTCGATATTCTGAATCTGTATGTTGATTGTATTTATATTGTTTATGATGATCATATACTTAAGTTTATTTTTCAGGCTATTTTATATTTTACCCCCCAATCCACTCCCCGTTGAGAGAAGTGACCATTTGGTCAGCTCACAGGCTTTATGGTTGTCGTAAATCGCTCACCTTTGACCAGTTCACCAGAAGGTTTTCGATAGTATGACTCGCCATCAAGTCGGTAGTAAGTATATCCATCCTTTGTTTTAGTGATGTCCATCATCCAGTTTGACTTGTCTATACAATTCTCATCTGATTTCATGTCATCAAAGCACAGTAAGTAATCAGTATCATGGTCTGGAAAAGCACCTGAATTCTTGGGGGCGAGTTTTTGATACTTACCATTAAAGTCCCAGATTGAAACATTGTAAGTTTCACGGGAAGAAATGGTTTTGACTCCATTATTATCCCACCACTTTATTTTGTCACTATCAGAGAAAGGGATGTTTTTAACCAAAAAATCTTTTCTGGTATCAGAGTCATGAATTGCAAGCACTTTTGGAGAATTAAAGAAGTTAACATAGAATAATGCTAACATTATCAATGCCACAATAAAAACTGTAGTCTTTTTGAATCTCATTAATTTCTCCTGCTATTTATTTCAAATTCAGCTTTCATATTAGTTAAGAAAGGTTTAAAAGCGAAGTGTTCCCATCTTTGAAGGACAAACCAAATACGAAATGCTCTGATAAAATGAAATTTAGGATTCATGATGTCAGTTTTATCGAGACCGAAATGGTCTTGCCCTGTAAATGTTATTTTTGCTACATAACCACTGTCAGTTATATCGATCTGATTTATCTGTATGTTTGTAGCATGAATATCATGTATCGACATTCCTAATCCATTGAAACTATCAGTCCATCTATTGAACTTAGGAAGTATGGAATTTCTTATTGCTGGTGTTATTAACTCTATATCTGAGTCTGATAAGCTTTTTTGTCCGGTAACGATGATCTTATCTAATGAAGACTTAATTACAGTCAATGGAGACAGTGGAGAAGATTGCCCGCAGATAATTAGATTTTTATATGCACTATCAAGGAAAGGGCTGGAATAACTTTTTCCATTCCCGTGATAGAGATGCTTTACAAGATTGTTGAATATTTGGTGCTGCCCAAGATAATATGCAGGCATAGAAACACGAAGAAACTCATTGAAAAGAAGTTCAGCCATTTCTGTTCTGGATTTTGGGCGGGTATCCCGGAAAGAGTTGAATATAGATACTTCTTTTCCAGTCCAGGGATCAACCACATCAGAAACATCATCCAAACCCAAATCGCTTCTTAGTTGCTTTTCACTAAGGTCTCCACACTTCATATCATCAGTGCTGTAATCATTGAACCTGTGCCGTGTCTGATAAACGGTAAAGGGGAACTTCAATGCTGACATAATAATTTCCTTATGAAGTGATTCAGACTGAAAATCCATACTTATTGCATTCTTACAGATGATATCATTGAAGATGATAATGTAATCAGAGCCGTCTAATCATAAACTTCTTGATAAAAAAATGGAAGGTGAATAATAATATACTTATTATAATCAATGATTTATACGGTTTTGTGAAAAGGTGGAACTGTGAGGTGATTGGTATGCTTATTGCTTAAATATCAAGCATTGAGAGTTATGCCTTGATCTTGTGATGCTTGAAAATTGGCTGAATCTGTAGTGTAAAATGAGAATGTATCATATCGGAAGCAATCTTATTTTTAATCACAGGAATGATTAGTCATGAGTGAATCTCTAAGAAATCTCAACAACATACGCACTCTTCGGGCACAAGCTCGTGAAACCCCATTAGAATTACTTGAAGAGATGCTTGCGAAACTCGCCACAGTTGTAGAAGAACTCCGAGATGAGCAAGATTATGTTCGCAAGGAACAGGAGGAGAAACAAGCCAAACTTAAAGCTATCCATGCTCAGCTCCTCAAAGATGGTATTGATCCTCAGGAACTTTTAAATGGACGTTCTTCTAAGAATGGAACTCGTGCTAAGTCTGTTAGAAAAGCTCGTCCTGCAAAATATCAGTATACTGACGAGCAAGGTAATCAGAGAACGTGGACGGGGCAGGGAAGAACTCCAATAATTATCTCGGATGCTATTGCAGGTGGGAAAAAAATAAAAGATTTTGAGATTTAAAAACATTTAACCCAGCCTAAAGAATAGCTATCAATAGGCTGGTTATAACTTAGTTAAGCAGTTTTGCTAACCAATTTCTCTTATATCTTGAACTAATCTCATTTTCTAAGACAGAATTGTAACTGTTATACAAACCATAATAACTATTATTCACTTTGTTTTCAATATTAGCTTGGAAAGCGAAAGAGGATAGTAATGGTTTGAAAACCGTATTTATAGCATCCTCTGTCTTTTTAGATGAAGAAAACCTTTCATCAGTTAGATCACCTGCGATAAAAAACTCATTGATTATTTCAGAGACATTTACACCAGAAAGAGCGGTCTTAACTTCATTACCTTTTTGCTGAGATTCAGCATCGAGTTTGGTGAGAGATTCGCTCAACTTATTATTGAATTTATGAAATTGATCTACAGTTCCTGTTACCAGGGCTATATTAATGAAATCTTGATACATTTCCTGTCTACAAGTAAGAAGTTCTTTATGGTGCTTTTCAGAATTATCATTATATTCAGAAGTCTTTTTGAGCAAAGCAACCAAATATGATTTATATTCTTCTGTCAGCCTCGGGCCTGAACCATCTTTAAAAGCATTATATCTGCTAATTAATTCATTATAAAGACCAATTTTTTGAACATAATCATTAGAGAGGGATTTAGATATACCACTACACTGTCTTTCCTTGTTTATTAAAGGTGAATAATACTCCTTCATGATATCTGCTCTAAAGTTCAGATCGCTTTTATAAGATTCAAGTATGATTCCAAAAACTAAAGTTCCTAACACTAAAGGGATAAGGCCTAAAAATAATGTTTTAAAAAAAGATTCGTTGAGGGGCTTACTCATATATCCATCCTTAATATGTTAAACGCAATACGCACTAAAAAATCATAAGTTTATATGAACGAATAGGTTTGCTCAACCTTTAAAAAATGCATTAAATTCAATAGTTTGTGTTTATTTGGTTATTTATTTTGCCATTTAACTCAGTATATATTAAGTTTGGCTTATGTATAAATTGTTATACATTATCTGGATGTTAATGCTAAAAAGATTAATAACAGAGAACAAAGCTGATCTTCTTATTATATTTTGGACCTTTCGACAAAGTTTTTTAAGGTATGACATCATGAAGAACTGGACCACAGAACATACGAAGGAAATTAAGGAATGGTTTTCCGTTGGAAACTATGAAGTATTTAAAGATCTGACCCTGAAGGCTTACTATCATGAACTGACCTGCTCCCCGTTGATTAACACACCGCGATGTTAGTAATGTCTTCATCAGTCACATGAGGACATTCCCATGAAGAAGCGATTTTCCGACGAACAGATCATCAGTATTCTCCGCGAGGCCGAAGCCGGGGTTTCAGCCCGGGAACTCTGCCGTAAGCATGCTATTTCAGACGCCACCTTTTACACCTGGCGCAAGAAGTTTGGCGGCATGGAAGTCCCCGAAGTGAAGCGGCTCAGGTCACTTGAAGAGGAGAACGCCCGCCTTAAGAAGCTGCTCGCTGAAGCCATGCTGGATAAGGAGGCGCCTCACGTGGCTCTGGGCCGAAAGTTCTGACGACGGACCAGAAACGGGAAGCCGTGGAAGCCATGTGTGAGACAACGGGTCTGTCGCAACGCCGTGCCTGCAGGCTGGCCGATCTGTCACTTTCAACCTGCCGTTATTCGGCTCAGCGCCCGGCTGCTGACGCGCAGCTGTCTTTACGTATCACAGAGCTGGCACTTGAACGCCGCCGATTTGGTTACCGGCGCATCTGGCAGTTATTGCGTCGGGAGGGCTTTCACGTCAACCACAAGCGGGTTTACCGCAACTATCACCTTAACGGTCTGGGTGTAAAACGCAGGCGGCACCGTAAGGGGCTGGCGACTGAACGGCTTCCGCTTCTGCGCCCGGATGCGCCGAACCTGACATGGTCGATGGATTTTGTCATGGATTCACTTGCCAGCGGCCGCCGGATTAAGTGCCTGACCTGCGTGGATGATTTCACGAAGGAGTGCCTGACGATCACCACGGCATTCGGGATTACAGGCGTTCAGGTGACACGTATTCTGGACAGCATTGCGCTGTTTCGTGGCTATCCTGCAACGATAAGAACCGATCAGGGCCCGGAATTTACCTGCCGCGCGCTCGATCAATGGGCCTTTGAACATGGCGTTGAGCTGTGCTTAATCCAGCCGGGCAAGCCAACGCAGAACGGATTTATTGAGAGTTTCAACGGTCGCTTTCGGGATGAATGCCTGAATGAACACTGGTTCAGCGATATTCTTCATGCCCGGAAAATCATTAATGACTGGCGGCAGGACTATAACGAGTCCAGACCTCATTCATCGCTTAAATACCAGACGCCGGCTGAATTTGCAGCAAGCTGGAGAAATGGAAAATTAGAAGGTAAACAAACCGACATTACTAACTGAGCGTTGTATCTAATACTGGGGGCAGGTCAGGAGCAATGTCTTTTCGGTAAACCCTTTCAGGTATGCCCGGATATTTTAATCTTTTAACAAGATCTTTATGCCAGTCTTCAAACAGCTCATTCACTGTAGTCAGTTCTTCAGGTCTGTTTAGCTTCCTTTCTGCGATAGGATCATCTCCAGCCAGAACCTTTTTGCGAACATCTTCTGCAAGACTACGGGCTTCTGCGAGTGACACTATAGAAACCTTGCCTAAAGTGATTTCTCGTCTTTTTGAGTGTGCTGTGTATCTCAGCATCCAGTAAGGTTCACCTTTTGAGGGGATCTTCAGGTATAAGCCTCGCTCATCTCCAAACTTACCAACACCGCCTGCTTTTATCAGAGACTGAACGGCTTTTGCTGTTAGTGAACCCATATACCTGACCTGTCGTTTTTAGTGGGGGGTATCTGGTTATAGACTGTTATATTTTTCTAGTAAAGCAAAAGTACTCCCCATTTTACCCCCCATTATTTCGTGGATTTAAGCGGAGAAGCATGTTCATCAGTGGAATTTTACTTCCATAAAAAAGCCCATTTAACATGGGCTTATGGCTTTATATGGATGAGGGTGGAAATTATTCGATGTTCTGAATCTGCTCGCGCATCTGTTCAATCAGCACTTTCAGTTCGATCGCGGAAGTGGTGATCTCGGCGTTGATCGACTTTGATGCCAGCGTATTCGATTCCCGATTGAACTCCTGCATCATGAAATCGAGACGGCGACCTACAGCCTCTTTCTTTTTCAGGATGTTGTAGGTCTCTTTAACGTGTGCATCCAGACGATCCAGCTCTTCGGACACATCAACACGCTGCGCCATCATCACCAGCTCCTGCTCAAGGCGATTGTTTTCCAGCTGGACTTCAGCATCTTCCAGTTTGGCGACCAGGCGTTCACGCTGCCATTTGATCACGTCAGGCATCTGCGCGCGCACTTTGCTGACTTCCTGCGAAACGCCTTCCAGACGCTGTTCAATCATCGCTTTCAGCGCGGTGCCTTCGCTTTCGCGCGCCGCAATGAAATCGTCCAGCGCGCCATCCAGTGCCTGTAACAATTGTGTGTTGATGGCATCCAGATCCTGCTCCTGCGCAGACATCACGCCCGGCCAGCGAAGAATATCCAGCGGATTAATCGCGCCTTCGTCGCTCTGCATTTTTACCCAGTTAGCAGCCTGCACCAGCTGTTTCGCCAGCGTTTCATTCAGCATCAGTTCGCCCTGAGCGCTGGGATCGGCATCATAACGCAGGTTGCACTCAATTTTACCGCGCGTCAGACGCTGGCGAATGCGCTCGCGGATAACCGGCTCCAGCCCACGAAACTGTTCAGGCAAACGGATGTAAGTTTCCAGATAACGCTGGTTAACAGAACGCAGCTCCCAGGCTGCGCTGCCCCATTCGCCTTTGGCTTCGCTGCGGGCATAAGCGGTCATACTGCGGATCATAAGCGGTACTCAATTTACGGAAAGATGGGTGAAGTATAGCGAGGCGAGCCACGCCATAACAGGCATAAGCGTCTTACAGGAAAATAACGAACTATTTCCGCTTTCAGCGGCAGCCACATATGATGACCACTGGTCACCTATGAGGATAACTGATTTATGTCCCGCGTTATTGCATTCCCTGTTGTAATGGCTCTGCTGCTGGTGGGTTGCCAGACGCGCCACGCGCCGCCGACTAAACCGCACCCCATCTGTGCCGGTGGCGACATGATGATGCAGACCACGTTGTGGTTCGGACTCAGCAAGCAAGATGGCGGCAGTGTGAGTTCACTCGACTGGATGAACTTCGTGGATAATGAAGTCACGCCACGTTTCAAAGCGGGACTGTCGGTCTATGACGCCAAAGGTCAATGGCTGGGCGAGAACGGTCAACTGGCAAGAGAGAACAGTAAAGCGTTGATGCTGATCCACGGTATCGATCCCGCGACCAATCATGATATTGAGGCGTTACGTACCCTCTATAAAAAACGGTTTGGTCAGGAGTCGGTTATGCGGGTAGATGCACCCGTCTGTGTCGGGTTCTAGGGCGAAAGCGGGCGGCGAAGCTGCCGCCCGCTAAATAGTCAGATAAACAGACCGGCAAAGGCCGCAGAGAGCAGGCTGACCAGTGTGGAGCCATAGACCAGCTTCCAGCCAAAGCGGGAAACCACATTTCCCTGTTTCTCGTTCAGGCCTTTTATTGCGCCCGCCACAATGCCGATCGAGGCAAAGTTAGCAAAAGAGACCAGGAACACCGACAGAATACCCAGCCCGCGCGCACTCATGCCCGCCGCGACTTTCTGCAGTTCAATCATCGCCACAAACTCATTCGCGACCAGCTTAGTCGCCATGATGCCTGCCGCCTGCAGGGCATCGGCTTTCGGAATCCCAATCAGCCAGGCCAGAGGATAGAACAGATAGCCGAGCAGCTGCTGGAAGCTGTAGCCAAACACCGCCGCAAACAGCGCGTTAACGGCAGCAATCAGAGCAATAAAGCCAATCAGCATCGCCAGAATAATCATCGCCACTTTGAAGCCTGCCAGGATGTACTCACCCAGCATCTCGAAGAAGCTCTGCTCTTCATGCAGCTTTTCCAGCGCGATAGGCTGCTCATCCCGGCTTTCCATCGGGTTGATGATCGACAGGATAATAAAGGTGCTGAACATGTTAAGCAGCAGTGCAGCAACCACATACTTCGGTTCAATCATCGACATATAAGCACCGACAATCGACAGCGAAACGGTGGACATCGCGGTCGCTGCCATGGTGTAGAGCCGGCGCGGTGGGATATCACCCAGAATCCCTTTATAGGCGATAAAGTTTTCTGACTGACCGAGGATCAGTGTGCTGACGGCGTTGAATGACTCCAGCTTGCCCATGCCGTTAATCTTCGACAGCAGCGTTCCGAAAACACGAATCAGTAGCGGCAGGATGCGCCAGTGCTGCAATATGCCAATGAGTGCCGAAATAAAGACAATCGGACAGAGCACACCAAGGAAGATAAACGCCAGCCCCTGTTTGCTCATTCCGCCAAAAACGAACTCCGTGCCCTGCGCCGCAAACCCCAGCAACGTCTCAAAGAAACCGGCAAACGATCCGACCAGTGCCAGCCCTCCGGCGGAGTGAAGGAAGAACCAACCCAGCGCGGCTTCCACCACAATCAGTTGAATAATAAAGCGCAGACGAATCTGTTTACGGTCATGACTGACCAGCAGCGCAAGGGCGAAAATCACCACCAGCGCCAGCAGGAAATGAAGAATGGCGGCCATATGTCTTTTTTATCAGAGAGAAAGGAAAGCGCATTTAGCCACAGCTGGCCGGAAATTTCATCTGATGCCTGCTTCAGGCAGGCGCAAGAGACAGCGGGCAAGGAAGTCCGTATAATGCGCAGCCAATCATTAGCAAGCCGGAGAATACCCATGCGTCCAGCAGGCCGTAGCGCACAACAGGTGCGTCCAGTCACATTGACCCGCAATTACACCAAACACGCAGAGGGTTCCGTTCTGGTGGAATTCGGCGAAACGAAAGTGCTTTGCACTGCCTCCGTAGACGAAGGGGTTCCGCGTTTCCTTAAAGGCCAGGGCCAGGGTTGGGTCACAGCCGAATATGGCATGCTGCCGCGTTCGACCCACAGCCGTATGGCGCGTGAAGCCGCAAAAGGTAAACAGGGTGGCCGTACGCTGGAGATTCAGCGTCTGATTGCCCGTTCACTGCGCGCCGCGGTTGATCTTAAAGCGCTGGGTGAATTTACCATTACGCTCGATTGTGACGTAATCCAGGCCGATGGCGGCACCCGCACCGCATCAATCACTGGCGCCTGTGTGGCTCTGGCTGATGCGCTGAACAAGCTGGTAGCCAGCGGCAAACTGAAAGCAAACCCGATGAAGGGTATGGTCGCCGCGATTTCAGTGGGCATCGTCAAAGGCGAAGCCCTGTGCGATCTGGAGTATGTTGAAGACTCAGCCGCAGAAACTGACATGAATGTCGTGATGATGGAAGATGGCCGCATGATCGAGGTGCAGGGCACCGCCGAGGGCGAACCCTTCAGCCATGAAGAGCTGCTGACGCTACTGGCGCTGGCGCGCGGCGGAATTGAGGAACTGATTCAGGCGCAGAAAGCAGCGCTGGAAAATTGATGTAACAGGCGACCTCAGAGTCGCCTTTTCTTTATTTGAGGAGTGAGAGATGAAAGCCTGGCAGCGTCAGTTTATTGAATTCGCCCTGAACAAGCAGGTGCTGAAGTTCGGTGAGTTCACTTTGAAGTCCGGGCGTAAAAGCCCCTATTTCTTTAATGCCGGTCTGTTTAACAGCGGACGGGATTTAGCGCTGCTGGGACGCTTCTACGCGCAGGCGCTGGTGGATGGCGCTGTTGATTTCGATCTGCTGTTTGGTCCGGCCTATAAAGGCATTCCGATTGCTACCACCACGGCAGTGGCGCTGGCTGATCATCATGACCGCGATGTGCCTTACTGCTTTAACCGTAAAGAAGCCAAAGATCACGGTGAAGGTGGCCTGCTGGTAGGCAGTCCGCTGCAGGGCAAAGTGATGCTGGTGGACGACGTGATCACAGCGGGCACGGCGATTCGTGAGTCGATGGATATTATCGGCGCGCACAACGCCACCCTGGCAGGTGTGCTGGTTTCGCTAGATCGTCAGGAGCGTGGACGCGGAGAGATGTCGGCAATCCAGGAAGTGGAACGTGATTACGGCTGTAAAGTGACCGCGATTATTACCCTGGCAGACCTGATTGCCTGGCTGGAGGAGAAGCCTGAGATGGCCGATCACCTGGCTCAGGTCCGTGCTTATCAGAAAGCGTACGGGATTTAACAGAGGCGGGCGCAATGCCCGCCTTCTTTGACGCTTTACGTTAGCTGAGCAGCCATGAGTGGCCAGCGGGCCTCAAAGTCTGCGGTAGGACTGAAACGAAACTCAGAACGGACATACCGCGACAGCAAACCTTCACAGAAAGCCAGCAACTGACTTGCCAGCAATGCTTCATCAGCCTGAAAAGCCTCGCCCTCACGCATTTTCCGCTCACGCATGACCTGTCGCAGTTGCACTTCAATCCGCTCAAACAGTTGATTGATACGTCCCTGCAGTCGGTCCTGCTCAAACATCAGAGCATGGCCGGTCAGTATGCGCGTCAGTCCCGGATTACGCTCACCAAATCCCAGAATCAATTGCACGATCAGACGCAGACGCGTCATGGTCTCTTTTTCATCCTTGAGGATCAGATTGATGCGGGTAATCAGACTGTCTTCGATAAACTCAATCAGACTATCGAACATGCGTGTCTTGCTGGGGAAGTGACGATACAGCGCCGCTTCGGAAACACCCACTGTGGCTGCCAGTTTGGCTGTGGTGATACGCTGACTGCCATCGCCCGACTCCAGCATCTGCGCCAGCGCCTGCAAAATCTCTTCGCGACGATTCCGCTTCGCGACTTTTTTTTCTGCCATGACCTTAAAGACCCCTGAAATTCACCTAAATACAGGCAACACCTACGCATCTGCCACAGGAACGCGTCCTGCAGCGATGAGGAAAAATAACGGGCGTAAGTGAAAGTCGGTAATGCGGGTTACTGGCGACCGGAGTGGCCGAAGCCGCCTTCGCCGCGCTGGCTGGCGTCGAAATCTTCAACCAGATTAAATTCAGCCTGGACTACCGGTACAAACACCAGTTGTGCCATGCGATCGCCGGGCTGCAGCGAGAAACTTTCCTGACCACGATTCCACACCGATACCATCAGCTGTCCCTGATAGTCCGAATCAATCAGACCCACCAGGTTGCCCAGCACGATGCCATGCTTATGGCCAAGGCCCGAGCGCGGCAGGATTACAGCGGCCAGATCGGGATCAGCGATATGAATCGCCAGGCCGGTCGGAACCAGCGTCGTGGTGCCTGGTGCGATGTCGAGAACATCATCAATGCAGGCGCGTAAATCTAACCCAGCGGAACCTGAAGTGGCATAGGTCGGCAGTGGAAACGCTTTGCCGACGCGCGCATCCAGAATTTTAACGTCTATTTTTTTCATCATAACGGCTGACAATCTCGTCTATTAATTGTTGGCCAAGGAGAGACTTATCGCTGAGCGGTAAGCGTTTTTCTCCATCCTGCCAAAAAAGGTGAAGAGCATTGGTGTCGCTATTAAACCCCTGTCCGGCTTTAGCGACATCGTTAGCGCAGATCAGATCCAGATTCTTGCGCACCCGTTTTTGCCGGGCGTATTCTTCCACATTCTGTGTTTCAGCAGCAAATCCAACGACGAATGGCCGGTTTTCCTGAAGTGCAGCGACGCCGGCAACAATATCGGGATTCTTTACCAGGTTCAGCGTGACGTTATCATCGCCGCCCTGTTTCTTGATTTTATCGGCCGCAATATCGGCTGCCCGGTAGTCTGCCACGGCTGCGCTTGCAATGAAAATATGTTGTTTATCTATCTCACTCATCACAGCGGCCTGCATCTCCAGCGCGCTGGTAACATCAACGCGTCGCACACCCGCAGGTGCAGGCAGGCTGACCGGGCCGCTGACCAGCGTGACCTGAGCACCACGTCGGGCAGCCGCAGCGGCAATCGCAAAGCCCATTTTACCGGAGCTGTGATTCGTGATGTAGCGCACCGGATCCAGCGCCTCTCGGGTCGGGCCGGCGGTAATCATAATGTTGAGATGTTGCAGATCGTTGACGGGCGTAGCCCACAGCAGCGCATGGTCAACAATCGCCAGCGGGTCCAGCATCCGGCCTGGCCCGACGTCGCCACAGGCCTGGCTGCCGCTGTCCGGCCCCCAAATCAGCACGCCCCGCGCGTGGAGCGTCTGAAGGTTTTGCTGGGTCACCGCTGCGCGATACATCTGCTGATTCATGGCTGGCACGACCGCCACGGGTGAGGCCGTGGCCAACACGGCAGTGGTCACCAGATCGTTTGCCATGCCAGCAGTCACACGGGCAATCAGATCGGCAGTGGCCGGAGCCAGCACAATCAGGTCGGCCCATTTTGCCAGTTCAATATGACCCATCGCCGCTTCTGCAGCGGGATCAAGCAGATCGTCAAACACCGGATAGCCGGAGACGGCTTGCAGGCTGAGCGGAGTGATAAACGCTTTGGCACCTTCCGTCATCATCACGCGCACATCAGCGCCGCGATCGCGCAGGCGCCGCACCAGCTCAGGTGCTTTATACGCTGCGATACCGCCGCTCACGCCAAGAAGAATTTTTTTACCGGCTAATCCCATCATGATGTTGGCCTCACTAAGCTCTCTGCCGCTCGCGGCGGCGAATGCACGGACTTTATCACAAAAGCGTGGATGCGCCTTTTCACCGACTGCGTTTGCGAGCCGTCTCGTAGATTGCCGTTCCATTGATAGCCGCACTCTGCAGGATGAGCCATTCTGAGGCTCATCTCAGGGAGAGCGAAAATGAAAATCAAGGGACCACGGGAAAAACTCCAGAAACTGGGCGCAAACTCGCTCACCGATACCGAATTGCTGGCCATTTTTCTCCGCACCGGATCGCCAGGGCAGAACGTCCTTGAACTGGCCGGAGAGATGCTGGAGGGGTTTGGCTCGCTTTATCTGCTCATGACATCAGACAAAGCGGCATTCGGTGAAGTCAAAGGTATCGGCGATGCCAAGCTGGCGCAACTTCACGCGGTTGCCGAACTGGCGAAGCGATTTTTCGCCAGCAAACTGGTTCGCGAAAGCGCCATGGAGAACCCACAAATCACGCGCCAGTATCTGCAAAGTTTGCTGGCTCATCAGGAGCGTGAGATCTTTATGGCCCTGTTTCTGGATAACCAGCATCGGGTGCTACGGGCACAAAATATGTTCTCGGGTTCTATTAATAGTGTGGAAGTTCATCCTCGTGAGATCGTTCGGGAGGCGCTGAAACTCAACGCAGCTGCTCTGATACTGGCGCATAATCACCCGTCGGGCATGGCCGAACCGAGTCGCGCAGACCGCGAAGTGACCCACAAAGTCAGTGAGGCCTGCCAGCTATTCGATATACGCTTGCTCGATCATCTGGTGATTGGGCATGGCGAATATGTCTCCTTTGCCGAGCGGGGATGGCTCTGATAGCGGGAAATTTCGCGCCAGGTGGCGGCTTTTTGCCCGATCATTCGGGATCTTTATCTGTTCGGGACTTGAGCACTTGGGCTGAGCGGCGTATACTACGCCACCTTTGAGAATCTCGGGTTTGGCGGTTAGGCCAGCTTAGCGGGTTCCATGGAATTCGCCTGGCGGGCTGCAAGCCTGACGAGGCGGCCCAAACCTAATTTTTAAAGCTCGAGCTGATTTGATTTTTGGAGATATTGACATGTCACGAGTCTGCCAGGTAACTGGAAAGCGTCCGGTGACGGGTAACAACCGTTCCCACGCAATGAACGCGACGAAACGCCGTTTCCTTCCGAACCTGCACTCACACCGTTTTTGGGTTGAGAGCGAGAAGCGCTTCGTTACTCTGCGTGTATCTGTTAAAGGTATGCGTATTATTGATAAAAAGGGCATTGATACGGTGTTAGCCGATATGCGTGCCCGTGGTGAGAAGTACTAAGGTACTAAGGAACTGAATCATGGCTAAAGGTATTCGTGAGAAGATCAAGCTGGTTTCCTCTGCTGGTACAGGTCACTTCTATACCACCACGAAGAACAAACGTACTAAACCAGAGAAGCTGGAACTGAAAAAGTTCGATCCGGTTGTACGTCAGCATGTGCTCTACAAAGAAGCTAAAATTAAGTAATTTTAGTGTTCTGCTAAAAACCCGGCTCCGGCCGGGTTTTTTGTTTGTGTAAAACGCTGAGGAGAGGCTATGCCAGAGTTGCCAGAGGTTGAAACCAGCCGCCGCGGTATCGAACCGCATTTGGTCGGTGAAACCATCCTTCACGCCGTGGTGCGTAATTCACGTTTGCGCTGGCCCGTTTCGCAGGAGATCCTGGCGCTGAGCGATCAGCCGGTTCTCAGCGTGCAGCGCCGGGCGAAATATCTGCTGCTGGAGCTGCCGCATGGCTGGATTATTATCCACCTTGGCATGTCCGGCAGTCTGCGCGTGCTGTCAGAAGAGTTGCCAGCAGCGAAGCATGATCATGTTGATTTAGTGATGAGCAACGGCAAAGTGCTGCGCTACACCGACCCGCGCCGCTTTGGTGCCTGGCTCTGGAGCAGCGATCTGGCGGGCAGTAGTGTGCTGGCCCATCTCGGGCCGGAGCCACTCAGCGAGCAGTTTGATGGGGCTTACCTGTTTGATAAGTCACGCGGCAAGCGGACGCTCATTAAGCAGTGGCTGATGGATAACAAAGTGGTGGTGGGCGTGGGCAACATTTATGCCAGTGAGTCACTGTTTACCGCCGGGATCGTTCCCGATCGTGCTGCCGGAAGCCTGTCTCAGGCCGAATCAGAACTGCTGGTGAATACCATCAAAGCGGTGCTGCTTCGTTCGATTGAGCAGGGCGGAACCACGCTGCGTGACTTCTTACAGACAGACGGTAAGCCGGGCTACTTTGCACAGCAGTTGCAGGTCTATGGCCGGGCGGGTGAACCCTGTCGGGCATGCGGTACGCCGATTGTCAGCGGCAGGCATGGGCAACGCAGCACTTACTGGTGCCCGAACTGTCAGCATTAAGCCAGTTTAGCCAGCAATGCCTGATGCACTGGCGCGGGCAGGAAGGCGCTGACATCGCCTTTGTGACGCGCTACCTCTTTGACCAGTGAAGATGAGATAAACGAGAAGCCTTCAGACGGCATGAGGAAAACGCTCTCCAGTGTTGGCAGCAGGTGACGATTCATCTGCGCCAGCTGCATTTCATATTCAAAATCTGACACCGCTCGCAATCCACGAACCAGCACGTTCGCCTGCTGGTCACGGGCGAAATTCGCCATCAGGTCGCTGAACCCGACCACCTCAACGTTAGGCAGATGGGCCACCACTTCACCGGCCAGCGCCACGCGTTCATCCAGACTAAACATCGGTTTTTTGCTGGGGCTAGCGGCAACAGCCAGAATAACCTCGTCAAACATCTGTGCTGCCCGCGTCACGATATCGACATGGCCAAGCGTCACAGGATCAAATGTACCGGGATAGATGGCTTTCGTGGTCATACTCACCCTTTTGCCGAAGCGTGATTCAGCGCCCAGAGGGCTGAATATTTATTGAAGGTATATTGCGCGTTGACCACCGCCAGAATCCAGCCCTGCCTGCCGTCGAGAAAACCGGCACGCAGCAGCAGCGTTTTCACAAATGCGCCCAGCGTGTGGCTGAATACAGAAAAGAGGCCGCAGCGCTTACCGCGCTGATGGCGTTCTGTGGCCCAGGCTTCAGCATAGGCCAGTTGCTTGCGCTGAAAGGCGATTAAATCGCGGCAGGTCAGATGTTCCAGATCGCCAGGCAATGCCACTACCGGCGCGCCGTCACTCTGCAGGGATTCATGCACCAGATTGTCATTGTAGCGGAAGGTGCGGGGATAGAGGCGCATCACGCGATCGGGATACCAGCCACTGTGGCGCATAAAGCGACCGAGAAACAGGTTGCTGCGGCCCAGGCTATAAACCGTGCGGCTGGGTGGGGCAACCAGCACCTGCTCAATTGCAGCACGCAGTTCGGGTGAAACGCGCTCATCTGCATCGATCATCAAAATCATGTCGCCGGTAGCATAGCCCTGCGCGCGCTGGCGCTGGATACCATAACCCTGCCAGTCATCATTCTGATAGACCTGCGCACCGGCCTGGGTGGCGATGTTGACGGTGTCATCCCTGCTGCCAGAGTCCAGCACGATAATTTCATCGGCCCAGCTGACCGAGGCCAGGCAATCAGGCAGCAGTTCCGCTTCATTTTTGGCGATCATCACTACGGAAAGACGTTGGCGTACTGACATTAGTGAGTCCGGGGTGGCAGATGCGGTTCGAGTAACTGTAGCAAACGCTGGAGCGCACCCTGATTCTGGTGCAACACGTCTACCGCATGGCGTCCGTAATAACGGCGGTAATCATCATCCTGCAAAAGATTAGTGACTTCTTTTTCCAGCGAAATCACGTCGGTGACCGTAATCAATCCCTGGCCTTCCTGCAGCTTGCTGCAGATATCTTTGAAGTTCCAGATATGGGGCCCCATCAGAACCGGAAGCGCATGGGCAGCAGGTTCGAGTGGGTTATGTCCGCCCCGTTCAACCAGGCTGCCACCGACCAGAGCCAGATCGGCAATGCCGTAGAGCAGCATCAGTTCGCCCATGGAGTCGCCGATAACCACCTGCGTTGAGCCGGAAGGGATCTCGCCGCTGCTGCGCAGGATAAAACTAAAGCCGCGTTCCTGCGTCAGTTCGCGGGCATCGTTGAAGCGCTCGGGATGGCGGGGAACCAGAATCAGCAGCAGATCCGGAAAGGTCTGCAGCAGGCGGCGATGAGCATCCAGCACAATGGCCTCTTCGCCTTCGTGTGTGCTGGTGGCTATCCACACCGGTCTGCGCGGCGCCCACTGACGACGAAGCGTCACCGCTCTGGCGGCCAGTTCTGGCGTGACGGAAATATCAAACTTCAGACTGCCGGTAATGGCCAGTTGTGAACGTTTCAGGCCCAGGCTCAGGAAGCGGTCGCCATCTTCAGTGTTCTGCGCGGCGATTAGCGTAATGCTCTGCAACAGGCGTCGCATAAACTTACCCAGCTTGCGGTAGCCTTTGGCGGATCGGGCCGAGAGGCGGGCATTGGCAATCACCAGCGGAATATTACGCTGGTGCAGAATGCGGATAATGTTCGGCCATAGCTCGGTTTCCATGATGATCACCAGCCGTGGATTGACCGTATCAAGAAAACGATTAATTGAACCCGGCAGATCATAAGGCAGATAGACGTGATGTACATCTTTACCGAAAGCAGATTGCGCTCGTTCAGAGCCGGTCGGCGTCATCGTGGTAACGGTAATCGGCAGAGTCGGGTAACGATGACGAAGTGCGCGCACCAGCGGGATCGCGGCAAGGGTTTCCCCCACAGAGACCGAGTGCAGCACAATGCCGTCAGGCTTCACTTTGCCGACACAATAGCCATAGCGTTCTGCCCAACGTTTGCGATAGGCAGGCGCTTTACGACCGCGCAGCCACAGGCGCAGCCAAATGAGTGGCTGAATTAAGTAGAGCAAGGCGGTGTAAATGGTCGTCATAGTTACCGTTACAGCAGGTTCGCGTCTAAAAACAGATTAAAATCAGATGACGGCATGTTATCAGAAACCCCGCATGCACTCATCCCACATTGTCAGTTGCTACCCAGTACCTGCTGATAAAGCGAAGTCAGTGACTGCGCCAGTCGTTGTGGGCCATAAGGTTCAATTTTACGCCGTGCTGCCTCACCCATTCGTGAATCCAGGGAAAGTGGCGGTATTGTGTTAACAGCCTGATTTAACCCCTTGATATCCAATGCATCGCAGACGAAGCCTTCCTGACCAGCGGTAATAAATTCTGCGCCACCACAGCCGGTGCTGGTAATCACGGGCAAGCCGCAGGCCATCGCCTCGAGCACCACATTCGGGAACGGGTCGTAGAGCGTAGGCAGCAGAAGGCCATCCGCCGCGTGATAATAGGGTTGTACATCCTGCTGTACGCCGACAAAGCGCAGTCGGTCCAGACAGTTAAGCTGATTTGCCAGCTGCTGATAACGTTGCAGCTGCTTATCCTGACCCACCACAATCAGATAGCGATCGCTGGCGGCCAGCGCCTGTATGGCCGCTTTCAGCCCTTTACGCTCAAAGCCGGAGCCGACATAAATCAGTACGGTAGCGGCATCGGGCAGCCCCAGTTGCTGACGGGTCGCGCGACGAGCTGTTTCCGTGGCGGGCTGGAAACGGCTGGCGTCGATAGCGTTATGAATAACGTGGATTTTTCCGGCGTCGAGCGGGAAACAGCGCAGAATATCGCGCTTTACCATTTCTGAATTACAGATCACCGCTTTTAGCGTCGGAGAGGTAAACATTTCGGCTTCCGCCTGCAGCACATAGCGATGATAGGGACTAAGCGTTGCACTCAGCCGTTGCCATGATGAGACGATGCGGGCGCGCTGTTCCAGCCAGACGCGATGCACACCATCACCCGCGCGGAAAATGTCACAGCCTGCGATACGCTCATGGCTTTGCACAATATCGAACTTTTCCCGCTCCCAGCAGGCGCGGGCTGCACGGGCAAAACCGCGCTCACGGGATACCCGTCCCAGCTTTGAAGGATTACAGATATGCAGATGCCAGTCAGGATTGGGCGTGCCTTGCCAGCTGCGGGTAATGATATTGAGATCGAGCTGTTCGCTGCCCAGCGCTTCCAGCGCGCGTGAGATAAAGCGCTCAGCACCGCCATCCGGGCGATATTTCTGCCGGACAATCGCCAGCCGTAACTTACTCATTCAGGTAGCTCCTCGCTGCCACGACCACATCCTTTACCGGAATGGCCGAGAGATAACGCTTGTCAGTTTTGGTGTCGATAGAATCGGGCGAGGGCAGCGGGCCATAATCGCCCGCCCAGATAACATGATTGTTGTCGCCCCATGGCCGCCAGTGCTGCAGCTTGGTCGGACCAAACAGCGCAATACAGGGGGTTTCAAGTGCAGCAGCCATGTGCATCGGTGCGGAGTCGACACCAATAAACAGCCGGGCGTGATCGATTAGCGCCGCCAGTTGCGGCAGCGTGAACTGACCCGCCAGCGAAACCACATCCTGCGATACACAGAGCGCCCTGATACGGTTAATCATCGCCAGCTCCTGCTTATCCGGCCCGGCGGTAAGCACCACTTTGCGGCCCGGCTGCGCCAGTTGATCAAGCGTGGCGGCAACGCTCTCCTCTTCCCAGCATTTAAAGCCCCAGCGTGAGGTCGGCTGCACCACAATATAGGGTGCGGTGACATGATGTTCCGCCAGTCTGGCCTGCACAATTTGCTGGTCAGCGTCGCTGTAGTGCATTGAGACGCGTGCGTTATCACTGCTAATGCCGAGAGGTGCCAGTGCAGACATATTCTGCTCAACGGTATGCAGTTTGCTGTGATTATGTGTCGGGACCAGCCGGTTATGACACCATCGCCACAGCACGTTATCACGTTTTTTATAGGCAAAACCGATGCGAACGGGTGCCGCAGAGAGCCGCGTCATCTGAGCAGCGCGCCACTGATCGGCCAGATTTATCACCAGATCATAATGAGCGGCACGCACGGCGCGAATTAATGCACGCTCATGGCCCAGCTTACGCCAGGTGCCCTCCTGCTTCCATTTGCGATCGATGACGTGCAAATGGCGGATAGCCGGATGCGCTTCCAGCATCGGACGCGTCTCTTTATAGAGCAACACGTCAATGCTGGCCTGCGGATAACGCTCATGAAGCGCATTGATGACGGGCGTTGTGAGCAGCATGTCACCATGATGGCGCAGCTTAATCAGTAATATATTTTTTGGAGAGAAGTTTGCTGGAATCAGGCTGGCCATAAACAAGAGTTCTCAGAATTCAGTGAGCCGATTGTAGGGCAAACCCTTTTTAGGATAAAGCCAGCCTCAAAGGTTATTTATTACGCCAGCGATAGAGTCGTGCCAGCCATAACAGCAACTGATACCACTGCTTAATGCCTCTGGCATTTCGTAACATGCGCAGGTGTGTCCGGGTTGTGAACAGGTCGGCAATGATCGCCTGGCGTGCGCGGGGGTCAGGCTCGCGTCTTACACTGTGACAAACGCTGAGCGCTTCATGGGTCACCTGATAGTGAAATGACGGGTAGATTTTCACGCGGTCACGATAACGATGGTTAAGCTCTTCCAGCAGGCGCGCAATCTTCAGGTAGTGACGCTGATATTCAACGTTGCGCTCGCCAGTGCGTTTGCGATTGCTGATGGAGGCGTCATGCATATAGTAGCGATAGAGTACGGCTTCGGTATACCGCACGCGTTTTGCCAGCAACATAAACTCGGTGGTCCAGGGAATATCCTGATGATGCAGGCCAGGTTCGAACTGCAACTGATGCTGCTCAATCAGTTCCCGGCGATAGATCCCCAGCCAGACCACATGCATATACCGATGGGTTTTCAGCGCGGTATTGAGCCAGTCGGCCCCACTCAGCACCGGTGTGCTGCGCAAACGATCCAGCGGAATCAGCGGTTTTACTCGCTGGCTATGTTTGAAAAACCACTCGGCGTTGCACTGTGCCGCATCCAGATTGTCCGCTTCCGCCAGCGTCACCAGCGTCTGATACATATCGGGCTGCATGGTGTCATCCGCATCAGGAAAGGTGACATATTTCCCGCGGGCTATCGCCAGCCCGGCGTTGCGGGCACGCGAGACACCGCCATTTTCCTGATGAATCACACGAATATGAGCATGCTGCTGTGCATACTGGTCGGCACGCTCGCCAGAGCCATCGGTGGAACCGTCATCGACAATTATGATTTCCAGCGCAGTCAGCGTCTGCGCCAGTAGCGCCTGCATGAACTCATCAAACATGCTGCCCGCGTTATACATCGGGGTAATGATACTCAGCAGAGGAGAAGTACTCATGACAATATCTGCACCGGCGTTGTATTCACTGCGAAAGGGCGTTGCCTCGTCATAAATCATTTCCAAATCAGCAGAATGAAATCAGGGAATGCATGATTATAAAACGGTGTGGCTTCCCTGCTTTACGAAAAACCACGCCCGACAACAATAATGCGCTATATGCGCTTTTTTTTACGCAATGAGGCCTTAAAGGTAAACAGATTATTATGCCGGTGTTCATTTGGCTTTTTATAAATGGTCGTGGCAAACAGCAGGTGGGATAAATGACGGGAAAGTCAGGCGCTGCAATAACAGCGCCCGAATCAATCTGATAAACCTGAGTGCGCTACTGTTCGCTCTGCTTAAAGAACTTGAGACTGACATACTTCATCATCCAGCCCATGCTTTCGGCATACTGCTTCTGATGCCACTTAATGCGGGCAAATCGCTTTATCTGTTTATAGTTGTCAGGCAAATCAAGCGGTTGTTCAGACCAGGGTGAGCGCTGGTAATAGCCGTAGTAGCGCCGGGCAAGGTCGCTGCCGGCCCACGCATGCCAGGGTTTGCATTTCCCGGTGTAGTGAATCATCACCGTGTCAGTGGGCACAGTAGAGTGGTCCCAGACTTTATTGGCGATGATGTCGTAAATCTGGTTATAACGGTCCGGCAGGATCAGAATCTCACCCTGAAGCACGATATTCAGCGCATCCTGATCGGGAAAGCCAAATTCAGCGCCCCGCGACACCAGCACGTCGGTAATACGCGCAGAGGTCTGCCTTTCGAGCCAGCGCGGAATATTGATCAGCATAAAGCCGGAGTTGAAATAGTGATGATGCTTCAGCCCGAGCTTCGCGCACTGATTCTGCCGCGCTCGCGGCGTGTCATTACAGGCCGCCAGCGTGTAATCCGTGAGATCCAGGGTAAACAGGGGAGAGTAATCGCCCACCACCAGGGTATCCGCATCAATATAGATCACCCGATCGCTGTAGCTCGCCACGGTTTCAGGGATCAGGAAGCGGTAGTGAATACTTTTGGGATAACGTCCGACGGAAGGCAGCTGCTCAACCCAGGCACTGCTAAAAATATGCAGTGTGATCGCCAGACGGTGGCCCGCGGCCAGCGAGCGCAGTTTTTCCACATCCTCATCGCGAAGCGAGTCTGAGAAAACATGGGCATGGAAAGCCGTATCGGGATGATGGCTGAGAAGTGAAAACAACGTAATGCCCAGGCCGCGCGCGTAGGCATGGTTAATGCCAAACGCAACGTGAACCGGATTGTCATCCGTGTCAGCAAGCGTGTTAACCAGCAGCTGACTTTGCTGAACGGCCTCAGTAAGAGGGGTAATTGCCATTACGCTTCACTATTCCAGATTATGAGTAATAAACGTTTGTATTCTAGTCAGTTTATCATGATCCAGCTCGAATAATTTTTCAGCGGGTTGCTCAAACCTATAAGGAGCGGAAAAAATGAACGACGATGCAGCAATATTTTCCGGTCCTATAAACAGTGCATTATGGACCGGACGCTGTTCTCTGATATCACATGGCCCATAAAGCACGATCACCGGGATCTGCTGCGCATCCGCAATATAGGCATTGCCAGAGTCAGAGCAGATGTAGAAATCCATTTGAGAAATGGCCCAGGGAACCTCTTCCAGCTTTAGCTCACCAATCAGACTGACAATATTCTCTTTTGGGCCGGTCAGGCTCAGTAACTCATCCAGCCATGGCTGCTCGGCTGGCGGGCCAAACACATAAAAGGTGCAGGGCAGGTCAGACAGCGACGTCATCAGCTGCTGCCAGATGCTGGCAGGAATCGTCTTGGCCTTGTTACCGGCAGAAATACTGATGCCTATTTTAATGCCGCTGCGTGGATTCAGCAGCGCAGCGGGCGGCGCAGGCGGCTGCCAGAGTGGCGAGGTCGCATGTTTGGGAAAATCGGTATAGCGATAGTCGCGGTTAATCAGCTTCAGGTAACTATCGAGCGTTAAATCTGTCTTCGCGTGGTCGACAATGCCGCTGGCGCTGCGATAGAAGGTTTTATGGTAGGACTTACGCACATAGGTGCGCAGAAACTGCTTGTTCGGTGCGTTGCATAACGCGGCAAAGAACAGGTTTACGCTATTTGGCTGCACCAGATAAACGCTGTCATAGCGGTTCATCAGGGTGAACGCGAGCTTCAGTTTGGCAAAAAAGCTGCGTTTTGCGTCTTCAATCAGAAAATAGCGGCTGACTGTGTCATCGTGACGCGCCAGCGGCTCCACCGCTTTGCTGATCAACAGCTCAGACTGACCCAGCGCGCGCAGCATCGGGGTGATATTGATAAAATCACCGATCTTCGCCGTCTGGATGATTAAGCTGCGACCCGTTGGCCGGTAGAACAGCCGCATAATCGCCCGAAAAGGCAGCAGCAGCAGGTAGATCAACACATAGTTCATGGCGTGTTTTCCGTAATAACGGCCTGCAGTTTTTCTGCCACCGAGTCAGCGGTCAGCTCCGCCAGACGATGATTCGGGGCGCTCAGAGCCTGTTGATTCTGCCCGTAACCGCCAATCAGTCCGGGATCGGTCGGGCCATACAGCGTCAGATTGGGACGATCCAGTGCCGCCGTCAGATGGCTCAATCCGGTATCTACCGAGACCACCGCCCGCGCGCCTGCCAGCTGCTGGGCTATCGCGTCCAGCGTCAGCTTAGGCAGCACATCGACATGTCCAAATCCTTCTGCAAGCCGCAGTGCACGTTGATGCTCATGCTCAGCACCCCAGGGCAGTTTCACCCGCAGACCGCTCGGCTGCATCAGTTCAATCAGCTGTCGCCAGTGTGATTCCGGCCAGTGCTTGTTGTCACGGGTTGTAGCATGCAGAAAGACCAGGTAATGCTGTGCGTCAGCGGGCAGATGATGCAGGAAGTGCCCGGCAATCGCGTAGTCACCCTGGTGTTGCGGCTTTTCATAGCCCAGGCTTTTGGCGAAGAGTTCGCGCGTTCGCTCAACCGCGTGCTGCCGCTTACTCACCTCATGGCGGACGTCATACCACCAGCTGGCAAATGGCTCACGCGCGCTGCGGCTGTCCTGTCCATGCTTCACCCCTTTCGATAAACGGGTGACCAGTGCGGCACTCTTGATCAGCCCCTGCGCATCAATCACGACATCATACTCACGTGACTGTAACTCGCGCTTAAACTGCACGCGCTCTTCACGCTGCTGACTGCCAAACCAGTGTTTGCGCCAGCGGCGAATCGCGACCGGTAACACCTTATCGACGGCGGGATGCCAGCCAGGGATCTGCGCAAAATTCTCTTCCACCACCCAGTCGAAACGGATGCCGGGAATAGCATGCATTGCATCGGTCAGAGCAGGGAGCGAATGCAGAACATCACCCATGGAAGAGGTTTTAACAATCAGGACGTGCATGGCACCTCCTGTGGCACGAGCAGTTCGCTCAGCGTCTGATGTACGCGCTCAGGCTGGATATCGATCAGGCTCTGGTGATAACCCTGTTCGGCATCGCCTTTGCGCACTTTGTGATAGCCAGTAATCAGGCGAATAATGCGCGCCTGACGTGCCAGCGGCGGCGTGAAGTCAGGGCTGCTGGGGCCATAGAGCGCGACGAGTGGACGATCCAGCGCCGCGGCAATATGCATCAGTCCGGAGTCGTTGCTGACCACAGCACGGCATTGCGCCAGCAGAATGACCGCCTGTTCCAGCTGGGTTTCGCCTGCCAGATTACGGCAATGGCCGCGCGCCGCTTCAGGCAGCGCAGCGATAATCTCTTCACCTGTCGGGCGATCTTTAGCAGAGCCGAACAGCACGATCTGGAAGCCGTCAGCAATCAACTGGCTCGCCAGCGTGGCGTAATGATAGTGTGGCCAGCGTTTGGCCGGACCAAATTCAGCGCCCGGACAAAAACCGATAATCGGACGGGTCGCCGCAAGCTGAAACTGTGCAGCCGTTTCAATCTTTTCCTGCTCTTCAACCTGCAATTTCGGCCATAACAGCGGCTGTGGCAGTTGCGCCGCCGAGGCAACAGGCGTGTCGTAGCCCAGCGCAACGTAGCGCTCAACCATCAGCGGAAAGGCGGCTTTATCCAGCACCCGCAAATCGTTCAGCAGGCCATAACGCATTTCACCGCGCCAGCCGACGCGGCGTTTTATTCCGGCGAAGAAGGGGACCAGCGCCGACTTAAAGGAGTTAGGCAGCACATAAGCACGGTCGTAGTGACTGGCGCGCAGCACTTTTCCCAGACGGCGACGCTCACCAATTTCCAGTGCGCCATGCCCTAGCGGCATCGCCAGCGCCTGATTCACCTCCGGCATGCGTGAAAGCAACGGACGGCACCACGCAGGCGCCATCACGTCGATCACTGCATCCGGATGTTCGGCCTTGAGTGTGCGATAGAGACTTTGCGACATCATCATATCGCCGACCCATGACGGGCCGATTACCAGAATTTTCATCGCCGGAGCAGCTTCCTTTATGCGTTGCGGTTCAGCCAGACCATATAGTCAGCAACGCCCTGGGCCACTGTTTTAAATGGCTTGTCGTAACCCGCGGCGCGTAGCTTAGTGAGATCGGCCTGGGTATAAGCCTGATAACGTCCTTTGAGTTTTTCCGGGAACGGAATGTACTCAATCTGGCCTTTCTGATGGAATTTCAGGACCGCATCAGCCACTTCCTGGAAGGATTCGGCGCGGCCTGTGCCACAGTTGTAAATTCCGGAGACGCCATTTTCCCAGCACCACAGGTTCACTTCCGCCACATCATCAACGTGAATGAAGTCACGTTTAAAGCCGTCACTGCCTTCAAACAGTTTTGGATTTTCATCGTTGCTGATCTGCGTGTTCAGATGGAAAGCCACACTTGCCATGCTGCCTTTATGGCCTTCACGCGGTCCGTAGACGTTGAAATAGCGGAAGCCGCACACCGGCGAATTCGCTTCCGGCAGCATCTGGCGGACATAGTGGTCGAACAGCATTTTGGAGTAGCCATAGACATTCAGTGGCTGCTCATACTGGCGCTCTTCAATGAAATTCTCGTTGCGTCCGCCGTAGGTCGCAGCAGAAGAGGCGTAGAGGAACGGGATCTCGCGCTCAAGACAGAAGTGAAGCAACTCTTTGGAGTACTGATAGTTGTTTTCCATCATGTACTTGCCATCCCACTCAGTGGTGGAGGAGCAGGCACCCTGATGGAATACCGCTTCGATCGGGCCTAAATCATCGCCCGCCATTACGCTCATCAGGAACTCTTCTTTGTCCATGTAATCGACGATATCCAGGTCGACTAAATTGGCAAACTTGGTGCCATCCTTCAGATTATCCACCACCAGAATGTCGGTGTGACCGCGATCGTTCAGCGCTTTGACGATGTTGCTGCCAATCATTCCTGCGCCGCCAGTTACGATAATCATGTTGTTACCTTCAACGTTGTGGGGTGAAACAGGAGGTTTCACACACGAATACCTCACATCATAACATTTCATCAGGGTGCAGACAGCCAGATGACTCTGTAACGCTTTGTGTGTACATCCGCGCGGCGTGAACTATGCTGCAAAAATGACATTCTGTTGGGCGATTTATCGTGAAGAAGCGGCCTGTTCAGTAAGATATGCCAGATTTTTGCCATCTGAGGAGAGCAATGATGCCTGCGCAATTTTATCAACAACTTCGTCAGCAACTTGATGATGCACGTCAGGAAGGACTGTTTAAACAGGAGCGGATCATCACCTCTGCCCAGCAGACGGAGATCGCAGTGGGCAGCGATCCGGCCGTGATTAACTTCTGCGCCAATAACTATTTAGGTCTGGCGAACCATCCGGCGCTGATTCAGGCGGCGAAAGCGGGGATGGATTCGCATGGTTTTGGCATGGCGTCGGTGCGCTTTATCTGCGGCACCCAGGATAGTCATAAGCAGCTGGAAAAGCGGCTGGCAGATTTTCTGGGCATGGAGGATGCCATTCTTTACTCCTCCTGTTTCGATGCCAACGGTGGCCTGTTTGAAACCCTGCTTGATGCCCAGGATGCAATAATTTCCGACGCGTTGAATCACGCCTCCATTATTGATGGCGTCCGGCTGTGCAAAGCGCAGCGATATCGCTATGCCAATAATGACATGGTGCAGTTGCGCGCCTGTCTGCAGGAAGCGCGCGATAAAGGTGCCCGTCATATTTTGATCGCAACTGATGGCGTCTTCTCTATGGATGGGGTGATTGCGAATTTGCCCGCCATCTGCGATCTGGCAGATGAGTTCTCCGCGCTGGTGATGGTGGATGACTCCCATGCGGTGGGCTTTGTCGGGAATGCCGGACGCGGAACCCATGAATATTGCGACGTCATGGGTCGGGTCGACATCATTACCGGCACGCTGGGTAAAGCGCTGGGCGGCGCGTCCGGAGGCTACACTGCAGCAAAAGCTGAAGTAGTGGAGTGGCTGCGTCAGCGCTCCCGTCCTTATCTGTTCTCCAACTCACTTGCCCCGGCTATTGTAGCTGCCTCGCTGCGGGTGCTGGATCTGCTCAGCGAAGGCGATGGGCTGCGTCAGCGTCTGTGGGATAACGCCCGTTACTTCCGGGAGCAGATGACGGCCGCGGGCTTTACGCTGGCCGGTGCCGACCACGCCATTATTCCGGTGATGCTGGGAGAAGCCAGCGTCGCCCAGCAGTTTGCCCATCTGCTGCAGCAGGAAGGTATCTACGTGACCGGTTTCTTCTATCCTGTGGTACCAAAAGGTCAGGCACGCATTCGCACCCAAATCTCTGCGGCGCACACCCAGCAACAACTGGAGCGTGCGGTGGCGGCCTTTACCCGCATCGGCAAACAACTGGGCGTCATCGCCTGAGGAGTCCGTCATGAAAGCACTCGCCAAACTGAAGAAGGAAGAGGGCATCTGGATGGTGACCGATGCGCCGGTTCCTGAGCCCGGTCATAATGATCTGCTGATTAAAATTCGTAAAACCGCCATCTGCGGCACCGATGTCCATATCTATAACTGGGATGACTGGTCACGCAAAACCATCCCGGTACCGATGATTGTCGGTCATGAATATGTGGGTGAGGTGGTTGCGATAGGACAGGAAGTGAAAGGCTTTACGATTGGCGATCGGGTCTCAGGTGAGGGGCATATCACCTGTGGGCACTGCCGCAACTGCCGCGCTGGACGCACGCATCTATGCCGGAATACGATGGGCGTGGGCGTTAACCGCCAGGGGTGCTTCGCGGAATATCTGGTCATTCCGGCCTTCAATGCGTTCAAAATACCCGACAATATTTCTGATGAGCTGGCGGCAATCTTCGACCCCTTCGGCAACGCCGTACATACCGCACTGTCGTTTGATCTGGTCGGCGAGGATGTGCTGATCTCCGGCGCAGGCCCAATTGGCATTATGGCTGCAGCGGTCTGTCGCCATGTCGGCGCACGTAACGTTGTGATCACGGACATCAATGAGTACCGCCTGGAGCTGGCGCGAAAAATGGGTGTCACGCGTGCGGTCAATGTGGCGAATGAGAACTTGCGGGATGTGATGCATTCGCTGGGTATGACGGAAGGGTTTGATGTCGGGCTCGAAATGTCCGGTGCACCGCCTGCGTTTCGTAGCCTGCTGGAGGTGATGAACCACGGCGGGCGGATTGCATTGCTGGGCATTCCGCCGGGGGAGATGGCGATCGACTGGAATCAGGTGATCTTCAAAGGGCTTTTTATCAAGGGAATTTATGGCCGCGAAATGTTTGAAACCTGGTACAAGATGGCAGCACTGATCCAGTCCGGCCTCGATTTAACGCCTGTAATCACCCATCGTTTTGGCATTGACGATTTCCAGCAGGGCTTTGATGAGATGCGTTCAGGACGTTCGGGAAAGGTGATACTGAACTGGAATTAAAACAACGGCCGCCGGGGCGGCCGCCTGATTAGCCTTGCTTTTTCTCTTCATCGGTCAGGTAGCGGACTTTACGCGTATAGTCCTGGCCTTTAAAGTTCAGCGGCTGTTGCGGATCGGTCAGGTATTTTTGCCATTCCGACAACGGGAATCCGCCGTGAGCGCCAACCACTTCAGGTGGGATCACCGCCGACTGTCCGCCAATTTTCTTCGAGACTGGCCAGTTAGCCCATTCCCCCAGATTGACGGTTTTAATATCCAGCATGTCCAGTAACACCGCCAGCGGGAGCTGATCGGTAGGCGGCTGGCTGTCGTTCATTAAATTCCAGGTATCATTAAACAGCGTCAGCCACAGCGGTGAAATACGCTGCCAGACTTCTCGCGTAGCAGCCAGGTAAGCGCCGTTAACGTGGTCTGTCAGATAGGGCCTGATACTGTGCGGATAATAGGCGGGAATCGCTTCATCCGGCGCTCCCTCCAGCTTGGCAATCATTTTCCCCTGACGAAAACTGGAGTAAAGATGGCCTGGACCCATCATGATTTCAGGCATCTTAAGCAGATTGAGGTCGGAATCGATCATCAGAATGCCGTCGCCTTTTGCCTGCAGGGGCGCCTGCAATTTGATTAAACGGCTGCGATAGATCTGTTTGTAACGGTAGCTCTCTTCCCGGTGTGGGACATCCAGCGTTGCCACGCGGGTTTTTACGGGCAGGCTGCCAAAGGCGTGAGTGGGCTGATCGCTGACTATCACAATCTCTTCTGCTTCTGTCGCAAAGCGCGCCGCAAAATCAGCACTGAGCAGGGCTTCTTCAATATAGTCCGCGCCAGTGCAGGGAATCACGACAGACGTGACCGGCACAGTGCCCTGAACCGCTCTATTCGAATAAGGCAGGTTATGGCGCGCTCTGATATGACGGTAACGGGGATTCAAAAAATTAAGCATGAGGTTTCTTTTTGGCGACGCTTTGCAAAATATTCTCGACGCCGCTGATATAGGTTTCAATAGCGTACTGTTCACGTACGCGTTTCGCTGCCGCATTGGTCAGGCGCTGACGTAACTCCGCATCCTGCCACAGCGCAGTCAGATGCTGTGTCAGTTGCACCACGTTGCCATAATCAAACAGCAACCCGGTTTCATCATGACTGATCAACTCGGCAGTGCCGACTACGCGGGAGCCCACGATGGTGGTATTTACCAGCATCGCCTCCAGTACAACCCGTGGCAAGCCTTCACTGCGTGAGGCAAGAATAAAGGTATCAAAGGCTGTAAGGTAATCCATCGCATTGTTCTGGAAGCCCGTAAAGACCACGTGATGCTGGATGTTCTCTGCGGTAGCCAGTTGCAACAGATGCTGAAGCTCCGGGCCCGCTCCGACAATCATCATTCGCCAGTCTGCATCGGGGTTGGCGCGTTTAAAACGGCCCAGAGCCTGCAGAATGTGGTGATTAGATTTACGTAATATCAGGGAGCCGATCGTGCCAAACACAAAGGTCGACGGAGAGAGTTTAAAACGCTGGCGTACGTCAAGACGGCTGGGCAGAGGCTGGTGGATATCGATAGCATTACTGACGGTAAAACAGCGCTCCGCTTCCACGCCATGGCGGCGTAAGGTGTCACTAACACCCTGTGACACGGCAATGACCGCCTGACAATCCTGATTAACCATGTTAACCAGCCGCGGTTCCAGAACCGGATCGATACGGCAGTGCTGAACCACCGCGACCGGCAGGCTGCGCGCCGCCAGATAACCTTCCACATTGGTGCTGGGCTGGTTATTCATGTAGAGCGTGTCAAATTTCCCCAGTTGCAGCAATGAATTGATTTTGATGGCATTAGGCATAATGCGCCAGTGTGTATCAACTTTATCAATGGTGCGTTTCCTGAGTTTTTTATTGAAAAACAGCAGCGCCCGTGCGGCTTCTTTTATAAATTTGGCCCAGCGTGGTTGCCTGATTTGCGGAATAAAAAAGACCGGAATAGCCAGCGCATTCAGCGTGGCTTCGATGGTTTCGTCGTTGCCACGGCTGTAGTTGTGATAGAAGCAGCAGGTAATATCGAACTTTTGACGATCGATACGTTTCAACAGCTCCAGCATGCTGTTGGTGCCGCCGCCCCACTCTCTGCCGTTGTCCAGCAGCAGGATTTTTTGTTTATTAATCGTCATCCCTACACTGTTCCCGCAAAGCCCGTTATTGCCCGACCCAGGATTATAGTAATTTCTGTGCATAAATGAACGCTAAGCTCAGCACTTAGCATTCATGGCAAATTCAGAACAGATTTTTCAGCGTCTTAAACAGCGGACTGTTATTCACACTTTCGGCAATGACCGTCAAGGCTCTGGTCGCCGGAACCGGCGTCAGCGGCTGCTTCGGTTTACATATGTCGGCAGGCCGGAAGCGTGGCGTCACCGGTTTTGTCGGTGCCACAGGCGTCCGTGCGTTGTTGTGAAGAGATTCGTTCAATAGCTCGCTGGGGCGAACCAGCGTAATGTCGGCTGGCAGCGTGGGTAACATCTGCTGCAGCACCCGTACGGTGTTAGGGTGAGGATGCCCAATGGCTATGGCGTACCCATCGCGCTGCGCCAGCTTTACCGCCCGACTGAACTGCTGGCGGATGGCGTTGATATCCTGGCTGTCATCAAGGAAGACCCGGCGTTTTAACACTTTGACCTGGGTACCCTGAGCGGCAGGAATAGCCTGACTATTGGCGATGGTCATGCTATCAAGAAAGTAGAGATTATAGTGGTTCAGCGCCTGCATCACCTTCTGCATACCGGGCAGGCTTGAGGTCATCCTGCTGCCCATATGATTGTTCAGACCCACGGCATAAGGCACGTTGTTAACCGCATTGCGCATGATGCGGGCGACCTCTTCGCTGCTCATCTCCGGCGTTAAGGTATCTTTTTCCAGCGGCTGTTTGCTCAGCGGCGCCATGGGCAGATGGATCAACACTTCGTGACCCCCCTGATGCGCTTTAATTGCCATTTCACGGGCATGGGGTGCGTTGGGTAATACCGCTACTGAAATAGCCTGGGGCATCTGCAGGACCTTGTTCTCTTCTGCAGGGCGATAGCCAACATCATCAATGACAATGGACAGTTTGCCCGCCTGCGCAGCGGAGCAGAACAGCAGGGCGCTCATCAGAACGGGGAGTTTTCGACGTTGCAGCAAAACTTATTTTCCTAACCACGGGAGTGGATTGACGGCCTGTCCCTGACGTCGGATTTCAAAATAGAGCGATGGGGTACCGCGGCCACCACTGGTGCCCACCAGTGCAATAGGCTGTCCTGCCTTCACCTGCGTACCCACGCTCACCAGCGCACTTTGGTTGTAGCCATACAGACTCATATCACCTTTACCGTGTTCCAGCACCACCACCAGACCGTAGCCCTGTAACCAGTCGGCCATCAGCACACGGCCATCGGCGATAGCTTTCACCTCGGTACCTTCCCGCGCATCAATTACCAGGCCTTTCCAGCGAAGTTCACCCTGTAGTTGTTCACCAAAGCGATGTTCAATGCGTCCGCGAACCGGCCACAACGCCTGACCGCCCGCACGACCGAGCCCACCAGTACGCGCCACCAGTTCGCGTTCGCTCTGGGTCGGCTGATAGCTGGAGCCTTTGGCTTTCGCCTGCGCCTGACGCTGACGCACTTTTTCAGCCTCACGCGCTTCGCGGGCTGCACGCTCGCGCGCCTCACGTTCCGCCCGGGCGATTTTATCCTGCAGACGGCTTTCATTCTGGCGCATCTCGACCAGATCGGCCTGATCTTTTTCCAGCGCGCTTTCCAGCGACGTCAGGGTTTTTTTACGTGCTTCGCTCGCCTGTTGCAGCTTCTGCTGCTGGCCCTGCTGCTGTGCCAGTAAGTCTTTCTGCTGCTGTTGCTTTTGCTCAAGTGTGACGCGTTGCTGATTTAAGTCCTGACGCGTCTTTTGCAGCGATTCAATGCTTTTCTGGCGGGCAGCATTCATATAACCAAAATAGGCCAGAATACGCTCACTGCGCTGGCTCTCTTCACCGCCCATCAAAAGCTGTACTCCGTTGTGCTTACCCTGACGAAACGCCGCATCAAGCTGCTCGGATAACAGGCTTTCCTGTTGAGTTTGCTGTTTTTCAAGACGGGCGATGGAGGTGGTGAGCTGTTTGATCTCACTATTCAGGGCGCTGAGGCTATTGCGGGTGTCACGCAGCTGACGGCTTGCCTGCGCGATGATTTTTTCCTGGCTTTGCAGCTGATCCAGTAATTTGCTGCGTTGCACCTTCTGCGCTTTGACGCTTTTCTCTTTCTCAGCAATGTTTTGCTGAATGGACTGCAGCTGAGATTTGCTGTCTTCTGCACTTTGGGCTGCGGCAGGCAATAACAGTGCCCCCGCACAAAGCAGGCTAAGGGAGAGGCTGGACAGGTGTATGAACAACGGCAGGTTATCGCCGTTGCGACGGGTCCTTGTGTGCGAAACGGTTGTTTTTCCCTTCATAGGCCAATGATTATTCCACGATGAACCGCCGCTTACCAGTGCTCCCCACTGGCATTTGCTTTTCCAGTTATGTCTACTTTCGCAATGACATACATTAAGCCTTACGCCATTTTTGCTATTCAGCCACTTTTTTTGGAAAATGGCGCACAAATCGATACTCTGGCCGCATAGCATCTGTACATGCGAAGTGGCGCAGGTATACTCAGAACCCTTGTTTTAGCTTATTAGCCCGGTCTGGAGTCGTTACCCCTCATGCAAGAAATTATGCAGTTTGCAAGCAATCACCCCATCCTGAGTCTGGCATGGGTCGTTTTACTCGTTCTGGTGATTGTGACTACCGTTAAAGGAATGTTCTCTAAGGTAAAAACGATCAGCCGCGGTGAAGCAACCCGCCTGATTAACAAAGAGGACGCGGTAGTGGTAGACGTGCGTTCGCGCGACGATTTCCGCAGAGGGCATATTTCAGGCGCTGTAAATGTGGCAGCCGCTGAGATTAAAAAAGGCAACATCGACGAACTGGCAAAGCACAAAGCACAGCCCATAATTGTGGTATGTGCAACCGGACAAAGCGCGGGTGATTCTGCTGCGCACCTTAGCGCTGCAGGCTTTGAGCAGGTTTCAGTGCTGAAAGATGGTATCAGTGGCTGGAGTGGTGAAAATCTGCCATTAGTCCGCGGTAAATAATCATACAGAGGTGTTGATCATGGCAAATGTTGAAATGTATACCAAGGCCACCTGTCCTTACTGCCATCGGGCGAAGGCGCTGTTAACGCAAAAAGGCGTATCGTTTCAGGAGATCCCTATTGATGGGGACATGGCGAAACGCGAAGAGATGATCAAGCGTAGCGGCCGTACCACCGTGCCTCAGATTTTTATTGATGCGCAGCACATTGGCGGCTGCGATGACTTATTCGCACTCGATAATCGCGAAGGTTTAGATCCCTTACTGCAGGCGTAATTTTACGCCGGACAATCTCATACATAGGATTTGGTCACATGTCAGAACATAACTCGAACGAAATGCAATTCCAGATTCAGCGCGTCTTCACCAAAGACATCTCTTTTGAAGCGCCTAATGCCCCGCAGGTTTTCCAGAAAGAGTGGGAACCGGACGTTAAACTGGATCTGGACACTGCATCTTCTCAGCTGGCTGACGAAGTTTACGAAGTGGTACTTCGTGTGACTGTAACCGCGACTGTGGGCGAAGAGACGGCTTTCCTGTGTGAAGTTCAGCAGGCCGGTATCTTCACCATCAGCGGTATCGAAGGAACGCAGATGGCACATTGCCTGGGTGCATACTGCCCGAACATTCTGTTCCCGTACGCTCGCGAATGCATTACCAGCCTGGTATCCCGTGGTACCTTCCCGCAGCTGAACCTGGCACCGGTTAACTTTGATGCGCTGTTCATGAACTATCTGCAGCAGCAGCAAGGTGAAGAAGGTGCTGAACCACATCAGGATGCCTGATGGAAACTCACGCTTCGATTAGCGTCATCGGTGCCGGTTCTTACGGCACCGCTTTGGCGATTACGCTGGCCCGTAACGGCCATCCGGTGCTGTTGTGGGGACATAACCCGACGCATCTGGCTCAACTTCAGAATGACCGCTGTAACACCGCTTTCCTGCCCGATGTGCCGTTTCCCGACAATCTTTCCCTTGAATCTGATCTGACCAAAGCTATTGCTGCCAGCCGCGACTTATTGATCGTGGTGCCGAGTCATGTCTTTGGCGATGTGCTGCAGCAGATCAAGCCTCATCTGCGACCAGACTCACGCATTGTCTGGGCGACTAAAGGGCTGGAAAAAGAGACGGGTCGTCTGCTGCAGGATGTGGCGCGTGAAATTGTCGGCGATACTATTCCGCTGGCCGTCATCTCCGGACCCACTTTTGCGAAAGAACTGGCAGCCGGATTACCGACCGCCATCGCGCTGGCCGCAACGGATGCGCAGTTTGCAGACGACCTGCAGCAGAAACTGCACTGCGGTAAGAGCTTCCGTGTTTATAACAACCCTGACTTTATTGGCGTACAGCTCGGCGGCGCAGTAAAAAACGTGATTGCTATCGGAGCCGGAATCTCCGACGGAATAGGTTTTGGCGCGAATGCGCGTACCGCACTGATCACCCGCGGTCTGACTGAAATGAGCCGGTTAGGTGCAGCGCTGGGTGCCGATCCCACGACGTTTATGGGCATGGCCGGTCTGGGCGATCTGGTACTGACCTGTACTGATAATCAGTCGCGTAACCGCCGTTTTGGCATGATGCTGGGCCAGGGCGAGGATGTAGATAGCGCACAACGCATTATCGGACAAGTTGTAGAAGGCTATAGAAACACCAAAGAAGTCAAGGCATTGGCTGCGCGGCTGGGTGTGGAAATGCCGATTACCGAGCAGATTTATCAGGTGCTGTATTGCGAAAAACCGGCGAGAGATGCAGCATTGAGCTTGCTGGGACGCACAAGGAAGGACGAAAACAGCACTGGCTAACGCAGGACGCGTAGCATCATTACCTGCAGCGCCCATTCAGGCGCTTTTTTTATCGGGAGAAAGCAGCAATGTCGTCTGATGAGTTAGAACTGGTCTGGAACAATATCAAAGCAGAAGCGCGTGCCCTGGCTGATTGTGAGCCGATGCTTGCCAGCTTCTTCCACGCGACATTGCTAAAACATGAAAATCTAGGTAGCGCACTGAGTTATATGCTGGCCAACAAGCTGGCTAACCCGATTATGCCCGCCATCGCCATTCGTGAAATCGTTGAAGAAGCCTATCGTGAAGATCCGTCGATGATTATGTCAGCGGCTTACGATATTCAGGCTGTGCGTCAGCGCGACCCGGCAGTGGATAAATACTCTACGCCGCTGCTCTACCTTAAAGGTTTTCACGCCTTACAGGCCTACCGCATTGGCCACTGGCTGTGGAATGAAGGCCGACGCGCACTGGCGGTTTACCTGCAGAACGAAATCTCTGTCTCCTTTGCCGTCGATATTCACCCCGCCGCCCATATTGGCCACGGCATTATGCTCGACCATGCCACAGGCATAGTGATTGGTGAAACCGCCGTGGTGGAAAATGATGTTTCGATTCTGCAATCGGTGACGCTGGGCGGTACCGGCAAAACCAGTGGAGACCGTCATCCGAAAATCCGTGAAGGGGTGATGATTGGTGCCGGCGCGAAAGTCCTTGGCAATATTGAAGTCGGCAAGGGAGCAAAAATCGGTGCCGGTTCCGTGGTGTTACAGCCCGTGCCGCCGCACACCACTGCCGCAGGCGTTCCCGCGCGTATCGTCGGTAAGCCAGGCAGTGAGAAGCCGTCGATGGATATGGATCAGCACTTCAATGGCAGCCTGGCCGGTTTTCAGTTTGGCGACGGCATCTAGTCTTTGATCAGCGCGCCCGCGTAATCAAGCTGGCGCCACGCTTCATAAACCACAACCGATACAGCATTCGACAAATTCATACTCCGGCTTTCTGCTCTCATCGGGATGCGGATTTTTTGCTGCGCCGGTAACGCGGCCAGGATCTCGGCAGGCAATCCGCGGCTCTCCGGCCCAAACAGCAGATAATCGCCCGCCTGATAGGCGACGGCGCTGTGTGCAGGCGTCCCTTTGGTCGTCAGTGCAAACAGACGCTCAGGCGACTCAGTGGCGATAAACGCCTGATATTCAGCATGGAATTTGATGGCGGTAAATTCGTGATAATCCAGCCCGGCGCGACGTAAGCGCTTGTCATCCCAGGCAAAGCCGAGCGGCTGAATCAAATGAAGCTGAAAGCCCGTATTGGCGCAAAGGCGGATGATATTGCCGGTATTCGGCGGAATTTCTGGTTCAAACAAGACAATGTTAAGCATAAGGCCCCCGATGACAGGGGCCGAAGCATAACAAATTATTGACGGCCGGAGGAGTAGAGCGGCAACCAGAGGGTCAGACGCAAACCGCCTAATGGACTGTCATCGGCTTTAACCCAGCCGCGATGTTGCTGCACGGCCGTTTCGACAATTGCCAGGCCAAGACCGGTGCCGCCTGATTCGCGATCGCGCGCTTCATCGGTTCGATAGAAAGGACGGAAAATCTGTTCACGATCTTCCGGACTCACGCCAGGACCATCATCATCGACGTGGACCGTGATACCGGAAATATCAACGGAGAAGCTGACGCTGATGTGCGTGTGTGAATAGCGCAGCGCATTGCGCACAATATTTTCCAGCGCACTCTCCAGCGCATGAGGGTTCCCATAAAGCGGCCACGGGCCTGGCGGATAGGGGATATCCATCTTCTTGCCCATCTGCTCAGCTTCGAAACGGGCATCTTCCAGCACCCCATTCCACAATTGATTTGCCTTCATTGCTTCGCTGACCAGCGCATTTTTATGCTGAGTGCGGGAGAGCACCAACAGATCGTTAATCATGCCATCGAGACGCTGTGCTTCCATCTCAATGCGGCCCAGCTCTTTACCTTCACCCTGACGTCGACGCAGCAGGGCGGTAGCCAGTTGCAGGCGGGTCAGTGGGGTGCGAAGTTCATGACTGATATCCGATAACAGACGTTGCTGACCGGTCATCATCCGTTCCAGCGCACTGACCATCTGGTTAAAGCTGGAACCCGCAGCCAGAAACTCCTGCGGACCCGACTCCAGTTCCGGATGCTGACGTAGATTCCCGCTTGCGACTTCGTCAGCAGCATATTTCAGCTTACGTGCCGGACGTGCCAGGCTCCAGGCCAGCCACAGCAGCAGCGGTGAGCTGATGAGCATGGTGACGATAAGCAGCAGCAACGGACGGTCAAACAGCAGATTGACGAAGTCGAGCTGAGAGCTATTGGCGGGACGGATCATGTAAAGCTGGTAGTTATCTTCGCCATCGCGAACGGCAAAAGGCCCTACCAGCTCAACGCGACCATATTTCTTCTTCTGAGGATGATCGGCATTGTCAGACTGGCCGATAAAATTGCGGATAACCTGCATTTCATTATGTTGCGCGCCAATCACCCGACCTTCACTGGTTACTAACAGCAGCCGCTGACCCGGCGGTGCCCATTTTTCCACGGCACGAAACAGACGACGCCACCACATCAGATCGTTAGGGGGATCCTGTGACAGCTCTGCTTCAACGTGTTGCTCAATCATGATGCCCTGCCGCTGTTCACTTTCCAGCAGCGAGGTCATCTGTCGTGAATCGAGCTTGGGAACCATCAACACCAGCATCAACACCAGCGCCAGCGTCAACCAGAAGATGGCGAAGATACGGGTGGTCAGACTTCCAATCATGATGCGGAAACCATCAGGTAGCCACGGCCACGTAAGGTTTTAAACCAGGGATGACCATCACGGCGCTCAGGCAGCTTGCGACGCAGATTCGAGATATGCATATCAATGGCACGGTCAAAAGGTGTCAGGCGTTTGCCCAGCACTTCCTGGCTCAGATGTTCACGCGACACGACCTGGCCCAGGTGCTGCGCCAGCAGATAGAGCAGGGTGAATTCTGTGCCGGTCAAATCCAGCGTAACGTCATCAAAACTGGCCTCCTGACGGCCGGGATTGAGTCTCAGACAGTCCACTTCCAGTGTGGGCGAGCTGTTGTCGTGTTGCTGCTGTTCACTCCAGTTAGAACGCCGCAAAATAGCGCGGATACGCGCCACCAGCTCGCGATCGTTAAACGGCTTAGGCAGATAGTCATCTGCGCCCAGTTCGAGGCCCAGAACACGATCCAGCTCGCTGCCGCGCGCCGTTAGCATGATGACGGGGGTTTGATGTTGCTGACGCAGTTCTTTCAGAGTGTCGATACCGTTTTTCTTCGGCATCATGACATCCAGTAAAAGCAAATCAATCGAGTTATCGATCAGGTTCAGCGCTTGTTCACCATCACTGGCGACGACCACTTCAAACCCTTCCATTTCTAACAGTTCTTTCAAAAGCGAAGTTAATTCGCGGTCGTCATCTACCAACAGGATTTTATTCATTTTTGTAGCCCTCCGCAGGCAAAATACCGTGTTCCTGGCGCACCTATCCATCGCTTTACGTAGTTTTACACCCCCTGACGGATGTTTGCAGCTGTCGCCGTACACTGGCTCTCGTTGAATCGCAAAACGGAACGAACTGGAGTATACGATGCGCAAATTAACCGCCGTCGTCCTTGCCTCAGCGATGGCTCTGAGTGTCGCCAGCGCAGATGCTAAAGATGCGACGACGATTGACGAGATGCATCATGGCGGATTGCCGACAGGCAGTATGACGCAAAATCCGCAAAGCCACATGTTCGACGGCATCGAGCTGACTGAAGAACAGCGTCAGCAGATGCGAGACCTTATGCAACAGGCAAGACATGATCGCCCGGTCGTTCATATTGACGATATCGCTGCATTACACGAATTAGTGACTGCAGACCAGTTTAACGAAGCGGCCATTCGCCAAAAGGCGGAAGTCATCGCCAGAGTTCAGGTTGAACAACAGGTCGAGATGGCGCGCGTACAGAATCAAATGTTTCAACTGCTAACGCCGGCCCAGCAGTCCGCGTTACAGAAAAATTATCAGCGGCGACTTAACGAGCTGCGACAGTTTTCGAATTTGCAGTCAGCTTCATCGCTGCAGGCAGTGAGTAGTACCAGCAGTAACCAGTAATATAGTATCCCTGTTTTCCTTGCCATAGACACATCCCTGTCTTCCCCCACCATGATGGTGGGGGTTTTTTTTTATCTTTTTTTCACTTTTTTTATTTTGACAGGAATCATCACCGCACAACAAAACCCCCGTTTTATTAGCGCTTGTCGGGAATTTGTTGGGAAGAATCGCTGATTTCTTAATATCTGGAACACGCTGTAAATTTAAGCGAGCCGGTGAGCATTTTTTCATCATGAAAATATCATAACTTACTGAAACTAAATGAATTGCAGACAAGTCATTAACATTTTAATCATATTTTTCAGTGAGATACATTCCCCGCGTTACGCTTGCTGGTTCAGTCACACCTTCTACACTAAATCCTGTCACTGCAGGGAAGTTAAGTGTCTTTGCGAAGTCTCAGGGAGCAACAACCACATTATGTAGTCCTGATAAATCTATTAACGGAGTAAGTTATGGCAGAGCATCGTGGTGGTTCAGGTAATTTCGCAGATAATCCGCAAAAAGCGTCTGAAGCTGGCAAAAAAGGCGGACAGAACAGCGGCGGCGGAAATTTCAAAAACGATCGTGAAAAAGCATCTGAAGCCGGGAAAAAAGGCGGCAAAAAGTAGTCGCCGACACGTTCCTGGAATTAGCCCGCGGCTGAAAGTAGCCAGGCAATGATGTGTATAACACTTCGCCCCGTCCTTCCCAGGCCGGGGCTTGTTTTTTGTACCTGCTTATTCCTGTCGCGATTTCAAAACAGCCTTCTTCATCGAATGACCTCCTAAGCACAGCCCGCCTCCCGGTGTTAAACTTCAGCCATTCATCTATTTAAGTGTGCATCTTCACTGATGCTGCATAGGGAATCTGGCATGCAACACTCTTATGGCCGACTGGTAAAGCGTGCTGCGCTCGCGGCCACCATTCTTGCGTCTGTGCTGTTACTCGTGAAAATTTTTGCCTGGTGGTACACCGGTTCAGTGAGTTTGCTGGCTTCACTGGTGGACTCGCTGGTGGATATCGCTGCATCGCTAACCAACCTGCTGGTGGTGCGCTATGCGCTGCAGCCTGCTGATGAAAATCACACGTTCGGGCACGGCAAAGCGGAGTCGCTGGCGGCGCTGGCACAAAGTATGTTTATCTCCGGCTCGGCACTGTTTCTGTTTCTGACCGGCCTGCAGCATCTTGCCTCCCCCAGCGAGATGCGGGCGCCGGGTGTTGGTATTGTAGTAACCATTGTGGCACTGAGCTCAACGCTGGTACTGGTTGCCTTTCAGCGCTGGGTAGTGCGTAAAACCCGCAGTCAGGCCATTCGGGCTGACATGCTGCACTATCAATCCGACGTCATCATGAATGGCGCCATACTGATTGCGCTGGTGCTGAGCAGCTATGGCGTTGTACGGGCGGATGCCCTGTTTGCGCTGGGGATTGGTGTTTTCATTCTTTATAGCGCATTGCGGATGGGCTACGAAGCCGTACAGTCATTGCTGGATCGCGCATTGCCGGAAAATGAACGGCAGCAAATCCTGACGCTTGCGACAAACTGGCCGCAGGTGCAGGGCGTACATGATCTGCGAACCCGGCAGTCCGGCCCGACCAAATTTATTCAGCTTCATCTGGAACTGGAAGATCAGCTGCCACTGGTTCAGGCGCATCGGGTTGCCGACCAGGTTGAGAAAGCATTACGCAAAGAATTTCCCGGGTCTGACGTAATTATCCATCAGGATCCCTGTTCTGTGGTACCGTCTGAGACCAGGGACTCTTTAGGTTTTTAACGTAAATGAATCAAATCGATACGGAAGGGATGACGTAGCGCTAACTTTGCTGCAAAAAATAGTGAAAAGTTGTCTGACCTGAATCAATTCAGCAGCAAGCCTTTGATATACTATCTGCCATCACATGTCGCGCTAATCGTGAAATGATCTTCTGCAGCGATCGACAGGCAGGATTAACCCTTAGTTTTGAACAATCCAGAGGTTGTCATGATCAAAAAAATTGGTGTATTAACCAGCGGCGGTGACGCCCCAGGCATGAACGCAGCTATTCGTGGAGTGGTACGTTCCGCGCTGAGTGAAGGACTGGAAGTTTTTGGGATCTATGATGGCTATCTGGGATTGTACGAAGATCGCATGATCAATCTTGATCGCTACAGCGTCTCCGACATGATTAACCGCGGTGGCACTTTCCTGGGCTCAGCGCGTTTCCCCGAGTTCCGTAATGAAGATGTGCGCCAGGTTGCCATTGAGAACATGAAAAAGCGCGGCATCGATGCACTGGTGGTGATTGGTGGTGACGGAT
This sequence comes from Pantoea sp. ANP04, assembly GCF_041982285.1. NCBI lineage: Bacteria > Pseudomonadati > Pseudomonadota > Gammaproteobacteria > Enterobacterales > Erwiniaceae > Pantoea > Pantoea sp. ANP04. The sequence continues at coordinate 41,486 of NZ_JAUTYS010000018.1, read as the reverse complement.
CTTACATGGGTGCTAAGCGCCTGACTGAAATGGGCTTCCCCTGCATTGGTTTGCCAGGCACCATCGATAACGATGTGGCCGGAACGGATTACACCATCGGTTATTTCACTGCACTGGAAACCGTGGTTGAAGCGATTGACCGTCTGCGCGACACCTCTTCCTCGCATCAGCGTATCTCGATTGTTGAAGTGATGGGCCGCTACTGTGGCGATCTGACCCTGGCGGCGGCGATTGCCGGTGGCTGCGAGTTCATCGTCCTGCCAGAATTCCCGTACACCCGCGAAGAGCTGGTAGCGGAAATCAAAGCAGGCATCGCCAAAGGTAAAAAGCACGCTATCGTGGCGATTACTGAGCACATCTGCGATATCGACGACCTGGCGCGTTTCATTGAAACAGAAACCAAACGTGAAACCCGTTCGACCGTACTGGGTCATATTCAGCGTGGCGGTGCACCTTGTGCTTATGACCGTATACTGGCGTCACGCATGGGCGCTTACTCCATTGAACTGCTGATGCAGGGTTACGGTGGCCGTTGCGTGGGTATTCAGAATGAGAAGATGGTGCATCACGACATCGTCGACGCGATTGAAAACATGAAGCGTCCGTTCAAGCGCGACTGGCTCGACACGGCGAAAAAGCTCTACTGATTCTTCTGCGGGGGTGTGCTGCACAGCATGCCCCGGCATATCCCCGCTATATTCCCCCCGGTTATAACAGCTTATTTTTAATTCTTTTAGCTCTGTAATGGTTTATGTCACGCTTAGCCCATAACGACATTGGGAGAGTGCGTAATGAACAAGTGGAGTATCGGCGTTACCCTGTTGCTGGCCTCAACCAGCGTTCTGGCGAAAGACATTCAGCTGTTAAACGTTTCCTACGATCCAACCCGTGAGCTGTACGAACAGTACAACAAAGCGTTCAGTGCGCACTACAAACAGGAAACCGGCGATAATGTCGTGGTCCGTCAGTCGCACGGTGGCTCCGGCAAGCAGGCAACTTCAGTGATTAACGGCATCCGTGCGGATGTGGTTACGCTGGCGTTGCAATCGGATGTCGATGCTATTGCAGAACGCGGTCGTATTGATAAGAACTGGATTCAGCGTCTGCCAGACAACTCCGCGCCTTACACCTCCACCATTGTCTTCCTGGTCCGCAAAGATAATCCCAAGGGCATTCACGACTGGAGCGACCTGACTAAACCCGGTGTGTCTGTGATTACCCCTAACCCGAAAACCTCTGGCGGCGCACGCTGGAACTATCTGGCGGCCTGGGGCTGGGCGCTGGATCATAACAACGGCGATCAGGCCAAAGCGCTGGCGTATGTCAGAGCGCTGTTTAAAAACGTTGAGGTGCAGGATTCCGGTGCACGCGGCGCAACTAACACCTTCGTTGAACGCGGGATTGGTGATGTGCTGATTGCCTGGGAAAACGAAGCTTATCTGGCGGTTAACAAATTGGGTAAAGACAAGTTCGAGATTGTCACCCCGAGCGAATCGATTCTGGCTGAACCCACCGTGTCCGTGGTCGATAAAGTGGTAGATGAAAAGGGAACGCGCAAAGTCGCAGACGCCTATCTGAAATACCTCTACTCGCCAGAAGGTCAGACTATCGCTGCGCAGAACTACTATCGTCCGCGTGATGCTGAAATCGCGAAGAAATTTGCCAGCCAGTTTGCGCCGGTGAAGCTGTTTACAATCAAGGACAAATTTGGTGGCTGGGCAGAGGCTCAGAAAGCGCACTTCGCCGATGGCGGCAGCTATGACCAGGTCATGAAACCGTAATACGTTGCGGTCAGCGCTCCCTGCGCTGACCGCTCACCCGCAACAATCCCACCTTTCTCTTTTCTCTGCCCGGCTGCTGACTGATCTGCCCGAATTCCCCGTGACATTTTTTCCCCGCCAGGCGAGGATGCAGGCTGCTAAACCATTCAGGAAGCGTTGTTATGCCGACACATCGTCGTGCAACCAGTCTGGTTGCGGTTCTGCTGGTGCTGGTCATTGCGGGGATACTGGTTGCCGCACTGCATTTCAAAAAGAACAGTGATGCGCTGTGGCAGATTGTCAGCGAGAAATGTGTGCCTCATCAGCAGAGCAGCGGAGACCCGGCACCCTGTCAGCGTGTCGATCAGCAGCATCGCTATGCCATGCTGAAAGATATGAATGGGCCGTTGCAGTATCTGCTGATCCCGCTCGACAAAATCACCGGCATCGAAAGCCCACGGTTACTGCAACCTGCTACGCCCAACTACTTTGCCCTTGCCTGGCATGAACGCTCTCTGCTTGCAGAGCGACGCGGCTCTCCCATTGATGATCGGGTTCTTTCACTGGCGATCAATTCACAGTATGGCCGTACGCAGAATCAACTCCATATTCATCTCTCCTGTCTGCGACCCGATGTGCGTCAGCAGCTGGATCGGCTGACGCCGCAGCTTAGCGGTCAGTGGCAGGACATTACGCTGCGTAAGCACCGCTACTGGCTGCGAGCTCTGACGCCAGATGAACTGACTCAGCAGAGTGCCTTTATCCGGCTGGCCGATGAGCGGCCAGAGGCGCGCACAGAGATGGGGAAATATGGTCTGGCACTGGCGGAATTAAGCGATGGGCGACTGGTGCTGATGGCGATAGAGCGGAACTGGCTGCTGCTGAACAGGGGTTCGGCGGAGGAAGTGCAGGATCACGCCTGTGAGCTGATTGCGCCCATAAAAAAGGCGGCTTAAGCGCCGCCCTTGACCGGAATGCTAATGCTTAGGCGCTTTTTGCCGCCGCCGCTGCTTTAACGATTACCGCGAAAGCATCTGCTTTCAGTGACGCACCGCCAACCAGCGCGCCATCGATATCAGGCTGGGTGAACAGCTCAGCAGCATTCTTGTCGTTCACTGAGCCGCCATACTGAATGATGACCTGTTCTGCGATAGCCGCATCTTTCTTCGCAATATGATCACGAATGAATTTGTGCACGGCCTGTGCCTGAGCAGGGGTCGCAGATTTGCCGGTACCGATGGCCCAGACGGGCTCATACGCGATAACCGCATCTTTAAACGCTTCGGCGCCCTGCGTTTCCAGAACGGCATCCAGCTGACGAGCGCAGACTTCTTCAGTTTTACCCGCTTCGTTTTCCGCTTCGGTTTCACCAATGCACAGCACAGGAACCAGGCCCACTGACTTCAGCACCGCATATTTCTTCGCGATGAACTCGTCGCTCTCTTTGTGATAAGTGCGGCGTTCTGAGTGACCGATGATGATATATTTCGCGCCGATATCTTTCAGCATCTCTGCGGAAACTTCACCGGTAAACGCGCCAGACAGGTTAACGTCCACGTTCTGCGCACCCAGTGCGATGTGGCTACCGGAGATGGCATGTTTTGCCTGCTCGAGATAGAGCGCTGGCGGTGCAATGGCCACGCCACAACCGTCAACGCCAGAGAGTTCCTTGCGCAGACCCGCGATCAGTTCAGCAGTGAGTTGCTTGCTGCCATTCAACTTCCAGTTACCCATAACCAGTGGATGTCGCATTCTATCCTCCGCATAACGCGATACATGAAAAATCGCTGCCAGCTGGCAGCGTTGTCTGCGAAACAGTATAGAGATCAAATGTAGCGATGGCTTTGCTTTTCGTCATTTTCAGCGACATCTTCAGGGGGGAGCGAGCGCAAGTTTTACCGGCTCGACAGCGAAGGTTAGCCCCTTGTCGCCGTTATCAGCGACCACAAAGCGAAGCGCGCCATCGACCTGCGCAAAGTAAGGCAAATCCTTGCCCTCCTTCAGTAAGCTCTCCAGCTTTTTGCGTCCCTCGTCTGCACCTAATCCCGGTACAAAGAAGCGCAGCATAGCGGTCATGTAGGCCATGGCTTTTTGCTCAGAGGCGTTCTGATCCGGGCCAGGCAGTGGCAGCCAGGTGATCTGCAGCGTCTTGATTTTGCCGGTACCGGGCTCCAGCGCGGTAGACGCATAGAGCGTCTCGTTAATTTTGCTGGCAGCACGCGTCAGGTTACTTTTGTCGCCCCGATTATCAATGGCGCGATATTCCGGCAGCATCAGCGTCGCATTAGCCAGATTATACTTTTCGCGAAACTGGCCGATAGTCATATCAAAGGTGGGAGCACCCGCCAGCAGGTAGGGCGCGGTGGGTAATGCATCGGGCCGTTCCTGCGGTGGCGGATCGGCGGCAAAGACCGGAACCGTCAGCGCAAACGATAACAGCAGTGCGCCAGGCAAATTCTTCATTTTGTCGATCCTAACCCGTAAACTCAGGCGCAAATTAAAACGGTTTTTATCCGCGAGGTCAAAAGCGCGGCGGTTCTTTTCTCTCTGGATGATAATGCATGACGTTACAACAATGGTGTTTTTCCTGGCGTGGCAGGCTGGGACGACGTGATTTCTGGATCTGGCAGTCAGTCTGGTTGCTGACAACGACACTGTTATTTACCCTGGCAGCAAACGACTGGGTTGATACCCAGATGGCGGCTTTTGGCGTGGTCTGCCTGCTGTGGCCCGCCAGCGCGGTCATTGTAAAACGTCTGCACGATCGTAATCGTCCCGGCTACTGGGGATTTCTGGTGATAGTGGCCTGGCTGCTGGTGGCGGGAAACTGGAGCATGCTGGGCGGCATTCTGCCCTGGCTGCTGGGTCGCGCCATTCCCTTTGTGTTGTTCGCTGGCCTGCTGCTCGAACTCGGCGTTTTTCGCGGCACCCCCGGCGCTAACCGGTTTGGTACCGCGACGCAGCCGGTGCGATACCGGCAACTGGCTCACCAGTAATGTTCGCTGGTGATATGGCCCGGCTTGCGCTTCAGGTGTTTACGCATTTCGCGCGTCTCTTTCAGTAATTGCTGGGTGTCGCGCACCATCTGCGGGTTGCCGCACAGCATCACATGGCTGCTGTCGGCATCCAGCGTTAATCCGGTGGCACGCTCCAGCTCGCCATTTTCGATCAGCGCCGGAACCCGGCCCGTCAGCGAACCGGGGATCGTTTCGCGGCTCACCACCGTCTGGATGTGCAGCTTGCCCTGATAACGCTGTTGCAGCTGCTGCATCAGTGGCAGAAAGCTCAGGTCGTCCGCATAGCGTGCGGCATGGACCAGCACGATGTTTTCAAAGCGATCCAGTCCTTCGCCCTGCTGAAGCATAGAAAGGTAAGGGCCAATAGCGGTGCCGGTTGCCAGCATCCATAATGTTCTGCACGCCGGAACTTCATCAAGCACAAAGAATCCTGCGGCTTCTTTCGTGACCATCACCTGATCGCCAGGCTGAAGGGCCTGCAGATGCGGACTCAGCTTGCCATCGGGCACGGTAACCAGGTAAAACTCCAGCAGGTCATCCTTTGGCGCATTGACGAAAGAGTAAGCGCGCTGCACCCGCTCGCCGTCAATTTCCAGAGCCAGTTTGGCAAATTGCCCCGCGATAAAGGGATCGATGGGCGCTGTTACCCGCAGACTGAACAGCGCATCCGTCCAGTTTTTCACTTCCTTTACTTCAGCATTGACCCACTCAGCCATAATCACTCCCTGGTTGTTGATTATTCCGGCAGGTTTCTATTTTCGCGGCTGCCCGATGAGATTGCCAGCTTGTGGCCAGGCAAAGGCTCTAATCGACAAACTGTTGCTTTGTCTTTACAGGCTGGTGCATAAACTTGACAGGCGCAAGCCGGGACCTTTCGGCCTGCCTCTCGCTTTGTCATCTAATCCTGATATTTTGCCCGCCATAACAAGATGACTGGCGGGTGAACCGCTGTTTTAACCTCCTTTCACAGAAAGAAATTTTGCATAATCATGATTAGTAAACTGGAAAATCGCCCGCTGCTGGTGATGCTCATTGTGCTGGTGGCTGTCGGGCAGATGGCGCAGACCATCTACGTCCCGGCGATGTCGGTGATGGCGGACGCGCTGAATGTGCGGGATGGCGCGCTGCAGCGTGTGATGGCGGCCTATCTGATGACCTATGGCGGATCCCAGCTGATCTACGGCCCACTGTCAGACAGTGTCGGTCGGCGTCCGGTGATCCTTGCAGGCATGATGATCTTTATGATCGGCGCAATCACGGCATTGATGGCGACCTCACTCGATATGCTGGTGCTCGGCAGCGCGATTCAGGGACTGGGAACCGGCGTAGCTGGCGTAATGGCCCGCACCATGCCGCGTGATCTCTATGAGGGGCACGCACTGCGCCGTGCCAACAGCCTGCTTAATATGGGCATTCTGGTCAGCCCGTTGCTGGCACCGGTGATTGGTGCACTATTGACCCAGCTCTTTGGCTGGCACGCCTGTTTCGCCTTTCTGCTGCTGCTCTGTCTGGCGGTTACTTTGTCTATGGCGCGCTGGCTGCCGGAAACCCGGCCACAGAGTGCTGAAGTGACCCCGTTCTTCAAACGCTATGCCCGGCTGCTCAGCGACGCAAATTTCGTTCGCTACATTGTCCTGCTGATTGGTGCGCTGGCGGGTATTGCGGTATTTGAGTCGAGCTGTGGCGTGCTGCTGGGCGGCGTGCTCGGCCTGCACAGCCTGACCGTCAGTATCCTGTTCATTCTGCCCATTCCGGCGGCGTTCTTCGGTGCCTGGTTCGCGGGACGCGAGCAGGGTTCATGGCACAGTCTGATGTGGTGGGGCGTGAATAGCTGTCTGCTGGCGGGCATCCTGATGTGGATCCCGGCATGGTTTGGCGTAATGAATATCTGGACGCTGCTGGTTCCGGCCGCGCTGTTCTTCTTTGGGGCTGGCATGCTGTTCCCGCTGGCGACTTCAGGGGCAATGGAGCCGTATGCCTGGCTGGCGGGCAGCGCGGGTGCACTGATTGGCGGAATGCAGAACCTGGGATCGGGTCTTGTCGCGTGGCTTTCAGCCATGATGCCGCAGCGCGATCAGTTCAGCCTTGGCATGCTGATGTTCTTTACGGCACTGGTGATGCTGCTCTGCTGGTTGCCGCTCTCACGTCAGCCGGAGCGCGGCAACCAGCCGGTTACAGGATAAACGGATGGAGCGCCGGATCCTTACGGTCAAGATAATGAATCGACTGGATGCGGCGAATAGTGCGAGATTTACCGCGAATCAGCAGGGTTTCGCTGGTGGCGACATTACCCTGACGCGTAATGCCTTTCAGTAGTTCGCCACTGGTAATGCCGGTGGCGGCAAACACCACGTTGTCATTGCGCGCCATCTCACCTAGCGTCAGCTTCTTACCCGCTTCGATCCCCATCTCCGCACAGCGCTGCAGCTCCTGCTCGCCGAGGCGACGGTTTTCAGCATTATCGCCTTTGACGTGATGACGCGCCAGCAGCCGACCCTGCATATCACCGTCCAGCGCACGGATCACCGCTGCTGAAACGACGCCTTCCGGTGCGCCGCCGATGCCATACATCACATCGACTTCGCTGTCTGGCATGCAGGTCAGAATTGAGGCGGCAACGTCACCATCCGGGAAGGTAAATACCCGCACGCCCAGCTGCTGTAACTCGCTAATCACCACATCATGACGTGGCTTAGCCAGGATGGATACGGTCAGCTGTGACAACGGCTTGTTCATCGCTATTGCGATATTACGCAGGTTAGTTTCAAGCGGCAGGTCGAGGTCGATCGCGCCCTGTGCTGCAGGACCCACAATCAGTTTTTCCATATACATGTCTGGAGCGTGCAGAAAGCTGCCTTTATCGCCCACGGCCATCACAGCCAGCGCATTCGCCTGGCCCAGTGCCGTCATGCGGGTACCCTCAATCGGATCGACGGCAATATCAACGGCATCGCCGTGACCGGTACCGACTTTTTCACCGATATAGAGCATCGGGGCTTCGTCGATTTCACCCTCACCGATCACAATCTGACCGTCAATTTCAATGGAGTTCAGGACATGACGCATGGCATGGACAGCCGCACCGTCAGCCGCATTTTTGTCACCGCGTCCTAACCAGTGATAGCCTGCCAGGGCGGCAGCTTCGGTTACGCGGGAAAATTCAATGGCAAGTTCTCGTTTCATGGCATCTACCTGACAAAAAACCGGCAGGCAGTGTAACACAGCGGGGGAGTGGGGCGGGGAAAAGGCCCGCGACGGCAATGTCGCGGGCGTTGATATTACTCCTGTTCTTCCCACGCCTGTGCGCGGGCAACCGCTTTTTTCCAGCCAGCATAACGGAAGTTACGCTCGGTGGTTTCCAGGCTTGGACGGAACTCACGCTCAATAACGGCTTTAGAGCGCACTTCATCCAGATCCTGCCAGAAGCCAACAGCCAGACCCGCCAGATACGCAGAACCCAGCGCGGTCACTTCACGCACTTCCGGACGCTCAACACGGGTGCCGAGGATGTCAGCCTGGAACTGCATCAGGAAGTTGTTGGACACCGCACCGCCGTCTACACGCAGCGCCTGCAGGCGGGTATTGGCATCATTCTGCATCGCTTCCAGAACGTCACGTGTCTGATAAGCGATCGACTCCAGCGTCGCGCGGATGATGTGGTTAGAGTTTGCGCCACGGGTCAGACCGAAGATCGCGCCACGGGCATACGGGTCCCAGTAAGGTGCGCCCAGGCCGGTGAAAGCAGGCACCATGTAAACGCCGTTGGTATCTTTCACTTTCATCGCGAAGTATTCAGAGTCAGCCGCTTCACTGATCAGCTTCATCTCATCACGCAGCCACTGAATAGAGGCACCACCGATAAACACGGCACCTTCCAGCGCATAGTTCACTTCACCGCGCGGGCCACAGGCGATGGTGGTCAGCAGGCCGTGGGTTGAGGTCACCGCTTCAGTACCGGTGTTCATCAGCATGAAGCAGCCGGTGCCGTAGGTATTTTTCGCCATGCCAGGCTGTACACACAACTGGCCATACAGCGCGGCCTGCTGGTCACCGGCGATACCGGCGATAGGAATACGTGTACCGCCTTTACCACCAATGTTGGTCTGACCGTAAACTTCAGAAGAGGACTTCACTTCTGGCAGCATTTCACGCGGGATATCCAGGATATCCAGCATGCGCTGATCCCACTCCAGCTTGTGAATGTTGAACATCATAGTACGGGAGGCGTTGGTGTAGTCGGTGATGTGCACGCGTCCCTGAGTCATTTTCCAGACCAGCCAGGTATCGACGGTACCGAACAGCAGCTCGCCACGTTTTGCACGCTCACGCGCACCTTCAACGTGATCCAGAATCCACTTCACTTTCGTACCGGAGAAGTAAGGGTTAATCACCAGACCCGTGGTGTGCTGGATGTACTCTTCCAGACCCTCTTTCTTCAGTTTGTGACAATAGTCAGCGGTGCGGGGATCCTGCCAGACGATGGCGTTGTAGATCGGCTTACCGGTCTCTTTTTCCCAGACGATAGCGGTTTCGCGCTGGTTGGTGATACCGATTGCCGCAATCTCATCAGAGCGGATATCGGCATGTGCCAGCACTTCAACCAGCGTAGAGCTTTGTGAAGCCCAGATATCCATCGGGTCATGTTCAACCCAGCCCGCTTTCGGGTAGATCTGGGTGAATTCGCGCTGCGATACCGCGACGATGTTGGAGTCGTGGTCGAGAATGACGGCGCGTGAACTGGTTGTACCCTGATCGAGTGCGACAATGTATTTTTTATCTGTGGTAGTCATAAATTCATTCCTGATGATAAAAAGTGAAACTTACGCTTTACGCTGCTGAGCGCGTGCAACCGGTTTGTCTGCTGGAACACTCGGTTCCTGTGCGGCACCTGGCAGGTAGCGGCCAATCAGTGTGCGGTAACCTACTGCACCCAGGCAGGCACCCACCAGCGGGCCAAAAATTGGTACCAGGAAGTAAGGGATATCTTTACCACCCGTGAAGGCAACGTTACCCCAGCCAGCGAAGAAGGCGAACAGCTTAGGTCCGAAATCACGTGCCGGGTTAAGCGCAAAGCCGGTCAGCGGACCCATTGAGCCACCAATGACTGCGACCAGCAGACCGATCAACAGCGGCGCCATCGGTCCACGTGGGACACCGTTGCCATCGTCGGTCAGCGCCATAATCACCGCCATAAGCACTGCGGTAATAACCATTTCAACCAGGAACGCCTGGCCTACGCTGATGTGCGGATTAGGATAGGTTGAGAAGATACCCGCCAGGTCCAGACTCTGAACCGTACCGCGTACCATCTGATGACTCTGTTCGTAATCGAAAAACAGGCTGTAGTAGAGACCATAAACCAGCGCGGCCGCGCAGAATGCCCCGGCGATTTGCGCCAGAATATACGGCACCACTTTACGGCCTTCAAAGTTGGCGAACAGGCAGAGTGCAACGGTAACGGCAGGGTTCAGATGCGCGCCAGATACCCCAGCGGTAAGATAGACAGCCATTGAGACGGCTAAGCCCCAGATGATGCAGATTTCCCACTGACCGAAGGCGGCACCGGCAAGTTTCAGCGCAGCTACACAGCCTGCGCCAAAGAAAATAATCAAGCCTGTCCCCAGAAATTCGGCAATACACTGACCTTTGAGCGTGTTAGTTGTCTGACTCATAATAGTGGTTCCTGAAGCGAGGTTAAATTTTATCAGTTTTTGTTCTCAGTCCGTGAGGCACCCAGCTTTAATGTAGGGCTGATGTGAATTTATCGTTAACGAACATAAACGAGAAATAGCGAAATCATTTTTTGTGTACTGCGTCATAAAAATGCGCGTTTTCGCGTATTCCGGCTTTCCTTAGCCCATATTCGCGCCTGATGACAGAGAGGGTGGACACGTGCTGGAAAGCAGACGCAGTAAGCGCAGCGCAAATTCAGGGATTGGCTGAAAAGTGTTACAGACTGCGCTCGCAGCGGCCGCGTTGCTGGACTTGAGGGGTGAGGCTACATACAATCGGGACAACGTTGCTGGCTTAAGCTGGCATCATCAACGCCTTGCAGGAATTTAGGAGAGGTCAGAAAGATGTCATTTGAAGTATTTGAGAAACTTGAAGCGAAAGTACAGCAGGCGATTGATACCATCACGCTGTTGCAGATGGAAATCGAAGAGCTGAAAGAGCAGAACAACTCACTGCGTAACGATGCGCAACAAGTCGCGGGTAACCACGATGCGCTGATGCGCGAAAATCAGCATCTGAAAGAAGAGCAACACGTGTGGCAGGAACGTCTGCGTGCATTGCTGGGAAAAATGGAAGAGGTTTGAAGCCTCAGCTGATGTGAAAAACGGGTGCTCTGGCACCCGTTTTCATGTCTGGCCTATTCGAGGTCCAGCGCATCCTCTGACAGAATGATACCGGTGTTGTCGGCATAGAGATGGTCACCAGAGAAGAAGGTGACGCCGCCGAAGTTGACGCGCACATCGCTTTCGCCAATCCCTTCACCCGCAGCGCCGGCCGGAATCGCGGCAATGGCCTGAATGCCAATCTCCAGCTCTTCCAGCTCATCAACCTGACGTACCGAACCGTAAACCACCAGGCCTTCCCATTCGTTAGTTGCCGCCAGGCGTGCCAGTTGGGCATCGACCAGCGCACGGCGCACTGAGCCGCCGCCATCAATCACCAGTACGCGACCACGGCCATTCTCTTCCAGCAGATCGTAGAGTAAGCCGTTGTCTTCAAAGCATTTCACTGTGGTAATCTGACCACCGAATGAAGTGCGCCCACCAAAGTTTGAAAAAAGCGGTTCAACAACATTCACTTCTTCATGGTAGATATCGCAGAGTTCAGATGTATCGTATTTCATAAGGGTTTCGTCTGTTTGCCACAGGAAGGGTAAGTATATCGCTATATGCAGATTGTTGGCAAAATCATCAGTATGAAAAAAGCATCGTTCGATCAAGAACATGCATAAAAAAGCCCAGCCGGGTGGGCTGGGCTTCGGAAAAGCGCTGAATCAGTGAATCAGAGAATGAAGCGGCTAAGGTCTTCGTCAGCCACCAGTTCATCCAGGTGTTTAGCCACATAGTCAGCATCAATGGTAAAGGATTCACCGTGACGATCGCTGGCGTCATACGAGATATCTTCCATCAGACGCTCCAGCACGGTATGCAGGCGGCGCGCACCGATGTTCTCGGTGGTTTCGTTAACCTGCCATGCGGCTTCAGCGATCCGGCGAATACCCTCTTCGGTGAACTCAATGTTCACGCCTTCGGTATTCATCAGTGCTTTGTACTGCACGGTAATCGAGGCATTCGGTTCGGTCAGGATGCGCTGGAAATCATTGACTGTCAGCGCCTGTAGCTCAACACGAATCGGCAGACGACCCTGAAGTTCCGGAATCAGATCGGAAGGGCTGGCAACCTGAAACGCGCCTGAGGCGATAAACAGGATATGGTCGGTTTTGACCATGCCGTGCTTGGTGGAGACGGTGCAGCCTTCAACCAGCGGCAGCAGGTCGCGCTGAACGCCTTCGCGAGAGACATCGGGTCCGCCCGCATTCTGGCCGCCGCGCTTACAGATTTTATCGATCTCATCGATGAACACGATACCGTGCTGCTCGACCGCTTCAATCGCATCCTGCTTAAGCTCTTCCGGGTTAACCAGTTTTGCCGCTTCTTCTTCGATCAGGAGCTTCATCGCTTCTTTGATCTTCAGCTTGCGGGCTTTCTGCTTCTGGCCGCCGAGGTTCTGGAACATCGACTGCAGCTGGCTGGTCATCTCTTCCATGCCCGGAGGCGCCATGATTTCGACGCCTGGGCTGCTGGCCGCCAGATCGATTTCAATCTCTTTATCATCCAACTGGCCTTCGCGCAGCTTCTTGCGGAATGACTGACGCGCTGCAGAGGGTTCAGCACTCTGCTCAGCCTGACCCCAGTTGTTTTTCGCGGGTGGAATCAGCACATCAAGAATGCGCTCTTCTGCCATCTCTTCGGCACGGTATTTATTCTTTTCAATCGCCTGACTGCGCACCATCTTGATGGCGGAATCAGTCAGATCACGAATGATAGAGTCCACTTCCTTACCGACATAACCGACTTCGGTAAACTTGGTCGCCTCGACTTTGATGAACGGTGCATTCGCCAGCTTTGCCAGACGACGTGCGATCTCGGTTTTACCGACACCGGTCGGACCGATCATCAGGATATTTTTTGGGGTCACTTCATGGCGCAGCTCTTCGTCGAGCTGCATGCGGCGCCAGCGGTTGCGCAGTGCAATAGCCACGGCGCGCTTGGCGCTGTCCTGGCCGATGATAAAGCGGTTCAGTTCGCTAACGATTTCGCGTGGAGTCATCTCAGACATATTTATACCCTTACGCCTTAGACGTTAATTCTTCGAAATTAACGTTGTGGTTAGTGTAGATGCAGATATCACCCGCGATATTCAGCGACTTCTCGACGATGTCGCGTGCGCCCATTTCGGTATTCTCCAGCAGCGCACGTGCCGCTGCCTGGGCGAAAGGCCCACCGGAGCCGATGGCGATCAGATCGTTTTCAGGCTGGATGACATCACCGTTACCGCTGATGATCAGTGAGGCTGACTCATCCGCGACGGCCAGTAAAGCTTCAAGGCGGCGCAGCATACGGTCGGTACGCCAGTCTTTGGCCAGCTCCACCGCTGCTTTCACCAGGTGGCCCTGATGCATTTCCAGTTTACGTTCGAAAAGTTCAAACAGGGTGAAGGCGTCTGCGGTGCCGCCAGCAAATCCGGCAATCACCTTATCGTTGTATAAACGACGCACTTTTTTAACGTTGCCTTTCATCACGGTATTGCCGAGCGTAGCCTGGCCATCACCGCCAATCACTACCTGGCCGTTGCGTCGTACACTTACTATTGTTGTCACGGGCAGACCCCTTGTTGCTGTCGGAAAAGGACTCCGCGCACGGGGCGCGGAGTATCATGCAACAGATATGGGGCGGGTTTGACGGGTTTCAACCCCCAACGGAGAGCGGAATACAGCTGGAGTGTCCGGAACTGCGAAGACGTTTCAGGGTGCTGTCAGCGGATGCGCGATCTTTATACGGACCGATCACCACACGATTCCAGCCGCCACCGGTGGTAATGCGGCTTTCAAAGCCTTCAAAGGCTAAGCCCGCACGTACCGACTCAGCCTGGTCAGTGCCTTTGAACGAACCACACTGCACCATCCAGCGCTGCGAAGAGGCTTTCTCCGCCGGTTTCGCCTTCGCGGTCTCCTGTGGCTTTGTCTGCACGTCTGGTTCCCGCGTTACTGGCGCAGGTTGCGACTGGCGCTGTACGTTTTGCTGCTGCTGCTGCTGCTGACGTTGCAACTGCTGCTGTTGTTGACGCTGTTGCTGTTGCTGCAACTGCAGCTGGCGTTGCTGTTGTTGCTGAGCCTGCAACTGCTGACGTTGTTGCTGAACCTGTTGCTGCTGCTGAACCTGCTGCTGTTGCTGAACCTGCTGCTGTTGACGTTGCAGCTGTTGCAATTGCTGCTGATGCTGCAGCGTCTGCTGACGTTGCGCCGGCGTCTGTTCATTCCACGGCACTTCATTGAGCTGTGTTGGCTGCTGACGCATATCAGCCTGCATCTGCTCCAGCAACTGGCGCTGTTCATCGGTCAATTGGGTCTGCGACTTCACTTCGCCACCCGAAGAGGGTTCGATCGGTGTCGGCACAGTAACCTGACGGTTTTCCAGCTCTTTAATGTATTTCCAGCGTTCTTCAGGCTTCGGCGGTAAGCCATTGCCGTTGGCTTTATGATCCGTAATGACCGGCACGTCTTCTTTCTTATGATGCGCCAGGAACCATAAACCACCGGCAAAGGTCACCAACACAGCGACCGCCAGTACAATCATCAATTTAGAAGTTCCCGAACCGCCTTTGCTCTTCTTGCCACGGCTGGGGCTTTTTTTGCGACGCGTCCCTGTTGAACGCCCGCGGCCTACATAATCTTTTTGTGCCACTCTCGTTCTTATACCCTTCAAAAATAGTGCCAGTTGGGCGAAATGATGATTTTTACGCGCCCGGCAAGGAGTCCGCCATGTTACTTAAGGGCCGGAACTTTGACCAGCTGTGTTCGCCTTAAGAATCTACTGAAAAAACCAGACGAATACGCTTATTTTTCACGCTTTTTTGCGCGTGCCGTACTGCCCCGAATCGTTAAACCGGCATCCAGCAGCCGCGAGCCGCTGATCACCCGTTTGCCATTTAACTCATCCAGCAGCAGAAGCATCGCTTCCCGGCCTATCTGATAGCGTGGTTGTGTGACCGTCGTCAGCGGTGGCTCGCAGTAACGTGATAACTCAATGTCATCAAATCCCACCACAGAGAGATCTTCCGGTATCCGCAGCCCGCAGCGTCTGGCCTGATTCATCGCGCCCAGCGCCATAATGTCGCTGTGACAGAACAACGCGCGCGGCGGTTGCGGCAGAGTCATCAGCTGATTCATGGCGGCAACGCCTGCTTCAAAGGTGAAGTCACCGCGCACAATATAGGTGGGATCGACCGTCAGCCCGCTGCGACGCATCGCCTGGACATAACCCTGTAAACGATACTGACAGAGTGGCATCTCTTCCGGCCCGGCGATACAGGCGATCTGCGTATGACCTAACTGCAGCAGATGATTTACCGCTTCAAACGCGGCAGTCAGGTTATCAATGTGAACCGTGGGCAGCGACATTTCCGGTGCAAACTCATTCGCCATCACCATGGGTGGCAAGTTGCGTTGCTCATCAATGCTGGCATCAAAAGGCAGTTGTGAGCCAAGCAGCACCATGCCATCGATCTGTCGTGTGACCATCAGGTTAAGAAAGGTTCTCTCCTGCTGATTCTGGTGGGCGCAATCGCCGATCAGCACCAGATAGCCCTCTTCGGCGGCTGTGACTTCGACGCCACGAATGATTTCACTAAAGAAGGGATCGCAGATGTCAGGGACAATGACCAGGATGGTACGCGTCTCATTACGACGCGCGTTGCGTGTGGGGCCATGGGCCGCATAGCCGACGGCGGCAACCGCCTTCTCGACTTTATGGCGGGTAGCCGCAGAAACCTTCTCTGGATTCATCAGCGCACGCGATACGGTGGCGGTTGAGACGCCCGCGTGTTCCGCGACATCCTTCATCGTGGCGGCGGGCGGTTGTTGATTCTGCTCCAACACATGCTCCTGACGCGTTATGGCGCGTTCGATTTTGTTTTTGCCTGACCTGAAAGCAAACCGGGCAACATTGTTAACGATTGCCCGGCTGGTTGTTACTTAATTTGCATAAAAATTGTGACTTATGCGACATTTTTCGATCTGGCTCGCAGTGTCAGAAAAAATCAGCTCTCTGTCGGGTCAATATCCAGCGTCCATTTCACTTTGCGCGCGGCGGGTAGCGTGGAAACCAGCGGCAATGAACTGCTCAGCAGCTGTTGCAAACGCTGTCGGGAAGGATGCTGCAGCAGCAGTTGCCAGCGCCAGCGTCCGCTGCGTTTTGGCTGCAGAGCCGGCAATGGACCCATAAACCACATCGCCTTGTCATTGAGCGGGCTCGCCTCCAGCAAGTTACGGAGTTGTTGCAGAAATTCCGCCGCCTGCTGATTGTCCATATCTTCCGCGCGGAACAGCGCATGGCGGCTCCAGGGCGGCAGGTGAACTGCCTGTCGCTCCAGCAGCGCCTGCTGCGCAAATGCCGAATATCCCTGGTGCAGCAGTGTCTGAAGCAGAGGATGTTCCGGATGATGCGTCTGTAATAACACCTCGCCCTGCTTGCCAGCGCGGCCAGCACGACCGGCGACCTGAGTATAGAGCTGCGCAAAGCGTTCTGCCGCGCGAAAATCGGCTGAGAACAGTGCGCCATCAACATCCAGCAGCGACACCAGGGTGACATCCGGGAAATGATGCCCCTTGGCCAGCATCTGGGTGCCGACCAGAATGCGTGCGCCGCCGCGATGAACGTCAGCCAGATGCTGCTCCAGCGCCCCTTTGCGGCTGGTGGTATCACGGTCAATTCGTGACACCGGCACGCCAGGGAAGAGTGTACCGAGCTGCTGCTCCAGCTGTTCGGTTCCGACACCTACCGGCAGCAGATGCGTTGAACCACACTGCGGGCATTGATTAGGCAGCGGACGCTGGCTGTCGCAATGGTGGCAGCGTAACTGGCGATGATGCTGGTGCAGCGTGTAATAGCGATCGCAGCGGGTACATTCGGCAATCCAGCCGCAGTCGTGACAGAGCAGGGCGGGCGAAAAGCCGCGGCGGTTAAGAAACAGCAGCACCTGATTATCGGCCTGCAGATGCTGGCGCATTTTACCAATCAGGCCCGGTGCCAGGCCGCCGATCAGCTGCACACCTTTTAAGTCGATAAGCTGTTGCAGCGCCGGTCTGGCATTGCCGGCGCGCTTTGTCAGGTCGAGCTGGCGATACTTGCCGCTGCGGACATTGTGCAGCGTCTCCAGAGCGGGGGTCGCCGATCCCATAACAATCGGGATATCCTCTTCATGCGCGCGGAAAACGGCCAGATCGCGCGCCTGATAACGCCAGCCTTCCTGCTGTTTGTAAGAGCTGTCATGCTCTTCATCAATGATGATGACGCCAGGACGGGCCAGCGGCGTAAACAGCGCCGATCGCGTGCCAATCACAATCGCCGTTTCACCGCGCCGTGCACGTAACCACACCGCCAGCCGCTCACTGTCATTTAAGGCGGAGTGCAGCACATCGATGGGCGCATCGAAACGTTCGCGAAAGCGGGCGATAGTCTGCGGAGTTAAGCCAATCTCCGGCACCAGCACCAGCGCCTGTTTACCGCGTGCCAGCACATTTTCCAGCACGCTGAGGTAAACCTCGGTTTTGCCGGAACCGGTAATGCCCGCCAGCAGCCACGCAGCATAATGCTCATCATCTGCCCGAATCGCACCTACTGCCATCGCCTGATCCGTATTCAGTCGCAGACGCTCGCCTTTCACAGCATAGGTAGTACGCCAGTCGTGCATCTGCGGCTGATGCTCATGCAGTTCGCACAACCCTTTGGCCCGCAGAGCCTGCAGCGTGGCTTCCGTAAGGTCATGTTCACTGACCTGATGACGATAGAGGGGTTGCTGACGCAGTGCTGCCAGTGCCTGCTGCTGTTTCGGGGCCCGCTTTAAACTTTCGGGTGCCGTTGCCCGGCCCTGCTCGGTAATTTCCCAGCGCCATAAGGGATTATCCTGCGCCGCTTTGCCCTGGCGCAGCAGCACTGGAATGGCATGGCTCAGCACTTCTCCCTGCGGCGAATGATAGTAGCTGGCGGCCCAGTTAAGGATGCGCCACAGCGACGACGGATAGAGTGACTCACTATCCAGCACCTCGATCACTTGCCTGAGTTGTGCTTCCGGCAGATCGCTGCTGTCACGAAAGGCGACCACAATCCCGATCATCCTGCGATTGCCAAAGGGCACACTTACGCGACCGCCGATGACCGGCTGCGCACCCTGTGGCGGCAGATAGTCAAACAGGCGGGGCAAGGGGACGGGCAGGGCGACCTGGACTACGGGCATAACTCTCTCTTTCCGGCATCATCATCGGGGAAGCTAGTGTACACGCTGACCCTGATGGCGGGTATCTCAGCAGATATTTGCAGCAATCGAAACTTACCTGTATAATATGCCGCCTTCGGTGAGAAATATCTGGCCGGAGTACACCCTATAATGTTCAACCGCGTGTGGTGCTGTGCAGGTCAAAGCCTGGCACGGAGAGCGACACGGCCTTCTATGAGGTTTCCCATGAAACAAGGTATTCACCCGAAATACGAAGCAGTTACTATCAAATGTACCTGCGGCAACGAGATCCACACCCGTTCAACACTGACTCACGAACTGAACCTGGACGTTTGTGGCAAATGCCACCCGTTCTATACCGGTAAGCAGCGTGAAGTGGCAACTGGTGGCCGTGTTGACCGCTTTAACAAGCGTTTCAGCGTGCCAGGCGCTAAAAAATAAGATTAAAAGGCACCTGAACCTGCGGGTTCGGCGGCAAGAAAAAACCCAGCTTCGGCTGGGTTTTTTTATGCGCTGACGAATTAATATTCCCAGGTGTCGGGATCGATGCCCATATCGCGCATGATCTTTTTCGCTTCTTCAGGAATTTCATCGCTGCGTTCTTTACGCAGGTCCACGTCGTCTGGCAACGGTTGCCCGGTAAAGGCATGCAAAAAGGCTTCGCAAAGCAGCTCACTGTTGGTGGCGTGACGCAGGTTGTTCACCTGACGACGGGTACGCTCATCCGTTAAAATCTTCAGCACGCTCAATGGGATAGATACTGTAATCTTCTTGACCTGCTCGCTCTTCTTACCGTGCTCAGCGTACGGGCTGATATATTCGCCGTTCCATTCAGCCATGGGTTACCTTAATTAATAAACGTTAAATGTGAGGAAATCAGCGAATTATGCCTGATTTTTTCCTGCCTGACCCCTGATATGGCGGGTTTTCTTCGCTCACTGCCTCTGCATCACAGAGGGGAACGCCAGGCGATGACGCATAATTTTAGCGGTTATTGCGTTTTTGCTCAATCTATACGCAAAGACATTTAGATGTCCAGATGTATTGACGTCTAATTAGAGGGTGATATCCTGTGGCCTACATTTTATTCACTCTTCAGGAACAATTCGCTCATGACGCGTAAACCGGCAACCATCGCAGTGCGCAGCGGTTTGAATGATGACGAGCAATATGGCTGCGTTGTCCCGCCAATCCACCTCTCTACGACCTACAACTTCCTGGATTTTAATGAGCCTCGTGCGCATGACTACTCCCGTCGTGGCAACCCCACGCGTGATGTCGTACAGCGTACCCTGGCCGAACTGGAGGGAGGAGCGGGCGCGGTATTAACCAATACCGGGATGTCGGCGATTCACCTGGTGACGACGGTGTTCCTGAAGCCTGGCGATCTGCTGGTTGCGCCACACGACTGTTATGGCGGCAGCTATCGGCTGTTTGACAGCCTGAGCAAGCGCGGCGCGTATCGGGTTAAATTTGTCGATCAGGGCGACCCGGTGGCGCTGCAGGCGGCACTGGATGAAAACCCTAAACTGGTGCTGATTGAAAGCCCCAGCAATCCGCTGCTGCGCGTAGTGGATATCAGCGCGATTTGCGCCGCTGCCCGCGCAGCAGGTGCTATCAGCGTGGTGGACAACACCTTTATGAGTCCGGCGCTGCAGAACCCTCTGGCGTTGGGTGCCGATCTGGTGATCCATTCCTGTACCAAATACCTCAATGGCCACTCCGATGTGGTAGCGGGCGCAGTGATTGCCAAAGATCCGCAACTGGCAACCGACCTGGCCTGGTGGGCGAATAATATTGGTGTAACCGGCGCGGCATTTGACAGCTATCTGCTGCTGCGCGGAATTCGTACCCTGTCGCCGCGCATTGCGGCCGCACAACGCAACGCACTCGCGATTGTTGAGTATCTGAAGCAGCAGAAGCGGGTGAAAAAGTTGTATCATCCTTCGCTGCCGGAAAACGCCGGACACGAACATGCCGTACGTCAGCAGCGCGGCTTTGGTGCCATGCTGAGTTTTGAAATCGACGGTGATGAGGCACTGCTGCGCCGCTTCCTGAAAGCGTTGCGGCTCTTTACGCTGGCGGAATCGCTGGGTGGCGTGGAAAGTCTGATCTCCCATACCGCCACCATGACGCACGCGGGTATGTCAGCAGAAGCACGCGCGGCAGCGGGCATTTCCGATACGCTGCTACGGGTTTCTGTTGGTATTGAAGATCACGAAGATTTAATTGCCGATCTGGATAATGCATTCCGGATCGCAGCCGAGGGTTAAGTATGACGATTTCAGCAGGCGCGGGAACGCCGACTATCAGGCAGTTGCATAAGTTTGGTGGCAGCAGTCTGGCCGATGCGCGTTGCTATCAGCGCGTTGCCAGCATTATGGCGGATTACAGCCAGCCGGGCGACCTGATGGTGGTCTCTGCGGCAGGTTCAACCACCAACCAGCTGATTAGCTGGCTGAAGCTGAGCCAGAGCGATCGCCTCTCTGCGCACCAGGTGCAACAGGCCTTGCGTCGCTACCAGAGCGAACTGATCGGTGCGCTGCTGCCTGCTGAGATCGCCGAACCTTTAATTACTGCGTTTATTCGCGATCTGGAAAAGCTGGCGGCCCTGCTGGATGCGCCGATTACCGATGCGGTCTATGCCGAAGTGGTCGGGCACGGTGAAGTCTGGTCAGCACGCCTGATGTCAGCGGTCCTGAGCCAGCGTGATCTGCAGGCCTGCTGGCTGGATGCGCGTGAGTTTTTGCGTGCTGAACGTGCCGCTCAGCCACAGGTGGATGAGGGTAAATCCTGGCCACTGCTGCAGACTTTGCTGGCGCAGCATCCCCATAAGCGCATCGTGGTCACCGGCTTTATCAGCCGTAACGATGCCGGTGAAACCGTCCTGCTTGGCCGTAACGGCTCCGACTATTCCGCTACGCAGATCGGTGCGCTGGCAGGTGTCGGACGTGTGACTATCTGGAGCGATGTGGCGGGCGTTTATAGCGCCGATCCCCGCAAAGTCTCTGATGCCTGTCTGCTGCCGCTGTTAAGGCTGGATGAGGCCAGTGAGCTGGCGCGTCTGGCGGCACCGGTGCTGCATACCCGTACGCTGCAGCCGGTTTCCGGCAGTGATATCGATTTGCAATTGCGCTGCAGTTATCAGCCGGAGCAGGGCTCAACCCGAATTGAACGCGTGCTGGCCTCCGGAACAGGCGCGCGCATTGTCACCAGCCATGACGATGTTTGCCTGATTGAGATTCAGCTGCCAGAGCAGCATGACTTTGCCATCCTTCACAAAGAGATCGACCTGTTGCTGAAGCGCGCGCAGCTGCGACCGCTGGCGTTTGGCGTTCATCCTGACCGTCAACTGCTGCAGCTCTGTTATACCTCCGAAGTGGTTAACAGTGCCTTTACGCTGCTACAGGATGCCGGTTTACCGGGCCATCTGCAGCTGCGCGATGGCCTTGCGCTGGTGGCGCTGGTTGGCGCAGGCGTTACCCGCAATCCGCTGCATACCCATCGCTTCTGGCAGCAGTTAAAAGATCAGCCGGTTGAGTTCATCTGGCAGTCAGAAGAGCACATCAGCGTGGTCGCGGTGCTGCGCGTCGGCCCGACGCAGCATCTGATCCAGGGACTCCATCAGTCGCTGTTCCGTGCAGAAAAGCGCATCGGCCTGATGCTGTTTGGCAAAGGGAATATCGGTTCACGCTGGCTGGAGCTGTTTGCCCGCGATCAGGAAACGCTGTCAGCGCGGACCGGCTTTGAATTTGTGCTGGCGGGTGTCGCGGATAGCCGTCGCAGTCTGCTGAGCTATGAAGGGCTGGATGCCAGTCGGGCACTCGCCTTCTTTGATGATGAAGCGGTGGAACGCGATGAAGAGTCGCTGTTCCTGTGGATGTGCGCGCATCCGTTTGATGACCTGGTAGTGCTGGATGTCACAGCCAGCACACCGCTGGCACAGCAGTATCTCGACTTTGCCAGCCACGGCTTTCACGTGATCAGCGCCAATAAGGTCGCGGGTGCGTCAGACAGTCAGACCTGGCGGCAGATTCGTGATGCCTTTACCAAAACCGGGCGTCACTGGCTCTATAACGCCACCGTAGGCGCAGGCCTGCCGATCAACTACACGGTACGCGACCTGCGCGACAGCGGCGATACCATCCTGGCAATCAGCGGGATCTTCTCCGGTACGTTGTCCTGGCTGTTCCTGCAGTTTGATGGCACGGTGCCGTTTACCGAGCTGGTGGATCAGGCCTGGCAGCAGGGCTTAACCGAGCCGGATCCGCGCGCCGATCTCTCGGGTCAGGATGTGATGCGTAAGCTGGTGATCCTGGCGCGTGAAGCAGGCTACAACATCGAGCCGGATCAGGTACGGGTGGAATCGCTGGTGCCAGACAACTGTCAGCAGGGCTCAGTAGACCACTTCTTTGAAAACGGTGAAGAGCTGAATGAGCAGATGCTGCAGCGTCTGGAAGCCGCGCAGGAGATGGACCTGGTGCTGCGTTACGTTGCCCGGTTTGATGCCAACGGTAAAGCACGTGTCGGTGTCGAAGCGGTGCGTCCGGAACATCCGCTGGCTTCGCTGCTGCCGTGCGACAACGTCTTTGCGATTGAAAGTCGCTGGTATCGCGACAATCCGCTGGTCATCCGCGGACCCGGTGCAGGCCGTGATGTTACCGCAGGTGCAATACAGTCAGATATTAATCGCCTCGCACAGTTGCTGTAATTTCTCTTTAACAGGCGCTTCGGCGCCTGTTTTCAATGCGTTATCTCTCCTCTGTTGAAACTTCTTCAAGTTGATTGAAAATTGATCACGGCTGTTGATCATTTTTAAGTTGACGGCATCCGCAGATTACGTCATTTTGAACATCTGGACGTCTAAACGTGTAGATGTTCGCAGGCCGATTGTTAATCGATGAGGGTGCAGGATGAGTTTCTTTCATGCCAATCAGCGCGAAGCGCTAAACCAGAGCCTGGCTGAGCTGAACGGGCAAATTAATGTTTCATTTGAGTTCTTCCCGCCGCGTACCAGCCAAATGGAAGAGACCCTCTGGAGCTCCATCGATCGTCTGAGCAGCCTGAAACCAAAATTCGTTTCCGTTACCTACGGCGCGAACTCAGGGGAACGCGACCGCACCCACAGCATTATCAAAGGCATTAAAGATAGAACCGGGCTGGAGGCTGCACCCCATCTGACCTGTGTTGATGCCACGCGGGATGAACTGCGCACCATTGCTCAGGATTACTGGAACAATGGCATTCGCCATATTGTGGCGCTGCGCGGTGACCTGCCTCCCGGCAGCGGCAAGCCTGAGATGTACGGCAGCGATCTGGTGTCGCTGCTGAAAGAGGTCGGCGATTTTGATATTTCCGTCGCCGCCTATCCTGAAGTCCATCCCGAAGCGAAAAGCGCCCAGGCCGATCTGATTAACCTGAAGCGAAAAATTGATGCCGGCGCAAACCGGGCAATTACCCAGTTCTTCTTTGACGTTGAAAGCTATTTACGTTTTCGCGATCGCTGTGTTTCGACCGGTATTGATGTGGAAATTGTGCCGGGCATTCTGCCGGTCTCTAACTTTAAACAGCTCCAGCGCTTTGCCACGCTGACCAATGTGCGTGTGCCAGGCTGGATGAACGCGATGTTTGCCGGTCTGGATGATGATCCGGAAACGCGCAAAATGGTGGGCGCCAATATCGCGATGGACATGGTAAAAATTCTGTCACGCGAAGGGGTGAAAGATTTCCATTTTTACACGCTGAACCGTGCCGAAATGAGTTACGCCATCTGTCACACGTTAGGCGTGCGTCCTGCCGCTGCGGCTTAAGCCTCTTGTTACAGCCAATAAAAAAGTCGGGAACGTCCCGACTTTTTTGTTTTTCTGGCGGGCAGCGCTGACCGTTGTCAGCGCCTGACCACGATTAACCGGTATTGCGCATACCTGCCGCCACACCTGCAATCGTCACCATCAGCGCCTGCTCTACGCGGGCATCCGGCTCCTCACCACGGGCTTCCTGCGCACGTGAACGATGTAGCAGTTCTGCCTGGAGTACGTTGAGCGGATCGGTATAGACGTTACGCAGCGCAATCGACTCGGCAATCCACGGCTGGTCAGCCATCAGGTGTGAGTCATTGGCGATGGTCAGTACCGCTTTGATATCCGCAGCAAGCTGTTCGCGCAGTTGTTTACCCAGCGGCCAGAGTGATTTATCGACCAGACGCTGATCGTAATATTCCGCCAGCCACAGGTCGGCTTTCGAGAAGACCATCTCCAGCATCCCCAGACGGGTGGAGAAGAATGGCCAGTCGCGACACATCGCTTCCAGCTGATCCTGATGACCGGCTGCCATCGCCTGCTGCAATGCAGCACCGGCACCCAGCCAGGCAGGCAGCATCAGACGGTTCTGCGTCCAGGCAAAAATCCATGGAATCGCACGCAGCGACTCTACGCCACCGGTAGGCCGGCGTTTGGCCGGACGTGATCCCAGCGGTAATTTACCCAACTCCTGCTCCGGCGTCGCCGAACGGAAATAAGGGACGAAGTCAGCGTTTTCACGCACATAACCACGATACATCGCACAGGAGTCAGCTGAGAGCTGATCCATAATGTCGCGCCATTCGCGTTTTGGCTCTGGCGGTGGCATCAGGTTTGCTTCCAGAATTGCGCCGGTGTAGAGCGACAGGCTGGCGATGGTCACGGCCGGTAAGCCATATTTAAAGCGGATCATCTCACCCTGTTCAGTCACACGCAGACCGCCGCGCAGGCTGCCTGGCGGTTGTGACAGCAGTGCGGCATGGGCGGGCGCGCCGCCACGACCAATGCTGCCGCCGCGTCCGTGGAACAGCGTCAGTGAAATACCGGCCTTCTCGCAGGTTTTAATCAGGGCATCCTGTGCCTGATATTGCGCCCAGCTGGCGGCCATGACACCGGCATCTTTCGCCGAGTCAGAATAGCCAATCATCACCATCTGTTTGCCCTGAATAAAGCCGCGATACCAGTCGATGCTCAGCAGCTGGCTCATCACGTCGTTCGCGTTATTCAGGTCATCAAGCGTTTCAAACAGCGGTGCAACCGGCATGGCATAACCGATACCCGCTTCTTTCAGCAGCAGATGCACGGCCAGCACGTCGGAAGGGGTTTTCGCCATCGAAATAACATAGGCGGCGATAGAACCCTGCGGGGCTTCCGCCGCGACACGACACGTCTCCAGCACTTCACGCGTCTCATCGCTGGGTTCCCAGGTACGAGGCAGCAGCGGGCGCTTGGAATTCAGTTCACGGATCAGGAACGCCTGCTTGTCCGCTTCAGACCAGCTTTCATAATCGCCGAGGCCCAGATAACGGGTCACTTCGGCAATCGCCTCTGTGTGACGGGTGCTCTCCTGGCGCAGATCGATACGCACCAGCGGCACGCCGAAGCATTTCACGCGGCGCAGCGTATCAAGCAACTGACCGTTAGCGATAATGCCCATGCCGCACTGTTGCAGTGACTGATAGATGGCAAACAGCGGGTCCCACAGTTGATCGTTGGAGACCAGCAGATCGGCCGGACGCGGCAGGCGTTCGCCTTTCAGGCGGCGTTCCAGGAACGACTGGGTCGTCATCAGCTGACTGCGCAGACGTTTCAGGATCACACGGTAAGGTTCCAGCGCTTCCGGCTCGCCGCTGAGTTCGCGGATCTCTTCACTGCACTCGGACATCGACAGCTCGGAGATCAACACGCCGATATCGCGCAGGAACAGGTCAGTGGCTTTCCAGCGGCTCAGCTGCATCACATGGCGGGTAATCGACGCCGTGACGTTCGGGTTACCGTCGCGGTCGCCACCCATCCACGAGGTGAACTGAACCGGCACGAAATCGACCGGCAGCCTGATGCCAAACGCCTCTTCGACCTGCTCGTTCAGCTCACGCAGGAAAGCAGGAACGCCTTCCCACAGGCTGTTTTCTACGACGGCAAAGCCCCATTTGGCTTCGTCTACTGGGGTCGGACGATATTTACGGATCTCATCGGTGTGCCACGCCTGCGCCACCAGCTGGCGCAAACGGCGCATAATCTGGTTGCGTTCGTAGTCGGAGACATCGCTGTGATCAAGCTGCTTCAGGCAGCTGTTAACTTCAACCAGCTTGTGAATCAGTGTACGACGGGTGATTTCGGTCGGGTGCGCAGTCAGCACCAGCTCCAGAGACAGTGATTCAATGGCCGCAAGGATGTCGCTTTCGCTGATATCTTTCTGCTGTTTCAGGGTATCAAAGGTCTTTTTCAGCAGTTCAGGATGGTTCTCACCCTCACCACTTTGCGAGATGGTCTGATACTGCTCAGCCACGTTAGTGAGGTTCAGAAACTGGCTGAAAGCGCGTGCAACCGGCAGAAGCTCCTCGTTGGAGAGGTTCTGCAGCGTATTGAGCAGTTCTTTACGATGAGTGTCATTTCCTGCACGGGATGACTTGGAGAGCTTACGGATGGTTTCAACCTGGTCGAGGATGTTCTCTCCCAGTGCATCCTTAATCGTATCCCCGAGCAGTTTGCCGAGCATACTGACATTACTTCGCATTGCGGAATATTGTTCGTTCATTGGACCCTGACACCCTTATCGTCTTGAAAAACTCATACACCCGACCTTTCAGGCAGCAGAAAAATCAGCAACATTGTGTCCCCGATAATCTACAGGGAACCGGCTCCGTTGCCGCCTGTCCACATTCTGAAACGTTCTGGATAATCACCCGGTGGGCATAACATCGTCTTTTATCTAGCCACGTAATGCTGCGTTCGTCAAATGCGTTAAAGTGCACTGAAGATGTGGCTAACTAACGGAAATT
This sequence comes from Pantoea sp. ANP04, assembly GCF_041982285.1. Taxonomy (NCBI): domain Bacteria; kingdom Pseudomonadati; phylum Pseudomonadota; class Gammaproteobacteria; order Enterobacterales; family Erwiniaceae; genus Pantoea; species Pantoea sp. ANP04. The sequence continues at coordinate 14,382 of NZ_JAUTYS010000018.1, read as the reverse complement.
CGTAGAATTTATAGAGAAAGAAGCGGGATAAGTTATTCTTATTGTTAAATCCCGCAGATTGCGGGGGCATTTTGCTGTTAATACAGTGAAATGCCCCATTTGCTGTCAATCAGTGACAAAAATGCTGCACAACCTGACTGATTAGCGCCCGTGTCGGCTTAATAAATGCCGTATCAATAAATTCGTCGGGCTGATGCGCCTGATTGATTGAGCCCGGGCCCAGGACCAGTGTTGGGCAGAGTGTTTGAATAAACGGCGCCTCGGTACAGTAATTCACCACCTCGGTTGGCGTACCCAGTAATTTCTCAACCACACTCACCAGTTCATGATTTACCGGACACTCATAGCCCGGAATCGGCGGATGCAGTTCGGCCACGGTGACCCGGCCCGGCCAGCGTGCACTCACCGGTGCCAGCGCCTCGTTCAGCAACCCATCCAGATCGCTCAGCGACAGGCCCGGCAACGGACGAATATCCATATGCAGTTCACAGCAGGCGCAGATACGGTTCGCGGCGTCTCCGCCATGAATATGGCCGAAATTCATGGTCGGATAAGGGATAGCGAAGCCGTCATGGTGATAACGCTCCTGCAGCGTCGTGCGCAGTTGCATCAGATGAGTGATCGACTCATGCATCAGTTCAATGGCGTTGACACCGCGTGCCGGATCGCTGGAATGGCCCGATTTCCCCTCGATGCGAATCACATTCGACAGATGGCCTTTGTGCGCGCGCACCGGTTTAAGCGAAGTCGGTTCACCGATGATGGCACAGTCGGGACGCAGCTGCGTCGATTCAGAGAAATATTTGGCGCCAGCCATGGTGGTCTCTTCATCGGCCGTGGCGAGGATATAGAGCGGTTTGCTCAGCGTGCTGACATCCACATCGCGCAGCGTGTCGAGAATAAAGGCGAAGAAGCCTTTCATGTCTGCTGTGCCCAGGCCGTAGAGCTTGTTGTCATGCTCAGTCAGAGTAAAGGGATCGCGCGTCCAGCGGCCATCATCAAAGGGAACGGTATCCGTATGACCGGCTAACAGCAGGCCGCCCGCACCGGTGCCGGTTCGCGCCAGCATATTAAATTTATTGCGGGTGCCGGGCACCGGCTGCACTTCAACGCTGAAGCCAAGGTCGCGGAACCAGCCGGCCAGCAAATTGATTAAAGTTTCATTACTCTGATCCAGTGCGGCATCGGTTGCGCTGATCGACGGCGTGGCGATCAACTGGCGGTACAGTTCAATAAAAGGCGGTAATTTTGTCTTCACTGTTGGCGGTCCTTGGGTTAGGATGTATCCATATTCATGCAGTAATAGTGAATAAAAATACATTAACGTCCTCTGCAAGGGAACCATAAATCACTGCAGATGACAGGGTGGGTAACGGGGCAAGGCCGCGACCCGGAACGTGCGACTGTAAAAAGGGTTACAGCCTGATGTTGAATACGCTGATCGTTGGTGCCAGTGGTTATGCCGGTGTAGAGCTTGCCACCTTCCTGAATCGCCATCCACATATCAACATAACCGCTTTGGCGGTTTCTGCGCAAAGCCCTGATGCTGGCAAGCGCCTCTCTGACCTCCATCCACAGCTGAAAGGCGTAGTGGATTTACCGCTACAGCCGCTGAGCAGCGCAGCTGAGTGGGCAGACAAAGTGGATGTGGTGTTCCTGGCGACGGCGCATGAAGTCAGCCACGATCTGGCGCCGGAATTCCTTAAGGCCGGTTGTGTCGTGTTCGACCTGTCAGGCGCGTTCCGCGTTAATGACGCTGATTTTTATACCCGTTTCTATGGCTTTACCCATCAGCATGGTGACTGGCTGGACAAAGCCGTGTACGGCCTGGCGGAATATCAGCATGAGAAAATTCAGCAGGCGCAGCTGGTAGCGGTACCGGGTTGCTACCCGACCGCTGCGCAACTGGCACTGAAACCCCTGGTGGATGCCGGACTGTTGAACGATGCGCAGTGGCCAGTCATTAACGCCACCAGTGGCGTGAGCGGTGCCGGACGTAAAGCCAATGTCGGCACCAGTTTCTGCGAAGTAAGTCTTCATCCTTATGGCCTGTTTAACCATCGTCACCACCCGGAAATTGTTGCGCACCTCGGTACACCCGTGATCTTTACGCCGCATCTGGGCAGTTTCCCGCGCGGTATTCTGGCAACGATTACCTGCCGTCTGAAAGCGGGTGTCAGCCGCGAAGATATCGCCGCTGTTTTCCATCGCGCCTATGACAATAAGCCACTGGTGCGGCTCTATGATAAGGGCGTGCCAGCGCTGAAAGCCGTTGTGGGCCTGCCTTACTGTGATATCGGTTTTGAAGTACAGGGCGAACATCTGATTGTCGTCGCCGCCGAAGATAATCTGCTGAAAGGCGCGGCATCGCAGGCGGTACAGTGCCTGAACATCCGGTTCGGCTTCCCTGAAACGCAGTCACTGATTTAACGGACAACTTTACCATGACCAATCCATTGATTATTAAGCTGGGCGGTGTGCTGTTAGACAGCGAAGAAGCGCTGGCCCGTTTGTTTGAAGCGCTGCTGAAATATCGCAGCGCCCATCAGCGTCCGCTGCTCATTGTCCACGGCGGCGGTTGCCTGGTCGATGAACTGATGAAAAAGCTGGCGCTGCCAGTCATGAAGAAAAATGGCCTGCGCGTCACCCCACCCGATCAGATCGACATCATTACTGGTGCACTGGCGGGAACCGCAAACAAAACGCTGCTGGCCTGGGCAAAAAAATCGGGCATCAACGCGGTCGGCCTCTGCCTGGGCGATGCGGGCATTGTGAATGTCGCTCCGTTTGATGACGAACTTGGCCATGTTGGCCACGCAACGCCGGGTAATCCGGCCTTGCTGAACACGCTGCTGGCGGCGGGTTACATGCCGGTGGTGAGCTCAATTGGTATTACTGACAGCGGCGACCTGATGAACGTCAACGCTGACCAGGCGGCAACCGCGCTGGCCTCGACGCTGGGTGCCGATCTGGTTCTGTTGTCCGACGTCAGTGGTATTCTCGACGGCAAAGGTCAGCGCATCGAAGAGATGACCGCCGACAAAGCTGAGCAGCTGATTTCCCAGGGCATTATTACCGATGGCATGATTGTTAAAGTCCACGCGGCACTTGATGCGGCGCGTACACTGGGTCGCCCGGTCGATATTGCCAGCTGGCGTCACGCTGAGCGGCTGACTGATCTTTTTAACGGCGTGTCGATTGGCACCCGGATTCTCGCTTAACGACTCTGATTCAAGGATTACGAAATGCAAACGCAAAACATCAAAAAAATCGTTCTGGCTTACTCCGGTGGTCTTGATACTTCGGCCATCATTCCATGGCTGAAAGAGAACTACGGCGGCTGTGAAGTGGTCGCATTTGTAGCGGATATTGGTCAGGAGCGCGGCGATCTGGAAGGTGTTGAGAAGAAAGCCCTGCAGTCTGGCGCCTCTGAATGTCACGTGGTTGACCTGCGTGAAGAGTTCATCAGCGACTACGTTTATCCGGTACTGCAGACCGGTGCTCTGTATGAAGGAACCTATCTGCTGGGCACCTCTATGGCGCGTCCTATCATCGCAAAAGCGCAGGTTGAGCTGGCACTGAAAGTAGGCGCGGATGCGCTGTGTCATGGTGCAACCGGTAAAGGCAATGACCAGGTGCGTTTCGAAACCACCTACACCGCGCTGGCACCACAGCTGAAAGTCGTGGCACCGTGGCGTGAATGGAACCTGCGTTCACGTGAAGCACTGCTGGACTATCTGAAAGAGCGCAACATTCCGACCACCGCTTCGCTGGAAAAAATCTACAGCCGTGACGAAAACGCCTGGCATATCTCCACCGAAGGCGGCGTGCTGGAAAGCCCGGCCAATGCACCAAATAAAGATTGCTGGGTCTGGACTGTCGATCCGCTGGAAGCGCCTGACCAGCCTGAAGACGTGACTGTAACCGTTGAGAAAGGTCGTGTTGTGGCGGTTAACGGCGAAAAACTGAGTCCGTTCCAGTGTCTGGAAAAACTGAACGTGCTGGGCGCAAAACATGGCGTCGGCCGTATCGATATCGTTGAAAACCGTCTGGTAGGCATTAAATCCCGCGGCTGCTACGAAACCCCTGGCGGCACCATCATGGTGAATGCGCTGCGTGCGGTTGAGCAGCTGGTCCTGGATCGCGATAGCTTCAAATGGCGTGAGCAGCTGGGCCACGAGATGTCTTACGTCGTTTATGATGGTCGCTGGTTCGCTCCGCTGCGTAAGTCGATTCAGGCTGCTGCCGAATCGCTGGCGGAAGAAGTTAACGGTGAAGTGGTGCTGCAGCTCTACAAAGGCCAGGCGACAGCCACTCAGAAGCGTTCTGCGAACAGCCTCTACTCGGAAGAGTTCGCTACCTTCGGTGAAGATGAAGTTTACGATCACCGTCACGCGGGCGGCTTTATCCGTCTGTTCTCGCTCTCTTCGCGTATCCGCGCCCTGAACGAGCAGAAGAAGTAATTTTTCAGGCGGGGTGCGCCTCGCCTCACAGTTTTGATTCAGGGGCGGCATTTATGCCGCCTCTTGTTTAACGATTCAGAGGAGTTTTCACATGGCACTTTGGGGTGGACGGTTTACTCAGGCAGCGGATCAACGTTTTAAACAGTTCAATGACTCGCTGCGCTTCGATTACCGCCTGGCAGAGCAGGACATCATTGGCTCTGTTGCCTGGTCCAAAGCGCTGGTGACGGTCAATGTGCTGACTCAGGATGAGCAGCAGCAACTTGAAGCGGCCCTGAATTCGCTATTGAATGAAGTGCGTGAAAATCCTGAACAGATTCTGCAGAGCGATGCCGAAGATATTCACAGCTGGGTTGAAGGTAAGCTGATCGACAAAGTCGGCTCGCTGGGCAAAAAGCTGCACACCGGCCGTAGCCGCAACGATCAGGTCGCGACCGATCTGAAACTGTGGTGCAAGGTACAGATCGAAGCCCTGCTGGGCGCCACACGTGAGCTGCAGCAGGCGTTAGTGGTTACCGCTGAAGCCAATCAGGATGCAGTGATGCCAGGCTACACCCACTTGCAGCGTGCGCAGCCGGTGACGTTTGCGCACTGGTGTCTGGCCTACGTTGAAATGCTGGCGCGTGACGAGAGCCGTCTGCAGGATACCCTGAAGCGTCTTGATGTCAGCCCGCTGGGCTGTGGCGCACTGGCCGGTACCGCTTACGAGATTGATCGTCAGCAGCTGGCAGGCTGGCTGGGCTTCGCTTCCGCCACACGTAACAGTCTGGATACCGTATCAGACCGCGATCACGTGCTGGAACTGCTCTCTGACGCGGCCATTGGCATGGTGCATCTGTCGCGCTTTGCGGAAGATATGATTTTCTTCAACACCGGCGAAGCAGGCTTTATTGAGCTGTCAGATAAAGTGACCTCAGGCTCATCACTGATGCCGCAGAAGAAAAATCCGGATGCGCTGGAGCTGATTCGCGGCAAATGTGGTCGTGTGCAGGGTGCACTGACCGGCATGATGATGACGCTAAAAGGTCTGCCGCTGGCCTACAACAAAGATATGCAGGAAGACAAAGAAGGGCTGTTTGACGCGCTGGATACCTGGCTCGACTGTCTGCATATGTCAGTGCTGGTGCTGGATGGCCTGCAGGTTAAACGTCCGCGTTGCCAGGAAGCCGCTGAACAGGGCTACGCAAACTCTACTGAGCTGGCCGACTATCTGGTCGCCAAAGGCGTGCCGTTCCGTGAAGCACACCATATCGTTGGCGAAGTTGTCGTGGCGGCTATCGGGCAGGGCGTAGCACTTGAAGCGCTGTCGCTGGCACAACTTCAGCAGTTCAGCGCGGTGATTGGCGAGGATGTCTATCCGATTCTGGCGCTGCAATCGTGTCTGGATAAGCGTAATGCGCAGGGCGGTGTTTCTCCGCAGCAGGTTGCCCGCGCTATCGGTGACGCTAAACAGCGTCTGGCGTGATCAGCAGGTAAAAAAAAGCGGGCACATTAAAATGCCCGCCAACCTCTAGCTTCAGAACTACTATTTTTTATAGGCACATCATCAAAGCGCCCGCTCTCCCGGCCGACGCTCAGACTCTCTTACGCTGACAGCAAGTATTGACGCAGATCTTCACTGCCGCCAGCATGACGACCGCCCATGAATACCTGCAGTACCGTCGCCCGGCCTGAAACGGCTCCTGAACTGACGGTTGTCGAATCCTGTCCCATCACAATTTTCGTACTCAATGACATGCTCACTCAGCCTCTGTATGGCCTGCGCACAGAAGCCGCAGCTGGCTTTATAGAGATGAAGACAGACTCCTGAGTTTTTTGTTGCGCGCATTATTCCCAACCACCCTTGATAGGGCCAATCGTTCATTGCTATTCTATCTATCGCCACGGGCTATCGTGGTTTGGAGGGTAATAATGAATATTCGTGATCTTGAATATCTGGTTTCGCTTGCTGAACACCGTCATTTCCGCCGTGCGGCGGATGCATGTCATGTCAGTCAGCCCACGTTAAGCGGGCAGATCCGTAAGCTGGAAGATGAGCTGGGTGTGATGCTGCTGGAGCGCACCAGCCGTAAAGTGCTGTTCACGCAGGCAGGTTTACTGCTGGTGGATCAGGCGCGTACGGTGCTGCGTGAAGTGAAAGTGCTGAAAGAGATGGCCAGTCAGCAAGGGGAAGCGATGTCAGGTCCGCTGCATATCGGCCTCATCCCGACCACCGCGCCGTATTTACTGCCACAGATTATCCCGACGCTGCACCAGACCTTCCCGAAACTGGAGATGTATCTGCACGAAGCGCAGACGCAACAGCTGCTGTCACAGCTCGACAGTGGCAAGCTCGACTGTGCGATTGTTGCGCTGGTCAAAGAGAGTCAGGCCTTTATCGAAGTGCCGCTGTTTGATGAGCCAATGAAGCTGGCTGTCTATGCCGATCATCCGTGGTGCGATCGCGATCGTGTGCCAATGTCCGATCTGGCCGGCGAGAAATTGCTGATGCTGGAAGATGGACACTGTCTGCGTGACCAGGCGATGGGATTCTGCTTTGAGGCGGGTGCCGATGAAGATACCCATTTCCGGGCGACCAGTCTTGAGACACTGCGCAATATGGTGGCGGCAGGCAGTGGCATTACGCTGTTACCGGCGCTGGCAGTTCCACCAGAGCGTATTCGCGACGGTGTCTGCTATCTCACCTGCTACAAACCGGTGCCACAGCGCACGATCGCGCTGGTCTATCGTCCGGGTTCACCTCTGCGCAGCCGTTATGAACAGCTGGCAGAGGCAATTAAAACCCACATGGCACACTATTTCGACGCTGCGTTAAAACAGGCGGTTTAAGCCGTTTAACGCCGCAACGCGGTAGGCTTCGGCCATCGTCGGATAGTTAAAGGTGGTATTCACGAAGTACTCAATCGTGTTGCCACCATTTTTTTGCTCCATGATCGCCTGACCGATGTGAATGATCTCAGCGGCACGCTCGCCAAAGCAGTGGATCCCCAGAATCTCTTTGGTTTCCCGATGGAACAGAATCTTCAGACTGCCAACGTTCATGCCCACAATCTGCGCGCGTGCCAGATGTTTAAACTGCGCGCGGCCCACTTCGTAAGGCACCTTCATTGCCGTCAGCTGCTGCTCGGTTTTACCCACGGAGCTGATTTCCGGAATGGTGTAGATACCGGTTGGGATATCTTCAATCAGGTGTGCTGACGCTTCCCCTTTGATAATCGCCTGTGCGGCAATACGGCCCTGATCGTAGGCGGCTGAGGCCAGGCTTGGATAGCCAATCACGTCACCGACGGCATAAATGTGCGGCTGCGCTGTCTGATACATGCTGTTCACTTTCAGCAGGCCACGCCCATCGGCTTCCAGACCGACGTTTTCCAGCGAAAGGGAATCGGTGTTACCGGTACGGCCGTTGGCGTACAGCAGGCAATCCGCTTTCACTTTCTTGCCCGACTTCAGATGCATGATGACGCCATCTTCCACGCCTTCGATCTTCTCAAACTCTTCATTGTGACGAATCACTACGCCGCTATTCCAGAAGTGGTATGAGAGAGAATCCGACATCTCCTGATCGAGAAACGCCAGCAGGCGATCGCGGGTATTAATCAGGTCAACTTTGACGTTGAGACCACGGAAAATCGATGCATATTCACAGCCGATGACGCCAGCGCCGTAAATAATGACGTGACCCGGTTCGTGGTGCAGATTAAGGATAGAGTCGGAGTCGTAGACGCGGGGATGCGTAAAGTCGACATTATCAGGATGGTAAGGCCGTGAACCACAGGCGATAACAAACTTCTCTGCCGTCAGCGTCTCACGCGTGCCATCAGGTTGTTCAATCTCAATCGTATTGGCATCAACAAAATGGGCATCGCCCTGATAAAGCTCACAGCGGTTACGCTCGTAGAAGCCCTGGCGCATGGCTGTCTGCTGGCTGATCACGCTTTCAGTGTGATTAAGAATGTCGGCGAAAGAGGAGCGAAGCAGTCGGGTATGATCGCTGTAGAGCGGGTTTTGGTTGAATTCGATAATGCGACTGACGGCGTGGCGAAGGGCTTTAGAAGGGATGGTTCCCCAGTGCGTACAGCCGCCGCCGATGTTGTGGTAGCGTTCGACCACGGCGATGCGCGCTCCCTGTTTTACCAGCCCCATCGCCGCCCCTTCACCGCCGGGCCCTGAGCCAATCACAATGGCATCGTAATCGTAAGACTTTTGCATACCGATACGTCCTATTATTTATACATTTTTACAACGAGATTCTAACATCTCGTCGCGCACTTCTGAATTCTATCAGCGATTTTCATCACATTTTGACAAAGTGTGAGGTTCACAGGCAGTGACAAAGAATGCCAATCTGTACGCTGAAAATTTTGCTATAGTGCCCGCTCAACACCGCTAAAGGCAGAGAGAATGGGCGTCAGAGCGCAACAAAAAGAACGTACACGACGTACACTGATTGAAGCAGCGTTCAGTCAGCTCAGCGCCGAACGCAGTTTTGCCAGTTTGAGTTTGCGGGAAGTTGCCCGTGAAGCGGGGATTGCACCCACCTCCTTTTATCGTCATTTCAAGGATGTTGATGAGCTTGGCCTGACGATGGTGGACGAAAGTGGGCTGATGCTGCGACAGCTGATGCGTCAGGCACGGCAGCGTATCGCCAAAGGCGGCAGCATCATTAAAACGTCGGTGTCGACCTTTATGGAGTTCATCGGTAACAACCCCAACGCTTTCCGCCTGTTACTGCGTGAACGTTCCGGCACCTCTGCTGCTTTCCGTGCCGCCGTGGCGCGTGAAATTCAGCACTTTATCGCTGAACTGGCTGACTATCTTGAGGTCGAAAATCGCATGCCGCGCAGTTTTACCGAAGCGCAGGCTGAAGCGATGGTGACCATTGTCTTCAGCGCCGGTGCAGAAGCACTGGACGTTGATGCTGAGCAGCGACGTAAGCTTGAGGATCGGCTGGTGTTACAGCTGCGGATGATCGCCAAAGGCGCTTATTACTGGTACCGCCGTGAGCAGGAACGACTGGCGGTCACCCTGGAAAAACCCGAAGAGCAATGAGTAAGGATCAGTTCATGACCCACCCAGGTACCCGCGATAAAAGCACTCTGGCACTGGCTTTTATTACCGGCTTAGCGATTAACGGTTCGTTTTCTGTGCTGTTCAGCGCCTTTGTTCCCTTTTCGATTTTTCCGCTGATTGCGCTGGGTCTGGCGGCCTGGTGTCTGCATCAGCGGTATCTCAACACCAACATGCCGGACGGCATGCCAGGTCTGGCGGCGGCGTTTTTCCTGCTGGGGATTCTGGTTTATAGCGCGCTGGTGCGGGCAGAATACCCGGACATTGGCTCTAATTTCGTTCCCACCGTTCTGATGGTCGCGCTGGTGTTCTGGATTGCGACGCGGTTTAAGCGCAAGCGTAATCAGTAGGGATATCGGCAGGGAAAAAAAACGGGAACCTCAGGGTTCCCGTTTTTGTTTACGCTTTACGCGTCAGCAGCACACCGCATTCCATGTGGTGGGTGTAGGGAAACTGATCAAACAGCGCCAGCCGCGTCACGTCGTGCGTTTCTGACAACGTTTGCAGATTGTCGCTCAGGGTTTGTGGGTTGCAGGAGATATAAAGGATGCGCGGATACGCCTGCACCATTTTCACCGTCTCTTCATCCAGGCCGCTACGTGGCGGATCGACAAAAATCGTCTCGCATTCGTAGCTGGTCAGATCAATCCCTTCCAGACGATTAAAGCTGCGCACGCCATTCATCGCCTGAGTAAACTCCTCCGCCGCCATGCGAATGATCTGCACGTTATCAATCTGGTTCACGGCAATGTTGTATTGCGCCGACGCAACAGAAGGCTTGGCGATTTCCGTTGCCAGAACGCGGCGGAAATTGCGCGCCAGCGCCAGCGAGAAGTTGCCGTTACCGCAGTACAGTTCCAGCAGGTCACCCTGTGAATCCTGCGTCACATCCAGCGCCCACTCCAGCATCTGAATATTCATTGCCGCGTTAGGCTGGGTAAAACTGTTCTCGACCTGACGATAGATAATCTCGCGACCTGCAACCGGCAGACACTCATCCACATAGTCGCGATCCAGACAGATTTTGGTTTTGGTCGCACGGCCAATTAACTGCACATCCAGACCTTCCGCACGCAGTTGATCACGCAGCGCGGCGGCGGCCTGCTGCCACTCATCATCCAGCTTGCGATGATAGAGCAGTGAAATCACAATCTGATTGCTCATGGTTGACAGATAGTCGATCTGGAACAGCTTGTGACGCAGGGTGCGGTTATCACGGATCGCGGCGATCATCTTTGGCATCAGCTGATTGATCAGCTGGCTGGCTGCCGGGAACTGATCGACCCGGATCCGCTCGCGCGTCTGCTGATCAAAGATGATGTGATAGATATCATCACCGTCGTGCCACAGGCGGAATTCGGCGCGCATCCGATAGTGGCTGACCGGCGAACGGAACACCTCCACGTCGGGCGCAGCAAACGGCGTCATCATCGTCTCTAAACGACTGACTTTTTCCGCCAGCTGTGCGTCATAGTCTTCCATGGGGAGATGTTCGGGTGTCATGAGTAATCCTGATTAATAGCTTACCAGCGGGCGATTGTAGGCATTCACTTGCTGATGTCCAGTCCCACAGCGATAAGATATTTAGCAGTCTGGACTTCCGTATCTCCACTCCGTAGACTGCAGACGCCGGCCTCAAGCCCGAGTTAATAGGGAATCCAGTGTGAATCTGGAGCTGACGCGCAGCGGTAAGGAATGTCGTGATGAGTGCAATTGCAGACACTGTCCTCCGGGATGGGAAGTCATCATCATTTATGGTTCCCAGCCCGAAGACCTGCCGGTGTAACGTCGCTACTCGTACAATCATCGCGTTCTATTGATTGTCGGCCTGCGGCATCCTGCTTCGTCTTATGGATGCGATTAAAATGACAAAAAAAACTGTATCGCTGTTCGCTCTGAGCGCAACGGCGATTTCTCTCTGGGCGCAAAACGGTTTTGCGCAGGGGAATGATGATACGCAAATCGTTACTGCCAACCGTTTTGCCGAACCTGTTTCCGGGGTGCTGGCGCCGACAACCGTCGTCACGCGTGATGAGATTGATCGCTGGCAGGCCAAAAGTCTGACAGATGTGATGCGCCGTCTGCCGGGTGTCGATGTCGCGCAAAGCGGCGGGCTAGGGCAGCAGAGTTCGCTGTTTATTCGGGGTACTGAGTCCAGACATGTGCTGATCCTGATTGATGGTATCCGGCTTAATCAGGCGGGTATTACCGGTTCGTCCGACCTCAGCCAGATCCCCCTGTCGCTGGTGCAACGCATCGAATATATTCGCGGCGCACGTTCCGCGGTTTACGGTTCTGATGCCATTGGCGGCGTGGTGAATATTATTACGGGCCGATCGCAACCGGGCACGACGCTGACGGCGGGCATGGGATCCAACGGCTATCAATCGTATGACGGCTCAACTCAGCAGATGCTGGGCGACGCGACAAAGCTTACCCTGGCAGGCAACTATACCTACACCAAAGGGTATGACGTTGTGGCGGGCTATCCCAATGACTATGGCCCGGCGCAGCACGATCGCGACGGCTTCATGAGCAAAACCCTGTATGGCAACCTTGAGCATCAGTTCAGCGATGAACTCAGTGGTTTTGTGCGCGGCTATGGCTTTGATAACCGCACTGCCTATGACGGGTCTTACACGTATGATGACAGCTTCACGAATATCATCGGCCTGGCGGATACCCGTCAGCTCTACAGCCAGACCTGGGACACCGGGTTACGCTTCAACCGCGACGTCTACTCCACCCAGCTTATTGCCAGTTATGGCCATACCAAAGACATTAACTACGATCCGCGCAATGGCCGCTACGGCGCTGCATCCACCTTTGATGATGTCACTCAGTACAATCTGCAGTGGGGCAATACTGTGCAGGTGGGGCAGGGCGCCGTCAGTGCGGGTGTGGACTGGCAGAAAGAGACAACGGAACCGGGCACGAACTATTTATCAGATGGCTATGAACAGCGTAATACCGGCCTCTACGTGACCGGGCAGCAACAGTTTGGCAGCGTCACTCTTGAGGGTGCGGTACGTGGTGACGATAACAATCAGTTCGGCTGGCATAACACCTGGCAGACGGCGGCGTCATGGGAGTTTATTTCCGGGTACCGCGCGTTCGCTTCGTATGGTACTGCTTTCAAAGCGCCTAATCTGTCGCAGGTATACAGCCCATTTTATGGCAACCGCGACCTCGATCCTGAAAAAAGTAAGCAGTGGGAAGGCGGCTTTGAGGGGCTGACCGGGCCGGTGAACTGGCGCGTGTCGGGCTATCGCAACGACATTGATGACCTGATTGAAGGCGATCCGCAGACCTTCCGCTACTACAACATTGAGAAGGCACGTATTAAAGGCGTTGAAGCCACCGCTGGATTCGATACCGGGCCGCTGACGCATCAGCTCTCATATGATTATGTCGATGCGCGGGATGGCAACACCGATCAACCGCTCGTTCGCCGGGCTAAGCAGCAGGTCAAGTATCAGCTTGACTGGACACTGCATGAGTTTGACTGGTCCGTGACTTATCACTATCTGGGCGACCGTTATGATACCGACTTCAACAGCACGCCCAGCCGTCGTGTGAAATTAGGCGGTGTCAGCCTGTGGGATCTCGCCGTCTCATATCCTGTCACTTCACAACTCACGGTTCGTGGTAGAATTGCCAACCTGTTCGATAAAGATTACGAGACAGTGTATGGCTATCAGACTCCAGGACGAGAGTATTACCTCAGCGGCAGCTACAACTTCTGATTTGCGTCCCACCGTGCTGGTGTTTGATTCCGGCGTCGGTGGGCTTTCTGTCTATGATGAGGTCCGTCAGCTGTTGCCGGATCTTCATTATCTCTACGCCTTCGATAACGCTGGATTCCCTTACGGCGAGAAAAGCGAAACCTTCATCGTGGAACGGGTGGTCGCTATCGTTGAGGCCATTACACAGCGTTATCCTCTCTCATTAGTCATCATCGCCTGCAATACAGCCAGCACGGTTTCATTGCCTGCTTTACGTGAACGCTTTGCGTTTCCTGTCGTGGGTGTGGTTCCGGCGATCAAACCTGCCGCGCGCCTGACGCGAAATGGTGTGGTCGGGTTGCTGGCGACGCGGGCTACAGTACGCCGTCCTTATACTCACGAGCTGGTGGCGCAATTCGCCGGGTCCTGCAACATCGAAATGCTGGGATCGGCGGAGCTGGTGGAACTGGCAGAAGCTAAGCTACACGGTGCTGAGGTTGCACTGGATGAGGTGCGCCGTATTGTTCAGCCGTGGCTGCGGATGGCTGAACCACCGGACACGGTGGTTTTAGGCTGTACGCACTTCCCTTTACTGCGCGAAGAGCTGCAGCAGGTGTTACCTGAAGGGACGCGTCTGATTGATTCCGGTGCGGCAATTGCCCGACGAACAGCCTGGCTACTGGAACATGAAGCGCCTGAAGTAAATTCTTCGCAACAGAACGTCGCATTCTGCACGGAGCTGGATGGTGAAGCGGTACAATTATCACCGGTTTTACAGCGTTATGGCTTCCCGTTGCTTGAAAAACTGGCGCTTTAGCGGCTTTTCGCTGAAAAAAGAAGCACTCGAAATTTTATTTGAAATTAGCACTTGTCAGCCTCCGAGAACTCCCTATAATGCGCCTCCACTGACACGGCACAACGGCTTACGAAGCGCCGGGTTGAGTAGGTTCGAAATCATACGAACCAGTGAGTTAAGCGAAAATAAATGCTTGACTGACAATGCGGAAAGCGTAATATACGCAGCCCGCGCCGCAGTAAATCGCGGCATGCTCTTTAACAATTTATCAGACAATCTGTGTGGGCACTCGCAGGATTGATATCAGCGTCTCCGGACGTAAAAAAAT
>NZ_JAUTYS010000017.1:0-119930 GCF_041982285.1 Pantoea sp. ANP04 | reverse complement strand
CGGGGTGGAGCAGCCTGGTAGCTCGTCGGGCTCATAACCCGAAGGTCGTCGGTTCAAATCCGGCCCCCGCAACCAATCATTTAAACACCTGAAAGGGTGTTTTTTTGTTTCTGACGTTCCTGAAACCTCGTTAGTCTCTCTCCTGCCCTGAAAAGTGCACGGATAGCCGTAACTACCCGCAAACCGTTACCGATGGGCCAGCGCCGCCCCACTCTTCACATAAGCCTTAATGCCGTCCAGAATCGCCTCCGCAACCTGATGCTGATAGCGGGTGGTTCGCAACTTACGCTCCTCTTCCACATTACTGATAAACGCGGTCTCGACCAGAATAGACGGGATATCCGGGGCTTTCAGCACCGCAAATCCAGCCTGATCCACGGTACGTTTGTGCAGATGATTGATGCGCCCCATGCGATGCAGCACCTCTTTGCCAAACTTCAGGCTGTCATGAATCGTCTGGCGCTGCACCATATCGAACATGGTGTGATCAAGATAGCGGTCGCCGCTTTTGCTGACGCCACCAATCAGATCGGATTCATTCTGGGTCTGCGCCAGGAAACGGGCTGCCGCCGAGGTCGCACCGCTGGTTGATAAGGCAAACACTGACGAGCCGCGAGCTGCACGGCTGGTAAAGGCATCCGCATGGATCGAGACAAAAAGATCAGCGCGCTGTTTTCGGGCTTTCGCAACCCTGACGCGCAGCGGAATAAAGACATCTTCATTACGCGTCATATAGGCTTTCATATTGGACTCTTTGTCGATCAGCGCTTTGAGCCGCCGTCCAATCTTCAGCACAATATCCTTCTCGCGGGTCTTATATTTGCCGTGCGCACCCGGATCTTCCCCGCCGTGACCGGGATCGATCATGATAATGATCGGACGATCGCGCCCCGCTTTACCTGGCAAGGGTGCCTGCACGCCTTCATCTTTCTCCAGATCACCCTGGTTATAGTCTTTCAGCAGGGCCAGCAGAGGATCATCTTCTATCGGGTTCTGACTCGGATAGAGGTCGACCACCAGCCGGTGATTGATCCCGGCGACCGGCGAAAGGTTAAAAATCTTTGGCGCAACGTTGCGCTTTAACTCCAGAACGACGCGCACTGTATTGCTGTCGAACTGGCCGACCCGGGCATTTTTAATAAAAGGATCGTCGACCCGTACCTGCTTATCCACCCCTTTCAGGGCCGAATTGAGATGCAGGCCCTGAATATCTATTACGAGCCGTTCGGGATTGCTCAGCGCAAACTGCTTGTATTTCAGCGCGACGTTTGACTCCAGCGTCATCCGCGAGTAAGTGGATGAGGGCCAGATACGCACCGCCACAATGTGGTTTTTTGCCGCCAGTCCTGTGCGGCTGACGCTTAACAGCAGTAAGGCGCCCGTCCCCTGTAAAAATCGTCTGCGTGAAAAATGGGAATTAACGTCTGACATGCCGCTCCAGCTGCTGTGTTATGTCTAAAAAAGCGCCAGTTAATAAAATGGCGGCGAAAACTTTATCCAATCCGTAGCATGATGTCACCCCGGAAACCCTAAATAATGCAGGCTGTTAGCGGCTTTGACACCCATAAAAACGTAAATTTTCGTCAGGATTAAGACTTGCAAAACCGGGCGTAAAAGCATAAAAATACAAAAAATACGAATAAACATTCACTGAGGGTTGGCCGTGAAGGAACGTAGTACCGAACTGGTTCAGGGTTTTCGCCATACCGTTCCCTATATCAATGCCCACCGGGGTAAAACCTTTGTCATCATGCTGGGTGGCGAAGCGATTGAGCATGAGAACTTCTCTGGCATCGTTAATGACATCGGCCTGCTGCACAGCCTGGGCATCCGCCTGGTGGTGGTTTATGGTGCCCGGCCGCAGATTGATGCCAGCCTGGCGCAGCAGCAGCTGGAGCCGGTTTATCATAAATTTACCCGGGTAACCGACGCGCAATCGCTGGAGCTGGTCAAGCAGGCCGCAGGCCGGCTGCAGCTGGATATCACTGCCCGCCTCTCTATGAGTCTCAACAACACCCCGCTGCAGGGCGCACATATCAATGTGGTCAGCGGCAACTTCATTATTTCACAGCCGCTGGGCGTGGATGATGGCGTGGATTACTGCCATAGCGGGCGTATCCGTCGTATCGATGAAGAGGCGATTCATCGCCAGCTGGATAACGATGCCATTGTGCTGATGGGCCCGGTGGCGGTGTCTGTTACGGGCGAGAGCTTCAACCTCACCTCGGAAGAAGTGGCCACGCAGCTGGCGATTAAGCTGAAAGCGGAAAAAATGATCGGCTTCTGCTCTGAGCAAGGCGTCCTGAATAGCGAAGGTGAAATTATCTCTGAGCTGTTCCCGAATGACGCGCAGGCCCGTATCGACGAGATTGAAAAGGAAGGCGATTATCTTTCCGGCACTGTTCGCTTTCTGCGTGGCGCGGTGAAAGCCTGCCGAAGTGGTGTGCGCCGCAGCCATTTAATCAGCTATCAGGAAGATGGCGCACTGTTGCAGGAACTCTTCTCACGCGACGGTATCGGCACGCAGATCGTTATGGAGTCGGCAGAGCAGATCCGCCGCGCCAATATCAACGATATCGGCGGCATCCTCGAACTGATCCGGCCGCTGGAGCAGCAGGGCATTCTGGTACGTCGCTCTCGCGAGCAGCTGGAAATGGAGATCGATAAGTTCACGATTATTCAGCGCGACAATCTGACCATCGCCTGTGCCGCACTCTATCCGTTTATGGATGAGAAGATTGGCGAGATGGCCTGTGTGGCGGTTCATCCTGATTATCGCAGCTCCTCACGCGGAGAGATGCTGTTGCAGCGCGTGGCGTTGCAGGCAAAGCAGATGGGACTGGAAAAGCTGTTTGTGTTGACCACGCGCAGTATCCACTGGTTCCAGGAGCGCGGCTTTACGCCGGTTGATATTGAGTCACTGCCCGAAAGTAAAAAAGAGATGTATAACTATCAGCGCCGTTCAAAAGTGCTGATGGCCGACCTCACCTGATTCACCGCAGAAGGGACAATCACCCACATCGTGATCTGTCCCTCTCTTCTCAGCGCGTTTCCGCCAGTCGCTCTACCAGACCGCTGAGCCGCTGCGTTTGCTGCTGCACGGCACGCTGAAACACGCCAGGTTCACTGTAAATAGTCAGTTGTTTACGCGCACGGGTAATCGCGGTATAGACCAGTTCACGGGTCAGAACCGGCAAAAACTGCGTGGGCATCACAAGCGCGGTGTGATCAAACTCCGACCCCTGCGATTTATGCACCGTCATCACCCAGGCGGTTTCATGTGAAGGCAACCGGCTCGGCTGAATTGCCTTGATCGACCCATCGGGTAGCGGGAAAAAGACTTTCAGGTTGCCCTCTTCATCCCGCAGCGTAATGCCGATATCGCCATTAAACAGGCCGAGTGCGCTGTCGTTTCGGGTAATCATCACCGGACGACCTTCATACCAGCGGCTACCCATGCCAGGACGCCGGATGCGCTGCAGTTGCATCAGTCGCTGCTCAATACGCTGGTTCAGACCCTGAACGCCAAAGGGTCCGTCACGTAACGCGCACAACAGCTGATAACGACCAAAAGCGGTTATGATCTCAGCGGGTGGTGCGTGCTGCCTGATGAGCTGCAGGAAGGGCTGGTAGCCCTGTGCGACTTCGTCCAGCATCCCCTGATACGCTTCTGCGCTGTTCAGCGGCTGGTAACTGACATCTTTATGGGCCGCTGCAAACACCGCTCTGACCCGGTCGGCATCACCCTGATTGATCGCTTTTGCCAGCTGGCCGATGCCGGATGCGGCGTCAAACCGATAACTCTTTTGCAGCAGGCAGATGCTGTCGCGCACTGCCGGTGCCTGCGCATCATCACTGCCCTGCAACGTGCAGCCGGTCAGCTGGGCGAGCTGTTCTGCCCGCGCCAGGCTGTAGCCGCTTTCCGTGCAGCGGCAGATATCTCCCAGCACCGCACCGGCTTCAACAGAGGCCAGCTGATCGCGATCGCCCAGAAACACTACGCGGGCATGGGCAGGCAGCGCGGCGATCAGTTTTGCCATCATTGAGAGATCGACCATCGACGCTTCATCGACAACCAGCACATCCAGATGCAGCGGATTACCGGCATGGTAGCGTAGCCGCTGGGTATCCGGCTGAGCGCCCAGCAGGCGATGCAGCGTGGTGGCTTCGGCAGGAAAACGCTGCCGTTCTTCGTCGCTGACGGCCAGATCCTGCAGTGCCCTGCCCAGCGACTCGGTCAGCCGCGCGGCGGCTTTGCCCGTCGGTGCCGCCAGCTGGATGCGCAGCGCACCCGGATTCAGTCGAATCAGGGCGGCGAGCAGTTTCGCTACGGTGGTGGTTTTGCCGGTGCCTGGCCCGCCGGAAATGACTGCCGTTTTGCGGGTCAGCGCCACTGCTGCAGCAATTTTCTGCCAGTTCTCTGGCTGGTCGTCAAACAGGCTGTTAAGGACATCTCCTGCGGCACGGATATCAAACGCGGTTTTCACTTCATGGGCAGCAAAAAAATCGACAATGCGGCCTTCGCTTTGCCAAAGCCGATGCAGATATAAACGCTGGTTGCTGAGCACCAGTGGTGTCACCCGGCTGCCATCACTCACCGCCGGCCAGTCAGCGAAGTGTGATAACCAGTCATCTGGCGCGCCAGCAGCCTGCCAGATCGCCTGGGCCAGCGCAGGCTGACGTCCGGCAAACAGGTGCGCTTCACAGAGATTGCTCAGCGGAAAACAGACGTGCCCTTCACCTGCCTCAGCGCTGACGCAGGCGGCAGCGAGCAGCCGCGCAGGCTGTGATTCCGGCACCACGAGTTGTGCAAACTGAATATCGAGCGGGCGCAGGAGACGCTTCTCTACTGCCTGCTGCAGCAGACTCAGCATGTCACTCATAACACCTCTCCGGTTTCACCAAACAGTGCATCGATCGCTTCCACAAAGACTTCGCCGGGTCGGGTGGCAAAAATGCCGTTGTCCGGCGAGCTGCCGTCCATCCCGCGTAAAAACAGATAAAAGACGCCGCCAAAATGTTGCTCATAGTGGTAGTCCGGCAGGCGATGTTGCAGATAGCGATGCAGCGCCAGCGTATAGAGCTGATACTGCAGATCATAACGGTGGCCGATCATGGCCTGCGCCATCGCCTCGGGTGTGTAAGCGGCATGGCTATCGCCCAGCCAGTTCGATTTGTAATCGAGCAGATAATATTTTCCCTGCCAGCGGAAAACCAGATCGATAAAACCCTTCAGCATGCCGCGCACCTGACGAAAATCCAGCGGGGCGGCCTGCAGAGAGAGGCTGTCGTGCTGGCGCAGCAGATCGTCAAGATCGGCCGCCGTCAGCAGATTGTTGATCGGCAAATAGAACTCCATTTCGATCAGTCGTTCGCTGCTTTTAATTGCCGATAGCGTCAGCCCTTCCGCGTTAAGCGGCGTATGCAATACCCGCTCAATCCACAGTTCCAGGACCGGTAACCAGTCTGACGGATAGCCATTATGCTGCAGCTGATCCTCCAGCCAGACGCGATCCGGCAGTTCGGTAAAGTCGATCGACTCAAACAAACCGTGCAGGAAGGTGCCCGGCGCCGCACCGCGCGGAAAATGGTGCGGTGTCAATGCAGCCTCTTCACCACTCTCGTCC
The DNA here is from genome assembly GCF_041982285.1 of Pantoea sp. ANP04. NCBI lineage: Bacteria > Pseudomonadati > Pseudomonadota > Gammaproteobacteria > Enterobacterales > Erwiniaceae > Pantoea > Pantoea sp. ANP04. The sequence continues at coordinate 114,303 of NZ_JAUTYS010000017.1, read as the reverse complement.
TCGCCCGCCGCATCAATATCGAAGTTTGGCAATGCATCAAGAAGTGACGAGCTGTGATGCTGTTGCAGGCCGGAATAGCTGGTGACCCGCCAGGCATCCGCCAGTGCGCGGGTCACGTCGCGACTGCTCAATACCTCATTGCCGTGCTCAGCGTCCTGCCACCTTTCTCCCGGCATCAGATCGGCTTCAACCAGCGCAATCTCCTCACCGGTCAGCGCATTCAGTTTCTGGCTGAGCTGCTGCGCATCCGCCGCCTCACCCTGCTGCACCAGATACCCGAGCGCGCTTTTGTGCAGATCGCTTTCGCCCTCTTTTTTTCGCGTGCCTTTAATCAGCGGTGCAATGCCGACGCTGCAGTGATAGATCGAGCGGGTCAGCGCCACATAGAGCAGACGCAAATCTTCCGCCAGACGCTCCTCTTCGGCTAACGCCAGACTCTGTGCATCGCCCTGCACATCAAGCAGCGCCATGAAGTTGTCACGATCGTGATAAAGCGCGCTGGCCGCCTCGCGGAATCCGGCAGCAAACGGCAGCCATACCAGGGGATACTGCAGCCCTTTCGATTTGTGGATGGTGACGATTTGCACCAGATGGCGGTCGCTTTCCAGACGCAGCTGCTGGCTGGCGGCCTGGCTGTTTGGTCGGGCAATCTGCTGCGCCAGAAAACGCACCAGGGCGTGAGGACTCTCCAGCTGTACTGAGGCTTCCTGCAGCAGTTCACCCAGATGCATCAGGTCCGTCAGGCGACGTTCCCCGTTCTCCGAGGCCAGCATATTTTCCGCCAGCTGCCGCTTGATCATGACATCACGCAGCATCGGTAAAACGCCGTGCTGGTGCCACAACTGCTGCCAGACGGCAAACTGCTCCACCAGCGCATCCCACTCGCGTTCATTCTGTGTCAGCGCATCCAGCGTCGCGGCATCAATAGCAAAAATAGAGGTCGCCAGTGCGCTACGCAGCAGCCGTTCCTGTTCAGGAGCCTGAATCGCCTGAAGTAACCAGAGTAATTCGCGCGCTTCCGGCGTGGTGTAAACGCTGTCCCGGCTGGAGAGATAGACTGAGGGAATTGACAACGCATTCAGCGCGTCGCGAATCAAACCGGCCTCATTGCGACTGCGCACCAGCACGGTAATATCAGAAGCCCGCATTGGCTGTAGCGCGTCGCCTTTGCCCAGGCAGGCACGTCCCTGCTGTCCGGCCACCAGCCAGCGGCTGATATCCGCCGCACACTGTTGCGCCATAAACTGCTGGTAATCGCTGTTACCGACGCCCTCACCGGGCTGCAGCCAGAACCGCAACGCCGGTTGCTGCTGCTCGTCAAAAATCAGCTTCAATGACTGGTTGGGCGCAGCGGGAATTACCGGCTGAAAGGGGATCGCCGAAAACAGAAAAGGCGAATCGATCTGAGAAAAGAGGCGATTGACGCTCTCGACCATCTCAGGTGAAGAACGCCAGTTAGTATCAAGTGTGTAGTGAGCACTGACTTCGTTTCTGGCCCGCAAGTAGGTAAAAATATCCGCACCGCGAAACGCATAGATGGCCTGCTTGGGGTCACCGATCAGAAACAGCGCCTGTTCTGGCTGATTAATGTAGAGCGTACGGAAGATGCGATACTGCTGTGGATCGGTATCCTGAAATTCATCAATCAGTGCCACCGGGAAACGCGCCCGGATAGTTTCAGCCAGCAACACGCCGCCCGGCTGCTGCAACGCTTCATCCAGCTTACTGAGCAGGTCATCGAAACCTAACAGCGCACGTAACCGTTTCTCGCGCTGAACTGTGGCTCGTACATCGGTCAGCGCCTGCGCAATGATCACATCCCGCAGCGACAGCGGTTCTGCCAGAAACTGATCAACAGCCTCAAACAGCGAATGGCGCGGTGCTTCACCCTTTTTCGTTTTCTCATCAAGCACCTGCTGTCCAAAACGCTCCAGCTCTTTAGGCAACTGATAATCACGCGTTTCGCTGCTGGCCCACTGCGTGACGCGGGCGACCCAGTTGGGCAGGTGTTTACTGCTATAGCTACGCTTATCAACGCCAGATGCGCTGATCATCCCTTCAACATCGGCGCTCAGCGCCTGCCACTGCTGCTTCATGGCGTTGATGCGCGCCAGATTGCGGGCGTGACGTGACGCCAGATCCTCATCTGCAGCGGGCGGCCGTTTGAGCACTGGCGACTCACCCTGTAGCCAGGGGCGCAGTGTCGTCAGCAGGCTGTCGGGTCCGCTCCACTCTGCGGCGATAATCCGTGCCACATCCAGACTGAGTGGATAGCACTGACGCCGCCAGAAATCGGCAGTGGACTGCTTGAGCAGTGCCTGTTCATCTTCTATCAACTCCTGCTCGAATAGCATGCCCGATTCAAACGCGTTGAGATTCAGCATTCGCTGACAGAAGCCGTGAATGGTGAAGATGGCGGCTTCATCCATCTGGCGTTCGGCCGCCAGCAGCTGCGCAGCGGCCTGACTCAGATCGGGCATCTGCGCCAGCAGCAACTGGTGCATCGGATTGCGGCTTTCGCCGCGAATACAGGCCAGCCGCAGCTGATGAATATTTTCGCGGATGCGGCCGCGTAACTCCGCCGTCGCGGCCTCGGTGAAGGTCACCACTAAAATTTCTTCTACCGAGAGTGGCCGGCTATACGCGTTTTCGCCGCCCAGCCCCAGCAGCAGGCGCAGATAGAGCAGACCAATGGTAAAGGTTTTTCCGGTGCCTGCTGATGCCTCAATCAGCCGCTCGCCTCTGAGCGGCAGCGTTAAGGGATTCAGCGATACGGGCGGTAACTGCGTCATTGGGTCTCACTCTTAACCGGCAGCGACTGCTGCAGTTTCGCCAGTTCTTTCCAGGTTTTCCAGCCAGGCTGGCGGGCAAATTCAACCTTGCCGTTGCCGGTGCCGGCAATCTGTGACGTCATCACCATGCCCTTGTGTTCGATCACCGCCTGCCGGAAAAAGTCAGCCAGGCTGGCCGGGGTTAACCGCGCCACCTGCTCGGCCATTTTTTGCCGGGTGTTAAACAGATCATTCTGTCGATCAAAGTCGCGGCTATAACGGTCCGCTTCCTCAAAGAGCGTCTGAGGACGCTGCTGCAAATCATTGATCATCGCCTGCTGATACTGAACAAAGTCTGCCTGACTCATGCTGCGAAGACGCTTTTCTGCCTGCGGATAGAAGGCCTGATAGCGCTGCAATAGCCAGCCCGGTTGCTTGCTATTACTCTGCAGCAGGAAACCGATGCCCCACTGACGGCCCACTGGCATCTGGAAGGCAAAGACGGCATAGCCGAGCTGCTCTTTGGTGCGCAACTGATTGTAGAACCAGGGCTGCACAATCTGACTCAGCATAGAACTGTGCGCCATGCTCTGATATTCGCTGTATCCCAGTGGAACATAGAGCGCGGCAAGGGCGGAGTCAGTGCTGCTGCCCTGCTGTTGCAGGTTGGCTTTCATCGGTTTTTTAATGGCCACATACTGGCTGTGCCAGTCGCGGGTCGCATTACTCTGCACCTGCTGTTTAAGCTCATGTCCCAGTTGCTTCACACTCTCCGCACTGAGATTACCCACCACCAGCATCTCCGGGGTCGCGTCGCGGAACAGCGAGTCGCGATAGGTCGTTACATCCTTCAGTGTGAGCGTGCTCACCAGCTTGCGACGGGTTTCGCGCTGGGTATAAGGCAACTGTGAGAGCAACTGCATCGGCTGAATCGCCTGTTCAAACGCCTTGCCTTTCTCCGCCGCGTCCAGCCGCTCCAGATACCAGGATTTAGCCTGCGCCAGCTGCTGTTCTGTCGGCTGGAAGGTGGCATAGCCCTCTACCAGTTTCTTCAGCAGCGTGGGCAGGCGCTGAGTAAAGCCACTGGCGCTAAACACCAGCCCGTCATCCTCACCGGTTGAGAAGCTGATGCCGCCCACCGAGGCCTGTGAGTTTAACGTGTCCAGTGCCAGACTTGAGAGGTAGTCATTGAGGCCAAACAGCACCTGCTGGCGGGCGTCACTGATCGCATGCCGGTTACGTAACGCGAGGGTTATGGCCGCTTTGGGCTCGCTGGCATAATAGCGGCTGGGCATCCAGTAAATACGCATACCGTCTTCGTTATCCAGCTTCACCGGATGCTGATACGTTTTACCGTCTGATGGCAACAGGGTGAAGTCATCCGGGATATAGGGGTTCAGCACCGGCATCGCCAGCGAAATCTGACTGGCGCGCTGCTGCCAGTCGGCAAACGTTTGTGGCGTGATCTTCTCAACCTGATAAGGCGCTTCCACAAAATAGGCGGTTTTATTGTGCGGCTCCTGCGGACTGATGTACCAGATTCGCGCATGCTGCGGGGTCATCTCTTCAAGCCGGGATTTGATCGCCGCGGCATCGTACTGATCCGCCAGATAAGGTGCATCCAGCGTATCTTCCACCGGTACGCGCAGCATGGTATCAACCAGCCATTCAATATAATCCATATCGCGGGTAATAGAGGGGTAGCGGAAGTCGAGTGCCAGCACGTGTGAAACTTCGTCGAAATAACGCTTATCATCGCCCTGCTGACGCAGCAGATTGATGTAGCTGAAGATCGCCGCCACCACGTCATCACGCTGTGCCAGGCCTTTATCCGTGAGTGAGACGGTAATAGCAAACACGCCGCTATTACGCTCGGTCATTGGGTCCGCGCCTGCATTCACTCCATCAGCCAGTCCCTGTTTTTGCAGCCAGTCGGTGAGCGTGTTTTTACTGCGATTACTGATTAAGTAGCTAATCAGCGTGTCGGTTTTACTGCGGAAGCGATCGCTGTTGTTGGCAATGCGGAACTCAATTTTAAGCTGCTTGCGCGGCTGTGCAGGAACGTAATGAATAATGACGCCCTGCTGGGCATCGGTCACCACCGGCACCGTAATGTCTGGCACGCTGGCATTATGATTTTGTACCCGCCCAAAGGTTTTAGCTGCAATTGACGCCATTTCCGGCAGCGGTTTATTGCTGTAGATCACCGCCTTCATCAGGTTGGCGGAGTAATGAGTATGGTAAAAATCGAGCAGCGCCTGGTGCAGTTTGCTGCCGGGTTTATCTTTCAGGGTTTCAAGATTGCCGCCCGAGAAACGTGATGCCGGATGTGCCGGGTTCAGGGTTTCAGCACCGACCTGTGCCATACGCAGGCCATCACGCGAGCGGGCCATGGTCAGTTCCGCATTCACAGCATGGCGCTCACGGTCGGCATTAACCGGATCCAGCAGCGGCTCGGCCACGGCATCCGCCAGGCGATCTACCGCAGGCTCCAGCGAATCGTTTTCCACTTCAAGATAAAAAGCGGTGCGGTAAGAGGCCGTGCTGGCGTTGTGGCTGCCGCCATGCTTTTTCAGGAATTCAGCCAGATTGTCGGGTTGCGGATAATGTTTTGAGCCCATCAGCACCATATGCTCAAGGTAGTGAGCCAGCCCCGCCTGCTGATCGGGATCGTCCAGCGATCCTATCGGCAGCGTCAGCGCCGCCAGCGATTTCGGCGCCACAGGATCGGAAACCAGTAACACCGTCATCCCGTTGTCCAGCCGGATAGCCTGATAATGACGAGGATCCTGTTCACTTTTGTGAATGGTGTCGTTAACTGGCTGCCAGCCTGAAGATGTCTGCGCCTGTGCCGTGCAAGCCACCAGGCTTAACATTAGCGCCGCTATCCAGCGTGCGTGTACCCGCATGTAAACCCCTTTCATTTCCCGATAAGCCGCCAATATCGGACGCGGCGGCTCAAAGCAGAGCAAAATTGCTGTGTAATGAATCAGTTAGCAAAACGCTTTCTGATGGCTATTCATCATCCTGATGTGCAGCCAGCACCGGTAAATACCAGCGCTGTGCCGCCTCAGTTATCTGTTGTAATTGTGGCACATCCAGTACCCGGCAAAGACGTTGCAGATAGGGATCGCTGCCTTCACCCTCAACCTGATAGTTGCCAGACCAGGCCGTCAGCAGGCGATTGCGCGCCTTGAGCTGAGTCGCCTCATCAGTCAGCAACTGCTGACTTTTTTTGTCATAGCTGGCGGTGAGCCATGCGCCGCCGCTCCTGTTGAGCAGCATCAGCGGCTGACGCATACCGGCAAGATAGCCAGCGACATACTCATTCAGGGCAGCGATCGCCTCTTGTTGCGGTACGGCAAGGAAACACCAGCGGCTTTGCTGCCGGCCAAACATCCGGCTGCTGCCGGTGCCTCCCAGCGCGCAGTAAACCAGGTGCTCCAGCCAGAGCAGCAGTCCGTCGTTCATATTGAGCACGCCAGGTCGCCAGCGCAGTAATCCATCACCCTGCACCTGTGTCAGCCAGCCGGTTAAGCTGACCTGCTCAAGTTGCAGATTCACTTCCCAGCTCTCGCCGTCGCTGCGTTGCGTCACGACTTCTGCCGCCACTTCCTGCATCTCATCACGCTGCGCCTGCCAGAACAGCTCACCGAAGGCGCCATAAGGCAGATTGCCGGCCGCACGATGGTATGTATAGAGCCGCTGCGTATCCTCGCCTTCGACCAGAGCATTCAGCAATTGTGCGTTGATCTGATAACGTTCCAGGTTGTCGAGCGCAAACGGCTCGCTGTCAGGCAGTTCGTCCTCCTCCAGCCAGAAGCTCACGCCAAGCCGCTGATGAAACCAGGCACGCACCGGATGCCGCCAGAAGCGCAGAAGCGCCTCCAGTGTCAACGCATCCGTTACCGGCGCCTCAAGTGGCTGAACAAAATCGGGCTGGGGCTGCCCCATTCCCTGCGCGGCAGGCAGCCATTCACGCGCGAAACTCTGCAGTCTGGCCGCGGGCTTAAAGTTCTCCGCAGCAAAGGGCATCCGGCTGTGCAGGTGCTGCAAATGCATCCGCACCCGTTCAGCACTTTCATCCAGCTCAAGGTGCCCATCACCGTCCAGATAAAAACTTTGTCCGATGTACTCCAGTAATTCTGTGACCAGCACCGAAGGGTAGCGTTCCGTATTATCCTGAATCGCCCGGCCGATGTAGCTGATATAGAGCTGCCGCTGTGCCGAAATCATCGCTTCCAGGAAGAGGTAGCGGTCATCATCGCGGCGACTGCGATCGCCTTTGCGGGACTGTTGCTGCATCAGATCAAAGCCTAATGGCGCCAGGGTGCGCGGATAGACGCCGTCATTCATGCCCAGCAAACAGACCAGCTGAAAAGGGATGGAGCGCATCGGCATCAGGGTACAGAAGTTAATCTGTCCTGCCAGGAATCGCTGGCTGATGCGTTGCTGATCAAGCCGGCTACGCAGATCATCGCGCAACAGCGCCACCGGAATCGCCTCTTCAAACCGTGCATCCATGCCATATTCAATCAATTGCTGCCACTGCTCTTCCACCAGCAGCAAGGCGGCCTCGGTTTCTGCATCGGGGCTGAAAAAGGCGTTCAGCAGTTCCCGGCACAGGGGCAGCCAGGCCGCCAGTGGCCGCGGTTCAGCCAGCCGCTGTCGCCAGTGATTAAGCCGGGAGAGCAGCTCTGCCAGATGGCCCGCCAGTTCGCCTGCCAGACCGCCCGACTCGTCATAAGGCAGAATCCCCTCCCAGTCTCCATTGTGGCTCTCCATCGCATAGCCCAGCAGCATACGCTGCAGGCCAAAACGCCAGGTGTGCTGCCCGGTGACAGGAAGAGACAGGGCTTCAACACTGGCATCATCCAGCCCCCAGCGCACACCCGATTCGCTGACCCAGCGCCGCAGTAAGCGCAGGCCGCTTTCATCAATGGCGAAGTGGGAGGCCAGCGCCGGAACATCCAGTAGCGCCAGTACATCCTCTGAGACAAAACGGCTGTCCGGCAGTGCCAGCAGATGAAGAAACGCGACAATGGCCGGATGCGCCTGACTGGCACGGCGATCTGAAATGGCAAACGGCAGATAGCGATCGGCAGGTGCGTTGGCGAACACAGCCTGAATAAACGGGGCGTAGGCGTCGATATCCGCCACCATGACGATGATGTCACGCGCTTTCAGCGTCGGATCGGCCTCCATCATCGCCAGCAGATGATCCTGCAATACTTCAACTTCACGCTGCGCACTGTGACAGACCTGCACCGCAATTGAGCGATCCGCCGGATCCAGGCAGCGCTTCTGATCGCTGTGCGCCAGTTCCGCCGCATTCAAGCCGATAACGGCGTTATCCTGCAGATTGAGAAGATCGTGCTGCATGCAGTGCAGCAGGTTGTCTGGCTCGACATCCACAAACGCATCGATATCGTCGTTAGAGTCCATCTGACTGAGCAGAAACAGGTTATCGCGCCCAAGCTTGCCCCATGAGGCGAGCAACGGATTGGTCAGCTGCTGTTCGCCCGCGTCGTTAAACAGCGCGGGTGCCTGCTCTGCATCCCGGAAGAGTCCGCGAGATTCATCAGCACCATGACGTCGGCGCTGACGGCTTTGCAGTTTTGCCAGAAACGCATAGTCCTGAATGTCGCCCCAGTAATCGCGGCAGGGATTGGTGAACAGCAGATGGATGTCGATGTGCCGTCCCAGCGCCTGCAACGCCTGCAGGTAAACCGGCGGCAGCGCAGAGATGCCACAGATGAAGACGCGTTTGGGCAGATTTTCCGGCGTGCTTTTCGCCTGCTCAAGCGTCTGGATAAATCGTGAATAGAGGTTGGCACGGTGCCATTCAGGCTGCCCCAGCGCTTGGGTATAACTCACCAGATCGCGCCACAGTGCGGCCTGCCAGCGCTGCGCCTCGCCCAGCCCCTCAATGGTTTCGCCACGCTCCCAGCTATTGAGCCAGTCGGCGCGATAGACCAGATACTGGTCGAACAGATCGGCTACGCGGGCGCTGAGCTGAAACAGCTTTCGCTTATCCCCGTCGTCATGGAGATAGTGGCGTAAAGAGGTGAACTCTTCCTGCTCCAGCATCACCGGCAGCCGGTGCATCAGCTTCCAGCCCATGCTGGCCTTACTGAAGGCACTTTCAACCGGAACATCAGGCAGAACGCGGACGAACATCTCCCAGATAAAACTGGCAGGCAGCGGGAATTCGATATTGGCCGCAATACCAAAGGTTTGCGCCAGCTCCATTTGCAGCCACTGCGCCATCCCCGGGCTCTGCACCAGCACCATTTCTGAGGCGAAAGGATCATCAAGAGGATCATGTTTAATCACCGCAGCCGCCAGAATTTTCAGAACATCAAGCTGATTTGAGTGATAAACGTGAAACATGAAAACTCCTGTGATAACTCAGAACATGACTGCGGTATTGCGGCACTCACTTTACCGCGTATCGCCGTTGAAACCCATCAAAAGGGCGATCCGCGACGTTTAACAACGCAGGCGTGTCAGGCTGGCACTACGCTGATAAGGCCCCGTTACGTCAGCCCGCTCCAGAGTGCAGCCTGAGGGACTGCTCTGCTCTTGCAGCGTGGATTTCCAGCCTGCCACTTCATGCCCTGCCAGACGTTGCTCAGCAACCCGCCATGCCTCACGCTGATACCATTGCTGGCTGAATCCCACTGCCAGTGCGCGATGATAGTGAAACAGGGTGCTGCTGCTTAATGCCATTAACAGCAGAGCAAACAACACTTCCGGCAGGCTGAATCCATCGCGCTTACAAACAGGCTGCCGGAGGCGTGAGCGGGCAATAGTCGATCCAGCCATGCGGCAACGCGGTAATCTGATTGCCCCGTAGCCGGACCCAATGCCAGACCGCCATGCCACTGCCGCTTGCCTCACCTTTAAGCAGACCTTCATCCTTTTCTCCTCGTTGTAAACAGCTGCGCCAGCCCTGGCGATCATCCTGCTGACAGCGGGCCGCCTCACTGGCTGGCCAGTTCAGGGATAAACCCCATTGCAGCGCCGACTGCGCCCGCCAGAAATCCTGCACAAACTGCTGCTCATCGGCCAGCAGTCGCATTCCCTGCTCTGACATCTTTCGGCTGGCGTGCAGCGTAAAACTCCCGATGACCATAATCATTAACACCATGCCCATGGCGCTGCTGCCTCGCTGCTTCACAGGTTCTCTCCCTCAATCCAGCTCTCCACGGTTTCAAGCCAGCGACCAGCCCGACCCTGCAACACTATCCTGACCTGCCTGCCCTGCTGGCTCACGCTGAACTGCTCCACCGTCATAAACGCGGGATCGGAGAGCCGCTCCCAGCCTGCTGACTGACACTGCTCAACACCACGCTGCATCTCAAGCTGCTGTTGTCGCAGGCGATAACCGTAATAGTCACTCTCTGCATGGCTCACCCCTTCCCATTGACCGTTGCTGTTTTCATCCCAGCGCAGCAGCAGGCAATTTTCACTGATTTTCAGTGCCTCCTTGCCACACTCACCGTGACAATAACCCGCACGCCGCACCGACTTTTCCAGCGTTGCCATCATCTGCTGTAACTCCTGACGCAGCTGTGCCCGTTGCAGCACATCCGCGTTCTCTGCCAGCAGCAATGGCAGAAAACGGCCAACGCTGAGCATGATGACGGCGCTGATTGCCATGGCGATCAGCATCTCCAGCAGGCTGAATCCTGCGATTTTCAACGGCATGTTTCCTCATCGATCATGCAGAGGCGAATACGGGCTCTGGCTGAGATAATCAGACGTATGCGTCCGGCGCGATTTCCCAGTTCAATGCTGCCCGCTCTGGCGACATTGCGGCGGCCATAGAAACCCGGTTCACCCCGGATGCCATAGAGCACAACATCCGGGTGTGGCGCGATGAAATGCAGCCGTTTCCCGTGACCGCAACCCGTCACAGGGCGGCTTCCGGCACCGATACACCAGGGCTCGCCAGGCTGTGACCATAGCACCAGGTCGCTATTCTGCCGGTTGGCCTGGGCGCGCAGCCGTAGCAGGAATCCCTGCAGTTGCTGAGCGCTGTCAAGTAGCGCCTGCCGCTGTTGCCAGCGCTGCCAGCCATTCATCGCAGCAAGACTCAGCATGCCAGCAATGACCATCACCAGCAGCAGTTCCGGCAGAGTAAAACCACGTAAGTATGCTGTTTTCATCACCGCAGAGTGCGGGGTACAAAAAGCTGAAACAAGGCGTGTTTTAGCAGACTGGAAAGCGCATTGCAGAGAATATGCCCCATCAGCAGACAGTGGCAAAAAAGAACGAGCGGTGCCGCAGATTTGCCGGTTTGCAGGCAAAAAAAGCCCCGGCGAGGTTGCCAGGGCGTTATTTTCTATCTATCGCAAATCAGACAGCGACAGGGGCTTTGATCGCAGGATGGGGATCGTAGCCTTCAATCTCGAAATCGTCGAACTGATAATCAAACAGTGATGCCGGTTTGCGTTTGATAACAAGTTTTGGCAGCGGACGTGGCTCACGAGTCAGCTGCAGACGCGCCTGTTCCAGATGGTTGCTGTAGAGGTGCGTATCACCGCCGGTCCAGACGAAATCGCCCACCTGCAGATCGCACTGCTGCGCCACCATATGCACCAGCAGCGCATAGCTGGCAATGTTAAACGGCAGGCCCAGGAAGATATCGCACGAGCGCTGATAAAGCTGGCAGGAGAGCTTGCCGTCCGCCACGTAGAACTGGAAGAACGCGTGGCAGGGAGCCAGCGCCATCTCACTGAGTTCACCGACGTTCCACGCAGACACGATAATCCGGCGAGAGTCAGGATCGCGCTTTAGCTGCTCCATCACCTGACTTAACTGGTCAATTTCCTGACCGCTGGCTGTTCCCCAGCTACGCCACTGCTTACCATAGACCGGGCCGAGATCGCCGTTCTCATCCGCCCACTCATCCCAGATTGAGACCTTGTTTTCCCTGAGATAAGCGATGTTGGTGTCACCTTTCAGAAACCACAGCAGCTCATGAATAATGGAGCGGATATGGCATTTTTTGGTGGTGACCAGCGGAAAACCATCCTGCAGATTGAAACGCATCTGGTGGCCAAAAATTGAAAGCGTACCGGTGCCGGTACGGTCAGCTTTTGGTGTGCCTTCGTGCAGCACATGTTGCATTAAATCCAGATACTGTTTCATTTTTCCTCGCGAAATTGTGGCTGCGGGCGACGACGATACGCCCAGATCATCATAATAATACCGGCAACAATCATTGGCACAGAGAGGATCTGTCCCATACTGATTCCGCCTTCAAACAGGCCAAGCTGGGCATCCGGCTGGCGGAAGAACTCAACGATAATACGGAAAGCGCCGTAACCAATCAGGAACAGGCCAGAGACGCTACCCATCGGGCGTGGCTTACGGATAAACAGGTTCAGGATGATGAACAGCACCACGCCTTCCAGCGCCAGTTCATAGAGCTGGGAAGGATGACGCGGCAGTACGCCATAGGTGTTGAGCAGCGCCTGATATTGTGGATTGGTGGCGGCCAGCGCGACATCTTCGCTGCGGGAGCCCGGGAACAGCATAGCGTAACGGAAGCCCGGATCGACACGGCCCCAGAGCTCGCCGTTAATGAAGTTACCGAGACGACCAGCACCCAGACCAAACGGGATCAGCGGCGCAATGAAATCAGCAACCTGGAAGAAATGTCGTTTGGTACGGCGGGCAAAGACCAGCATCACCACAATCACCCCGATCAGGCCACCGTGGAACGACATGCCGCCATCCCAGACTTTAAACAGATAGAGTGGATTTTCCAGAAACAGCGGTAAGTTGTAGAAAAGCACATAGCCGATACGTCCGCCCAGGAATACACCCAGGAAACCTGCATAAAGCAGATTCTCAACTTCCTCTTTTTTCCAGCCGCTGCCAGGCTGATTGGCACGACGTACAGCCAGCCACATGGCGAAAACAAAGCCCACCAGATACATCAGACCGTACCAGTGAAGCGAAACCGGTCCGAGCGAGAAGATCACTGGATCGAACTGCGGAAATGCAATATAGCCGTTATTCATCATTCACCGTCTATTTTTCAACCCTGAAAAGGGGCGTTGTCAGGCACATAAATTAAGGCTGCGCATAATAGCACAGCCGGTTTTCTGAATTGTCTTGCAAATGTAAAGGCGGATAACGCGCAAAGCCTGAGCCGGTGTGGTACTAACGACCACCGCGAATCAGCCCGCCTAATCCACGCCGCTCCATAAAGGCCGAGACCAGATGGCGCACTTCCGTGGCGGTGTCGGCCTTCATCCCCTGCTCGCTGAGCTTCTGCGCTTCTTCGTGATCCAGATGGCGCAGCAGGTATTTAACGCGCGGTACGTTTTTACCGTTCATGCTGAGATGGTGATACCCCAGGCCAACCAGCAGTGCGACACACATCGGATCGCCCGCCATTTCACCACACAGGCACAATTCCAGATTGGCCAGGCGGGCTTCCTGTGCAATCGCATTCAGCGCGCGCAGCATCGCCGGATGCAGCGAGTCATAAAGGTTTGCAACACGGGTGTTATTGCGGTCCACCGCCAGCAGATACTGCGTCAGGTCGTTGGTGCCGACCGAGACAAAATCGACGCGTGACGCCAGATGCGGGATCATAAACAGCATCGAAGGCACTTCGATCATGATCCCGATACGCGGTCTGGGAATCGGGAAGCCCAGCATCTCTTCCACTTCGCGACCGGCGCGATCGATCAGCTCTTTTGCATCATCGATTTCGTCGATATGACTGATCATCGGCAGCAGAATACTGAGGTTGCCAGAGGCGGCGTTGGCGCGCAGCATTGCGCGTACCTGCACCAGGAAGATTTCCGGCTGATCCAGCGTCAGGCGAATGCCGCGCCAGCCCAGGCAGGGATTCTCTTCACTGATCGGCATGTAAGGCAGCTGTTTATCGGCACCCACATCCAGCGTTCGCAGCGTCACTGGCTTGTTGCGAAACAGCTGCAACATGCCCTGATACTGAGCCACCTGCTCCTCTTCCGACGGGAAGCCATTCTGCAGCATAAACGGGATTTCGGTGCGGTAGAGACCGATGCCATCCACCCAGTCGCCCACCGTCTGCTCATGTTCCGGGCTTAAGCCAGCGTTGAGCATCACCTGCACGCGTTCGCCACTTTTCAGCTCACCCGGCTGATCGACCACGCCTTCCGCCATTTTGCTCAGCGCGTTCTCTTCGCTGATCAGCCGCTGATACTCCTGGACCAGCACCGGCTCAGGATCGATCAGCAGTTCACCGCGATAACCGTCGACGATCAGCAGGCGTTTGTTGAGCTGATGAGGCTGGATGTCAGCGCCCATGACTGTCGGGATCCCCATCGCGCGGGTCAGGATCGCCGCATGGGAGTTGGCTGCACCGTCACGCACCACTACGCCCGCCAGCCGCTCCTGCGGCAGCTCAGCTAAGGTCGTGGCGGTCAGCTCATCGGCCACCAGCACAAAGCGTTCCGGCCAGGCATTGGTGCCGACCAGGGTGTCATCGAGGTGGAACAGCAGGCGCTGGCCCAGCACCCGCAGATCGCCTGCACGTTCACGCAGGTAGTTGTCAGTCAGGCTGGCGAACTGTTCAGCAAACTTCTCGATCACCTGTTTCACCGCCCATTCCGCGACCGATCCGCGCTCGATCTCATCGAACAGATCTTTCTTCAGACGGGCATCGGTTAACAGGTGAGAGTAGAGATCGAAAATGGCCGCGCTCTCTTTTTGTGCGCTGGCGCTGAAACGTTTGCTGAAACGGCGAAATTCATTGGTTGCTTCGCTCATGGCGAGCGACAGACGCTCACGTTCACGATGAACATCCAGCGTTGAGGCGGCTGAGACCTGATCAAGCAGTGGCTGCGTCTCATCGACCCAGCCTGGTGCTACCGCCACGCCAGGCGCTGCCGCAATCGCACGCACCCGGGTCTGTCGGAACTGGCCAAACAGTTGGCCCATTTGAGATTGCGACAGCAAAGCCGCCATCTGCGTAGCCAGCGTGACCAGAAATGACTCTTCGCTTTCATCAAACTGACGGTGTTCGCGCTGCTGCACCACCAGCACGCCAAGGAGCTGGCGGCGGCTGATAACAGGCACACCGAGGAAGGAGCGATAGCGCTCCTCTTTCACTGCGGGGATATATTTGAAGCTGGGATGGCTTTGGGCGTCAGCAAGGTTAATCGGTTCGGCCAGACGGCCCACTAAACCGACGATACCCTCGTCAAAAGCCAGCGTTACGGTGCGGCCACGCGGTTTTTTGAGTCCGCGCGTCGCCATCAGGTAATAGCAGCGACGGTCCTGGTCGGCGAGGTAAACGGAACAGACTTCCGTATCCATCGCCAGACAGATTTCATTGACCAGGATGTCGAGTGCTTCATTGAGACGCGGCGCACTCGCCACTTTTTCTACAATTTCACGCAACTGAGTGAGCATAAAGGGCGTGGCCTATCCTCTCTTACGACGATGGGCAGGATTATTTCGCTGCCCCGCACTCTCCTGCATAGACATCACCACGCCAGCGAATTCCTTCATTACCCGACGATAAACATCGCGCTTGAAGGAGACAACCTGACGCACCGGATACCAGAAGCTGACCCAGCGCCAGCCATCAAACTCAGGCGTGCTGCTGCGCTGCACATTGATATCCGCGTCATTACACATTAACTGCAGAAGAAACCACTTTTGTTTCTGGCCGATACATACCGGCTTTGTGTCCCAACGCACCAAACGTTTTGGCAACTTGTAACGTAACCAGTTGCGGGTAGAGGCAAGTATTCGAACATCTTTCCGATGCAATCCGACTTCTTCGAACAGTTCGCGATACATCGCCTGTTCTGCGGTTTCACCGGGATTGATGCCTCCCTGAGGAAATTGCCAGGAGTGCTGTCCAAAGCGCCTGGCCCATAACACTTGTCCCTGCCGGTTACAGATTACGATACCAACATTCGGGCGGTAGCCATCATCATCGATCACCGGACTACCTCAAAGCAAAATTTGAATGGGCTGATTGTTTCACACTCCTTACAGGCGGTAAACCACTGGATTCATGGGGTATCAGACCATCAAATGCGGGATAACTCACAGAAAACGGCAAAGTTATAAACAAACAGCGTGAAAAAGATCAATCTTATTCACTTTTTCTGTGGATAGCTTTGTGCAGAACGCGGGAGTTAACTGAATAACATTTTCACTGCTCGCAGAATGACTCAAAAGAACCAGCAACGCATCCTTATGATAATTAATGAAAATAAATCATTCTGGCTCTCCCTGAGACTTTCATAAACTGCCAATATTCTCGCGACAACTGACAATTGATTAAAAGATAACCACACCCTTTTTTATCCACAGATAATCGCTCAGGGTTAGGTCAGAGCGGCGAAATTATGCTCAGACAAAGAAAAGTCAAGGCTGTAAATGGAACCAGTACCGCACCAATACGGGGGTTATCCCATTTTTCTGTGGATAACCGGGATGGAGATCCTGTTCATTGTTGCGCGTAAGCTGGGATAACAATGCCTGCCTGATGATGGCGCAAGGGTTATCCGTTAAAAAAAGTGCGATCTATCATGTTATTATCGATCCCTGATGCGGTGAATTTTAGTGAAAGGATTTCCTCACCCGCAACTGTACAAATTTTAATCATTGCGAGTTATCAACATGAGTTACCTGCCAGGACCACCTGACGATGAAGCCAGCCTGCTGGCACGTGCGCAGGATTTAGCCGGATTAACACTGGAAACGCTGGCCGCTCGCGCCGGGCTGCCCATGCCTGCGGATCTTAAACGTGATAAAGGCTGGGTCGGCATGCTGCTGGAGTTACATCTTGGTGCCAGCGCGGGCAGCAAAGCGGAACAGGACTTTTCGCATCTGGGTATCGAACTGAAAACCATCCCGATTGATGCGCAGGGAAAACCGCTGGAAACCACCTTTGTCTGCGTCGCCCCGCTGACCGGCAACAGCGGCGTCACCTGGCTCACCAGTCATGTGCGCCATAAACTGGCGCGGGTGTTGTGGATTCCGGTTGAAGGCGGGCGTGAGATTCCGCTGCGGGAACGTCGTGTGGGCGCGCCGCTGTTATGGAGCCCGGATGCAGAAGAAGATGAGATGCTGCGTCAGGACTGGGAAGAGTTGATGGATATGATTGTACTGGGACGCGTTGAGCAGATTACCGCACGACATGGCGCCTGGTTGCAAATCCGCCCGAAAGCCGCCAACAGTAAGGCGCTGACAGAAGGTATTGGCGATCAGGGCCAGCCAATTATGACCTTACCGCGCGGCTTCTACCTTAAAAAAAGCTTCACCGGGCCACTGCTGGCGCGGCATTTTCTCTTATGAATCGCGCCACTCGCGCTGGCTAATCGCAATTTTGTGGGAGTTCGGTGAATTGAATGCGTATAATCGCCGTTTACTTTTCGTTTAGGATTGAATGTCGGTATGTTTGAGTGGATTTCTGATCCCAACGCCTGGCTGGCGCTGGGCACCCTGACCATCCTTGAGGTGGTGCTGGGTATTGATAACATCATTTTCCTGTCGCTGGTGGTCGCTAAACTGCCAAAACACCAGCAAGCCAGCGCACGTCGCATTGGTCTGATGGGCGCGATGCTGATGCGTCTTGGCCTGCTGGCCTCTATTGCGTGGGTTGCCCGTCTGACTAATCCGCTGTTTACGCTGATGGATCATGCGTTTTCAGCGCGCGATCTGATTCTGCTGTTTGGTGGACTGTTCCTGCTGTGGAAATCGAGCATGGAGATCCATGAAACGATCGAAGGCAGTGAAGGCGAACATAACACCCGCGTTCATTCGTTCCTCGGCGCGATTGTACAGATTATGATGCTCGACATTATTTTCAGTCTCGACTCTGTTATCACCGCTATCGGCCTCTCCGATCATCTGTTCATTATGATGGCAGCCGTCGTCATTGCGGTGCTGATGATGATGTTCGCCGCGCGCGCCATTGGTGAGTTTGTTGAACGCCATCCGTCGGTGAAAATGCTGGCCCTCTCCTTCCTGATTCTGGTCGGTTTTACCCTGATTCTGGAGAGTTTTGCGGTCCATGTACCAAAAGGTTACATTTATTTCGCGATGTTCTTCTCGATGGCGGTTGAGTGTCTTAACCTGATGCGCAGTAAGAAAAAGCACGCCTGATAAAGTCAAGGGCGAGCCTGCTCGCCCGGTTACTTTCAGATTTCTGCGATTAACCCTGCCGGCAAAAACATTTATTACTACACTGTTTGCACGTGACCATTTGTGAGGATAAGGCGTGATGAAAGGGTTGGCAGGAGTAGCACTGGTGATGGTAACCGCAGCATTCTTAAGTGGATGCAGTTCTGATTATGTCATGGCGACTAAAGATGGTCGTATGATTATGACCGAAGGTAAGCCAAGCATTGATAAAGAGACCGGTCTGGTTGAGTACACGGATCAGACGGGTCACATGGTGCAGATTAACAGCGATGAGGTTTCAACAATCATTGAACGTTAAGTGCCCTGTTTAATCGCCTGCCAACAATTCCCCGCTGGCAGGCGATTTCCCCGACTTTTCCCCCTTCCTTCCCCGCCATTGCTCGCGCTATAGTCCCTGAGAACACAACATTCCATTCCATAAAGAAAAGGAAGCTGGCAATGCACTATCATCGTATTCCTCACAGCACGCTGGAAGTGAGTCAGCTGGGATTGGGTACCATGACGTTTGGCGAACAGAACAGCGAAGCCGACGCCCATGCTCAACTGGATTTAGCACTCCGTTCCGGCATCAACTTTATTGATACTGCCGAGATGTATCCGGTGCCACCGCGCCCGGAAACCCAGGGTCTGACCGAACAATATATTGGCAGCTGGCTCAAACAGCGCGGCAGCCGCGACAAAATCATTCTGGCCAGTAAAGTCGCCGGACCGTCGCGCGGCAATGATGCGTCCATTCGCCCGGATATGGCGCTGGACCGTAAAAATATCCGTGCCGCGCTTGATGCCAGTCTGAAGCGCCTGAATACCGACTACCTTGATCTTTACCAGCTGCACTGGCCTCAGCGTCAGACCAACTTTTTTGGCAAGCTTGGCTATCAGTACAGCGAAACCACCGCACAGGTCACACTGCTGGAGACGCTGGAAGCGCTGGCCGAACAGGTGCGCGCCGGTAAGATTCGTTATATTGGCGTGTCGAATGAAACGGCATGGGGCGTGATGCGTTATCTGCAACTGGCAGAGAAGCATGAGCTGCCGCGCATTGTCAGCATTCAGAACCCCTACAGCCTGCTGAACCGCAGCTTTGAAGTGGGTCTGGCCGAAATCAGCCAGCATGAAGGCGTGGAGCTGCTGGCCTATTCCAGCCTGGCGTTTGGTACGCTAAGTGGCAAATACCTGAATGGCGCGCAGCCTGCGGGCGCACGTAACACGTTGTTCAGCCGCTTTACCCGCTACAGCGGCGAGCAATCACAGCAGGCCGTTGCAGAATATGTGGCGTTAGCGCAACAGCATCAGATTGACCCATCGCAGATGGCTTTAGCCTATGTGCGTCAGCAGCCGTTTGTGGCCAGCACACTGCTTGGTGCCACCACGCTTGAACAGCTGCAGATTAATATCGACAGTTTCAATCTGACCTTAAATGCCGAGATTCTGGAAGGCATTGAGGCGATTCATCGTCGCTATACCTATCCGGCGCCATAAGTTCGCTGATGCCAGCTGCCGCCCTGGCGGCTGGCCTCTTTTACAGATCGCGATAATAGAGTTTTACTGGTTTATCCGGATACTCCAGCGCCTCTCCCTGGGGCAGCCAGCCAGACCGTTCGTAGTAGCCCCCAAACGTTGACCATAACCACAACCGTGAATAGCCCCGTGCCTGTGCATAAGCAATGACATGCTGCTGCAGCGCCTCACTGACACCTTTGCCGCGCGAAGAATCATCAACATACAGCGCCGCCAGCCACGGGAAAAGATCCTGACGGCTGATCAGGTCGCAGCGCCAGAATCCTACAGTGCCGACCGCCCTGCCCGCCTCCAGAGCGACAAAGGTTACGGGGAAGTCAGCACCGTTCAGGCTGCTGTTCACCACACTGGCAAAGAACGCGTGGCTACTGGCTTCACCAAATGCGCGCCACTGCCAGTCAATAATCTGATCGGCAAACTGTGGGGCATCACTGAGCGAGACAATCTCAATCACATCAGTTTCCCCTGAAAGATCGGGACTGAATCAAACAGGTAGCCATCAAAATCAGGCGCATCGGCGTCGGAAAGCTCCAGCAGCGTATTTTTGACATTCTCAAGGTGCTGCCAGGTCGACTGCCAGGCCCCCATCACATCGCGCCGACGCAGAGCAGCCAGGATAGTCTGGTGATCGCCGAGCCACTTCAGGCGATAGGCGCGGGTTTCAAACTGCGGGCGCAGCTGCTGCCAGAGCGGGCTGCTGTCGTGATGCCGCCAGATACTGGTAACGGTATCGAGCAGCATCTGATTCTGACTCGCACCCGCCAGCAGCAGATGAAACAATTTGTCGTTGTCCTGACTGCTGTCGTTGGCGGCGATGGCACGTTGCTCCTGTTCCAGCGTACGTCGCAGATTTTCAATGTCCGCTTTAGTCGCCATTTTTGCGGCAAAGGCGGCAATATTGCTCTCCAGCAACTGACGCGCCTGTAGCATTTCAAACGGGCCTACGTCGCTGCGGAAAAAGGCCTCTTCTTCATCATCACTGGCGGAAGGAATACGCATTACATAGACGCCGGAGCTCTGACGGATATCCACAGTACCTTCCAGCTCAAGCATCAATAATGCCTCGCGCACGATGGTCCGGCTGACGCCCCAGGTTTCAGCCAGCTGACGTTCAGGCGGCAGGCGCGATCCCACCGGATAGTGTCCGTCACTGATCTGCTGACGCAGGTGCTGACCAATTTCCTGGTACTGCTTTTTTTCTTGCGGCGCTTCGGCTTTGTCCACACTTTTACCCTTTGCAATCAACGCGCTAACGGCATTGCCGCCGTTCCCTGCGCGACAATGCCCGCGAACCGGAGAGGCTGGCTCGCAAACTGGGGCTCAGTGTATCAAAGCCAGCGCCTGATCGAGTACCTTTGCACCATTCAGCGTGCCGTAAGCAACCGTATCGATTACCGCGATAGGCAACTGATAGCTGTCAGTGAGTTTTCTGTTCTCCTCCAGTTTGAAGCGCACCTGAGGCCCGAGCAGCACCACCGCCACCTCGCTGCCGTAGTTTTGCAGCTCTTCACGCAGGTTTTGCTCCGGAATAGCGTAGATCTGAAATGCCAGTCCGCGAGCGGCGACCTCTTTTTCCATCCGCGTGACCACCATTGAGGTCGACATGCCCGCAGCACAGGCCAGAACAATTCGTTTCATGCTCGTTTCCTCGCGTTATTTCGGCTCATCATCAAGCCACAGGGTAAATTGCTGCGTGTCACGCAGCGTACGGAACCAATGGGCAGATTTCTTCATACGGCGCTGACGGTGCTTATCTAAGTCGATTTCGATCAGACCATAGCGGTTTTTAAAGGCATTCATTGGTGAGACGTTGTCGGTAAACGCCCACAGCATGTAGCCCTGACAGTTAATGCCCGCCTGGCTGGCGCGTATCGCCTGATGCAGGTGTTCGCTGATAAACGCGATACGGTAATCGTCCTGAATTTCCCCACCGGCATCTTTGAATTGGGTTTCGTTCTCAATGCCCATACCGCTTTCCGCCACAAACCACGGGATATTGCCGTACTCATCGCGCATTCGTTGTGCCATATCCCAGATAATTTCAGGCTGAATTTCCCAGCCGCGCGAACGATTCATCCGCCGCCCAGGCAGTTCAAAGTGTTCGTAATACCAGGCAGGATGAAAGGGTGTCTCGGGATGCCAGGCGCGGGACGGCGCCTTCACGCGATGGGGATAGTAGAGATTAAGGCCGACCTCATCGACGGTATTGGCAGCAATAATCGCCAGCTCTTCCGGCGTGGTTTCCCACTCAATCTGATGCTTATCAAGCAGCGCCAGCAGCTCCGCCGGATACGCGCCTTTAATCGCGGGGTCGAGAAACACCCGGTTGTAGAACAGGTCATAAATATGCGCCGCCTTCTGGTCGTGCGGGGCGGATGATCGCGGATAGGTGACCTCCGGGTTAAGAATGGTACCAATGCGACCGGCATAGCCACGCTTGCGGAAAAGTCGCACTGCCCGGGCAGTCGCGAGATTTTTATGGTGGTTCCACTGCATCCATTTATGCGTGTTCTGCTCATAAGGCCAGCGCAGCGCGTCGAGATAAACGCGGGTCTGCACCACAATGGGCTCATTAAACACAAACCAGCGTGTGACCCGACCGGCATAACGTTTAAAAACCTGTTCGACATAACGAATAAACAGTTCAACCACATGCTTTGACTGCCAGCCTCCATATTGCTCAAGCAGCAAGGCTGGCAGCTCGTAATGCTCCAGACAGAGCATCAGTTCAATGCCCTGGCGCTGCATTTCATCAATCAGCCGATCATAGTAAGCCGCGTATTCCTCATCGACCGTGGCGGTTTCGTAATCGATCAGGAAACGCGACCAGTTGATCGAAGTGCGATAGTGGGTCAGCCCGCTGGCCTTCATTAGTGCCACATCCTCACCAAAGCGGTTGATAAAGTCGGTGGCAACCGCCGGGCCATAGCCGTTGTGCCAGACGTGACGATCCTGCTGATACCAGGCGTCAGGCCAGGAGTCCTGCCCCGGTTTTTTTCCGCTCCAGCCTTCCGTCTGCCAGGCGGAGGCAGCAGCCCCCAGAATGAAATTCTCAGGTATGTGGACAGTCTGACGACTCATAACACCTCCGTTCGGTTGGGGTTCAGCTCAGGTTGCAGGCTCTTTGCTTCCGCTGCATCCGCGCGGCGGGCTGCGACTTTCACAAAGGGCAGATAGATGAGTACTGACACCAGAATGCAGACGATCTGCGTCACTACCGCACCCATCGATCCGGCCGTTGAAAGCCAGGCATTGATAATCGGAGGCGTGGTCCAGGGCACCATCACCACGGCTTTCCCGGCAAAGCCCATCACCGTCGCGAAGTAGCCAATAGAACCTGTCACCAGCGGTGTGATGATGAAAGGGATAGCCAGAATCGGGTTAAGCATAATCGGCATACCAAATATAACCGGTTCGTTGATATTGAAAATGCCTGGGCCGAACGACAGTTTGGCAATTTCACGCATCTCTTTGCGTCGCGTCGCCAGCATTACGGCAGTGAGTAGCCCGATGGTCAGGCCGGAGCCGCCGATGCTCATATAGACATCCCAGAACGGCATGGTGATGATGTTCGGTGCCTCTTTTCCCTGCTCAAAAGCGGTCATGTTGACCAGAATTGCGCCCAGCAACAGTGGCTCACGAATCGGTTTCACCATCTGGTTGCCGTGAATACCAATCACCCAGAACAGCTGGGCAACGAACATCAGAATCAGAATGCCCCACAGACTCTGCACCACCGACTCCAGCGGCTGCTGCACCACCTGGTATACCGCGTCGTAAAGGTACATGCCGGTGACGCGATGGAAGACAAAGCCAAAGGTCGCTATCAGCGTCACGGTGATAATTGAGGGGATAAGCGCGGAGAATGAGGCGGCCACATTGGGCGGCACAGTGTCGGGCATTTTGATTTTCAGCCGCTCAACCTGTTCAAGGCGGCAGTAGATCTCTACCGACAGAATGGCGATAAACATGCCGAGAAACAGGCTCTTGGTATCGGAGAATTGTTTGGCCAGCACATCGGTGACCAGATGCATCTGCCCATCGACCATCATCTGTAAGGTGGTCGGCGTCACCGATATAAAGCAGATGATTGCCAGCAGACCGGGAAACAGCGTTTTTATACCGTTGATGCGCCCAAGCTCAATACCAATCAGGAACACCGCACCAATGTTAAGAAAGCTGAGCGTGGCGTAATTGATACTGCTGGTGATGGGCTTGAGGTCAGCTAAGAAAGCCAGAGCGGCAAAGCTGGCAAGGCCATTTTTGCTGTCCAGCACCATGTTAGAAATCAATACCGAGAAGGCGCCAACAATGATTACCGGCATCAGGGTAATGAACGAGGCTTTAATCGCCATGATGTAGCGATAACTGTTAAAGCGGGTGGCGAAGCTGCCCAGGGAATCGATAAGGCGGTCCTGTAAAGACATGATCAACCCTCAGAGATGTAAGATCGGTAGTCCTGTAATCATCATGATCTTCCTTGTTAGTGGCATACCAAAATGACGAATATCATCAGTTTTTTCTGTGACGAACTTCCCGGAAACGTTTTTTGGCATTCCGGTATGATTAAATTTGCCAATTTGGCATGCCAATAGCGGAGGCGTTATGGATTACGAACAGACTATGATGGAATTACTGATCAATGCGGGAGAAGCACGCTCGTCGGCGATGATGGCGATTCAGTGCGCGCGCAAACGCGACTGGGCAGGGGCTGATGCGGGGCTGGCAGCCTCCGATACTGCGGCAAAAGCGGCACATAAAATTCAGACCGCGTTGATTGGCGCAGACGAGGGAAGCGGAAAATTGCCGGTCACGCTGATTCTGGTACATGCGCAGGATCATCTGATGAATGCCATGCTGTGTCGCGAGCTGGCAGAGGAATTGATCATGCTGCGAAAAGAGATCTATAGCTGACAGGCGGCGGCCTCGCCGCCCGAGTGAGGTGATTAGCTGATTTCCAGCGCCAGTAATGACTCAATCGTCTGCGCGCGGCGGATTTCGCGCGGCTGGCCCTGCTCAAACAGCACTTCCGGGATCAGCGGACGGCTGTTGTAGTTAGAAGACATGGATGCGCCGTAAGCACCGGTGTCGTGGAACACCAGATAATCGCCCACTTTCGCCGCCGGAATCGCGCGCGGTTCGACCATGCCGCCCTCCAGCTGGGTAAAGACATCACCCGATTCGCACAGCGGACCTGCAACCACCGTGTCGATCGTCTGCTGCTCATCAATCGCCCGCCCATCGCCCGCCATCAGCGAGATATGGTGATAGCTGCCATACATTGACGGGCGCATCAGATCATTGAAGCCGGCATCGACCAGCACGAAGTGACGGCTGCCCATCGACTTCACCGCCCGAACCTGCGACACCAGCACGCCCGCTTCGGCCACCAGGAAACGGCCCGGTTCGATCTCCAGTTTGACCGCGTGCCCCAGATGCTGAGCAATGCGCTGCCGGGCTGCATCCCACAGGCCGAAATAGTGCCCGGTATCGATCGCCTCTTCGCCGTAGCGATAAGGAATAGAAAGTCCACCGCCCGCAGAGATCGCCGTCAGATCCTGACCCGATGCCATTACCAGTTCCACCATCGCATCACAGACGTGTTGCAGATGCGCATAATCGACGCCTGAGCCGATATGCATGTGAATGCCCACCAGGTTCAGGCCGTGCTGTTTAATGGCCGCCAGCGCCTCGGCTAAGTCACCGTGCCAGATACCGTGCTTGCTGTTTTCGCCACCAGTATTGGTTTTCTGACTGTGGCCGTGACCAAAACCAGGGTTGACGCGTAGCCATACCGCGTGTCCCGGTGACACCGCACCGAGTTGATGCAGCATATCGATCGAACCGGCATTCACCGGCACCTTTAACGCAGTCACCCGCTCAAGTGTCGGTTGATCGAACAGATCAGCGGTAAAGACGATCTCATCACCACCAGGCTGATAACCGGCGGCCAGCGCACGTTCGATCTCACCCAGCGATACCGAGTCCACTTTCACGCCCGCCGCGCGCATCAGGCGCAGGATATGCGTATTCGAGCAGGCTTTCTGCGCAAAGCGCACCACATCAAAAGCCTGCAGCTGAGCAATACGCGCCTGAATAATCTGCGCATCATAGGCCCAGAACGGTCCACTATAACGACGTGCCAGTGGCAGCAGGTTAGTGGCGTTGAGTGCGGTTTCGGTATTCTGTAAGGAACGTGGCATAACAATTCTCCTGTGGCGTTAACCGCATTAAACCAGATTCGTGTCATAGCGAAAAATATCTGTTTTAATAGCATCTATGCAGAATTGATATGGATAAACGGCGTGGCAAACATTAACTGGCGGCATATCGAAATTTTTCATGCGGTGATGACCAGCGGCAATCTGACGCAGGCCGCCACGCTGCTGCACACCTCACAGCCTACCGTGAGCCGGGAGCTGGCACGTCTGGAGCAGCAACTGGGATTAGAGCTGTTCGGGCGGGTACGCGGTCGCCTGCAGCCGACGGTGCAGGGATTGCGTCTGTTTGAAGAGGTTCAGCGCTCCTGGTATGGCCTGGACCGCATCATGGAAGCGGCAGAAGGCCTGCGCCAGTTTCGTCAGGGCGAGCTGTCGATCGCCTGTCTGCCCGTTTTTTCGCAGTCGCTGCTGCCCCCGCTGTGTCAGCCCTTTTTACAGCGCTACCCGGATGTGAGCCTGAATGTGATTCCTCAGGATTCACCGCTGCTGGAGGAGTGGCTGTCAGCACAGCGCTACGACATCGGCTTAACCGAGACCCAGCACGCGCCGGCCGGAACTGACCGCCTTGCCCTGCTGACCTGCGATGAAGTATGCGTGTTGCCGCAGCATCACCCCTTAAGTCAGCGTGAGGTGCTGACACCGAACGATTTTGCGGGCGAAAAGTATGTGAGCCTGTCGCGCAGCGACAGCTATCGTCAGCTGCTGGATGCGCTGTTTCAGGAGCAGGGAGTGGAACGGCGGCTGGTGATGGAGACACACAGCGCCGCTTCGGTATGCGCAATGGTCAGGGCGGGCGTGGGGATTTCGATTGTGAATCCGCTGACGGCGCTGGATTACGCCGACAGCGGTGTGGTGATGCGTAAGTTCAGCGTGGCAGTTCCGTTTACCGTCAGCCTGGTGAGACCGCAGCACCGCCCTGCGTCGGCGCTGGTGGATGCCTTTGTCAGCCATCTGCAGCAACAGGTGGCTGACTTTCCGGCACGCATCGCCGCCCGTCTGGCTTAAGCGCGAACCCTGGCGGTCGTATGGCCCGACTTACGAAAGGTAATCAGACAGACCAGCAGACCGATGGCGGCCAGCGCAGCCGCAGCAACCGGCACCGCCGTCAGGCCGAATCCCCGGCCAATCACTGCGCCACCGACCCAGGCACCCAGCGCATTACCGACGTTAAACGCCGAAATGTTAAGGGTTGAGACCAGGTTCGGTGCTTCTTTGCCGTGACGCACTACGTTAATCTGCAGACCCGGCACCGTGGCAAAGGTTGCCATCGCCCAGAGGAACAGGGTGATCTCTGCCAGCCACAGCGCATGGCTGGTCCAGCTGAACAGCAGCGAGAAGATGGCAATCAGTGAGAAGCTGAGGATCAGGCTGAAGGAGACTTTCCAGTCAGCCAGTTTTCCACCAAGGATGTTACCGACCGTCAGGCCCGCACCTATCAGGAACAGCGTCCAGCTGACGCCGCGGTCGCTGATGCCCGTCACCTCTAACAATAGCGGCGCAATGTAGCTGAACAGTGCAAACATCGCCGCCGCAAAGCACACCGTCATCAGCAGCGACAGCCACAGTTTGCCGTTGGCCAGTGCGCCAATTTCACTCGCCAGATGAACCGGTTTTTCCTGTTTGTTGTTGGGCAGACTGACGATCAGGGCGATAAATGCCAGCACGCCGATCACCGCCACGCCCCAGAATGTCGCTCGCCAGCCAAACATCTGTCCGAAACTGGTTCCCAGCGGCACGCCCAGCACGTTAGCTAAGGTCAGCCCTGTAAACATCAGTGCCACAGCCGAAGCCTGACGCCCGGCAGGCACCAGACTGGCGGCGACAACCGCGCCAATCCCGAAGAAGGCACCATGACAGAGTGCGGTAACGATTCTGGCCAGCATCAGCAGGTTGTAGTTGTAAGCCAGCGCACACAGCAGGTTGCCGACAATAAAGATCACCATCAGCAGAATCAGCGTTTTTTTACGCGGTAGTCTGGCGGTCAGCAACGCCATTATCGGCGCACCAATTGCTACCCCCAGCGCATAGCCGCTGATTAGCCAGCCCGCCGACGGAATCGACACCTGAAGGTCACGCGCCACCTCCGGCAGCAATCCCATAATGACAAACTCGGTGGTTCCGATGGCAAACGCACTTAACGCCAGCGCCATTAATGCTACAGGCATAACACTCTCCCGGTTTCATTTGCAGGTGAACCGCGCGGACACGCAGCCCCTCGACGCTTATTAATTTTGATCTGCGTCACAGTGAGTATTACAGCATAGCGCTGGTGCACGACATAGCCTGTATGCAGCAAAGGATTATTGCTGAGGCCGCAATAATCGTGTCGCTGTGCCTGTCGCAACTTTCTTTCTCTGCCTGCGGACCCTACCTGAAAGACCCTCGCGAACCCGGGTCAGGTTGTCATTCTCCGTGAACCGATTACGCTTTTTAGTGCGTATTTAATTAATAAATCCTTAACGTTGCCGATATATCCCTAATGAATTGCCAGGTGATGTAATCAACTGCTGACGCAGGGAGAGAGAATGCAACGACTCATAGCCTTAATGGTTTTAGGCTTAACCGGCTGCTCGGTGGGGCATTATGAGTACAGTAAAGAAGCGGAAAAACGCGTTGATATGACCGTGACCGGCATTCCTACCGTGCTGGGGTTAGGCACGCTGGGTACTACCATCCCGCTGACGCCGGAGTACAGCCTGACCGCTGCGCACGTGGCGAAGTTCTCTCTTTACCGGGTTAAAGCCTGGCATCCGCAATGCGATCTGGCCGTGGTCTACCATAAAAACAGCGAAATGAATCTGCCACCCAGCTTTCGCAACAGCCATATTGGCGACCAGGTGAATCTCTATGGCTACAGTTTTATTTCGGCCATGCCGGTCAGCTCCAGCGGACAGAACCTGATTAATACCACGCTGGCGAACAGCTGGAATAAGCCGGACTGTGTTGTAGTCGCGGCGAATGCGGGTGTGGTGAAAGGGATGTCAGGCGGTGCGGTTTATAACGCCTCTGATGATACGCTGGCGGGTGTGATTATTGGCTACAGCAATAACATCAATGACAATGTCAGCGGTAAGACACTCTATAAAAACGTTGCGCTCTATGTGCCCTATTCCCGCTTTCAGAGCTGGTTGAATCAGGCGATTAAGTCCTGATGTTTGCTGAATGGACAGTGGTAAAAAAGGCCGGAACTTCCGGCCTTTTTCGTGCTGACAACGCCGAATCAGAGTGCATCTGACAGCAACGGATAAAGTAAGCGCGCAGGGAAGACGGTCAGATCGGAAAGACGCAAAAGCCGTCATCCATGACCGCTCGGCCCGCGCCATCCCTGGCGCGGGACGCTTTCCTTTTCTGACCGTATTCCCTGAGCAGGCTCGATCTCATAGCGAACCGGGCCATACTCTTTCAGCAGACATAAAAAAGGCCGGTATACCCGGCCTTTTCTGAGAACAGTCAGACTTACTTGCTACCTGGACGCAGTGCCGGGAACAGAATCACATCGCGGATCGTGTGGCTGTTAGTAAACAGCATCACCATACGGTCAATCCCGATACCCAGACCGGCGGTTGGCGGCAGGCCATGTTCCAGCGCGGTAACATAGTCTTCGTCGTAGAACATCGCTTCGTCGTCACCGGCATCTTTGGCATTCACCTGCTGCAGGAAACGCTCAGCCTGATCTTCCGCATCATTAAGCTCGGAGAAGCCGTTACCGATTTCACGACCGCCAATGAAGAACTCAAAGCGATCGGTGATTTCCGGGTTCTCGTCGTTACGACGGGCGAGTGGCGAGACTTCAGCCGGATATTCAGTGATGAAGGTTGGCTGAATCAGATGCGCTTCAGCCGTCTCTTCGAAGATCTCGGTCACGACGCGGCCCAGACCCCAGCTCTTCTCCACTTTGATATGCAGGGATTGTGCAATCGCCACCGCTTTATCAAAGTCTTCCAGATCGGCCAGATCCGTTTCCGGACGGTATTTCTTGATCGCTTCACGCATGGTCAGTTTTTCAAACGGCTTGCCGAAATCAAACTCCTGCTCGCCGTAAGGCACGACCGTGCTGCCTAACACATCCTGCGCCAGAGTACGGAACAGGCTTTCGGTCAGTTCGATCAGATCTTTGTAATCCGCATAGGCCATATAGAGTTCCATCATGGTGAACTCTGGGTTATGACGTGGCGAAATACCTTCGTTACGGAAGTTACGGTTGATCTCGAACACGCGGTCGAAGCCACCCACCACCAGACGCTTCAGGTAAAGCTCTGGTGCAATGCGCAGATACATGTCGATATCCAGCGCATTGTGATGGGTGATGAACGGACGCGCGGACGCGCCGCCCGGGATCACCTGCATCATCGGGGTTTCCACTTCCATAAAGTCGCGGCCTACCATGAACTGGCGAATGCCGGCCATGATCTGCGAACGAATTTTGAAGGTGTTGCGTGACTCTTCGTTGGCGATCAGATCAAGGTAACGCTGACGGTAACGGGTTTCCTGATCGGCCAGGCCGTGGAATTTGTCCGGCAGCGGGCGCAGGGCTTTGGTCAGCAGGCGCAGTTCTGAACAGTGAATCGACAGTTCGCCGGTCTTGGTTCTGAACAGTTTGCCACGCGCACCCAGGATATCGCCGAGGTCCCATTTCTTGAACTGCTCGTTGTAGATGCCTTCAGCCAGATCGTCACGAGAGACGTAAAGCTGAATCCGGCCGCCCACATCCTGCAGAGTAACGAAAGAGGCTTTACCCATGATACGGCGGGTCATCATGCGTCCGGCGACGCTGACTTCGATATCCAGCGCTTCCAGCTCTTCATTGCTCTTCTCGCCATAGCTTTCCAGCAGCTGGTTTGAAAGGCTGTCACGACGGAAGTCGTTGGGAAACGCCAGACCGTTGGCACGCAGCGCACTCAGCTTTTCGCGGCGCGTTTTCAGTTCGTTATTTAACTCAACGGCGGCATCAGCGCTCTGCGGTTGTTGTTCAGACATGTCTATAACCCTGCTTTTAAACTTGCTTCAATGAATCGATCCAGATCGCCGTCCAGCACCGCCTGGGTGTTACGCGTCTCTACGCCGGTGCGCAGATCTTTGATGCGTGCATCATCGAGAACGTAAGAACGGATCTGACTTCCCCAGCCAATGTCGGACTTGTTGTCCTCCAGCGCCTGTTTCTCAGCATTTTTCTTCTGCATCTCAAGCTCATACAGCTTCGCTTTCATCTGCTTCATCGCCTGATCTTTGTTCTTATGCTGAGAACGGTCATTCTGACACTGGGTGACAGTACCGGTTGGAATATGGGTAATACGGACCGCAGATTCCGTCCGGTTAACGTGCTGGCCGCCCGCACCGGACGCACGATAAACGTCAATGCGCAGATCGGCTGGGTTGATGTCGATATCAATATCGTCATCCACTTCCGGGTAGATAAAGGCAGAGCTGAATGAGGTGTGACGACGACCGCCGGAGTCAAACGGGCTCTTACGCACCAGGCGATGCACGCCGGTTTCGGTGCGTAACCAGCCAAAAGCGTAGTCGCCTGACACGCGAATAGTGACAGACTTGATGCCTGCAACTTCACCTTCAGACTCTTCGATAATTTCAGTTTTGAAGCCTTTCGCTTCGGCCCAACGCAGATACATACGCATCAGCATGCTGGCCCAGTCCTGCGCTTCGGTGCCGCCGGAACCCGCCTGCAGATCGATATAGCAGTCGGCGCTGTCATACTCGCCAGAGAACATGCGGCGGAATTCCAGTTCGCCCAGCTTGCCCTCAAGGACATCCAGCTCGGCAACCGCTTCGTCGAAAGTCTCTTCGTCTTCCGCTTCTACAGCCAGTTCAAGCAGACCCTGCACATCTTCCAGGCCCTGCGACATCTGATCCAGCGTCTGCACGATCGCTTCCAGCGAGGAGCGCTCTTTGCCCAGCGCCTGAGCGCGCTCAGGTTCGTTCCAGACATCGGGCTGTTCCAGCTCGGCGTTTACTTCTTCGAGGCGTTCTTTCTTGGCATCGTAGTCAAAGATACCCCCGAAGAACGTCGCTGCGCTCACTGAGGTCCTGAATACGGTTTTTGACCGGGTTAATTTCAAACATGGCTTTGGCGTCTTTCTTATGTTCGATGGGACAGGAAAATTAACGCACAAGTTTACCCGAAACTGGCGGCAGATTGTAGCGCTGAGACAGCGGGCTGATGCCGGGGTTGCGTGACGTGTCGCATTTGCTTATCGGATCGCGGTGACATCCTCACGCGCAGCAGAATAACGCAGAAAACAATCGGGCGGTCGCGCATCTGCCGTAACCGGAGACGCGCGCACCCTGTTTAACTCAGTTCAGCGGCCAGATATGGTCGATGATCAGCTGCACCGAGCGGTTACCGCGATACTCATTGATATCCAGCTTATAGGCCAGCTCAACCTGACGAATGCTGCTGTCGGGCCACAGCGTGGTATCGACATTAAAGGCGATACCGTCGATCAGCGGACCGCCGTCCAGCGGCTCGACCATGACTTTAAGATGTCGCTCGCCCACCAGCCGCTGTTGCAGCAGCTTAAATTTGCCGTCAAAAGCGGGTTCCGGGAACGCCTGGCCCCAGGGCCCGGCTTCGCGCAACATCTCGGCGGTCTGCAGGGAAAACTCCTGCGGCTGCAGGGCGCCATCTGACCAGATGATGCCCTGCAGCGATTCGCCATCCAGCCACTCACCGACCAGGTCAGCAAAGCGCTGACGAAACTCCTCGTAGCGTGCGGTCTCCAGCGATAAGCCGGCTGCCATGGCGTGACCGCCAAACTTTAGCATCATACCAGGATTCAGGGTATCCAGACGCTCCAGCGCATCGCGCAGATGCAGTCCGGCAATCGAGCGGCCCGACCCCTTCAGCGTGCCGTCGCCTGCTGGCGCAAAGGCAATCACGGGACGATGGAAGCGCTCTTTAAGACGTGACGCCAGAATCCCCACCACGCCCTGATGCCATTCGGGATGATAGAAGGCCAGCCCCAGCGGCAGATCGCGCTGCTCGCGCTCCAGCGCCTGACACAGCGCCAGCGCTTCGCTCTGCATGCCCTGCTCGATCTCTTTACGCGTCTGATTCAGCGCGTCCAGCTCGCTGGCCAGCATGCGTGCCTGGCTGAGATCGTCGGTCATTAACAGCGCAACGCCCACCGACATATCGTCGAGCCGGCCTGCAGCGTTGAGTCGTGGTCCCAGCGCAAAGCCGAGATCGCTGGCCGCCAGCTGACGGGCATCGCGATTAGCAATCTCCAGCAGCGCGCGGATGCCTGGCCGGCATTTTCCGGCACGGATGCGGCTGAGCCCCTGCCACACCAGAATGCGGTTATTGACGTCGAGCGGCACCACATCGGCTACCGTGCCAAGCGCGACCAGATCCAGCATCTCCGCCAGATTCGGTTCCGTGCGGGTGGTGCCAAACCATCCCTTAGTGCGCAGATGGGCACGCAGCGCCAGCATCAGATAGAACGCGACGCCCACGCCCGCCAGCGCGCGCGAGGGAAAGTTGCAGTCCGGCAGATTGGGATTCACGATCGCCTCAGCGGCGGGTAAGGTCTCGCCGGGCAGATGGTGGTCGGTAATCAGCACCGGAATCCCGTGCTGATGAGCAAAATCAACGCCAGCGTGGGAGGAGATGCCGTTATCGACGGTCAGGATCATCGCCGCGCCGCGCGCACGCGCCTGCTCAACCACTTCCGGGCTAAGGCCATAACCATCTTCAAAGCGGTTAGGGACCAGATACTGCACGTTGCCGCCGCCCATGCTGCGCAGCGCCATGACAGTCAGCGCGGTACTGGTCGCGCCATCGGCATCAAAGTCGCCCACCACCATAATGCGACGCCCATCCAGCAGCGCCTGATGCAGCAGTTCCACTGCACTCTCAATTCCGCTTAAAGACTGGTAAGGCAGCAGGTTTTTCGCACCGCGCTCCAGCTCTGCGGCGTCACGCACGCCGCGTTGCAGATAGAGCCGCTTCAGCAACGGCGGCAGCGTGGCCGGTAGCGCATCGTCAACCGTCACCTCACGGCGACGCAGTTCCACTTCCTGTTTTACCACCGATTAACCACCACGCTTCTGATTGTCCAGCACCTGCTTCAGCTCCTGCGGCGACTGATAACCCGGGATCATCATGCCGGTGTCAGTCAGCATCGCAGGGGTGCCCTGAATGCCAAACAGCACGCCCAGTTTGTAATGCTGAGAAATATCGATTTTGCAGCTGTCTGGTGCGGCCATCTTCGGCGCATTGCCTTTCATCGCCTCATCAAACGCTTTATTGCGGTCAGCGCTGCACCAGATCGCCTTCATTGCCGGTTCGATCTGACCATTCAGTCCCTCTCGCGGAAACGCCAGGTAGCGCACGGTAATGCCCAGCGCATTGTAGTCCGCCATCTGCTCGTGCAGCTTGTGGCAGTAACCACAGGTGATGTCGGTGAAGACGGTGATCACATGCTGCTCTTTCGGGGCTTTGTAGACGATCATCTCCGGCACCAGCGCCTCGACTTTTTTGTCCAGCAGCTGGTTGGTGACGTTGACCGGCTGTTTGCCGCTGACGTCATAGAGCGGGCCCTGGATCATATGTTTGCCGTCATCGGTAACATAGAGCACGCCGCTTTCCGACAGCACGGTTTTAAAGCCAGGCAGCGGGGATGGACTGATCTCCGTCTGGTTCAGACCGAGCTTTTTAAGGGATTGCTGAATGGCGCTGTCATCGGCCTGTGCGAGACCGGAAAAGGCGCTGGCTAACAGGGCCAGCATGGCAAAATGCTTGTTCATTTTTATCCTTATGGCCGCGAATCAGGCTCGCGGATGGTGTTGTTGATGCAACTGACGCAGGCGCTCAGTGGCGACGTGCGTATAAATTTGGGTGGTGGAGAGATCGCTATGTCCCAGCAGCATCTGTACGACACGTAGATCCGCACCGTGGTTCAGCAGATGGGTCGCAAAGGCATGACGCATTACATGCGGCGATAACTTTTCGCTGTCGATCCCCGCCAGCGTGGCGTAATGCTTGATGCGATGCCAGAAGGTCTGGCGCGTCATCTGCTGCGCCCGATTGCTGGGAAACATCACGTCCAGCGTCTGCCCATTGAGCAGCCACGGACGACCATGTTCCATATATTGCTCCAGCCAGTAAACCGCTTCTTCACCTAAAGGCACCAGCCGCTCTTTATCGCCTTTACCGATAACCCGGACAACGCCCTGCCGCAGGCTGATGTCGCTGAGCGTCAGGCCAATCAGTTCGGAGACACGCAGGCCGGTCGCGTAGAGCAGCTCCAGCATTGCTTTGTCGCGCAGCTCCAGCGGAATATCGATATTCGGCGCCTGCAACAGTCGTTCGACCTGCGCTTCACTGAGATCTTTCGGCAAACGCTGCGGCAGTTTTGGCGCGGACAGCAGTGCGCTCGGATCGTCCGGTCGCAGCTTTTCGCGATAAAGATACTGGAACAGGCGACGCATGGCGCTGAGCAACCGCGCTGAGCTTGTCGCTTTGTAACCGCCCTCCAGCCTTTCGGCCAGGAACTGCTGCAGATCCAGTGGCGTCACGCTGAGCAGCGTTAGCTGATGATGCGCCAGCCAGCCGGTCAGCGTCTGAAGATCCTGACGATAAGAGGAGAGAGTATTCTGCGCCAGATTGCGTTCAATCCAGAGCGCATCAAGAAACTGTTCTGTCAGATCGCTGTCCTGCACGTTGTCTCCGCCGTCTGGTGTAAAATCATGCTCATTATGCCTGATTCAGCAGCGCTTCTGGTACAATTGCGCCAAAGCCAGTATTTACAGAGTGTTATCTGCATGAAAATCGGTCTTTTTTACGGTTCAAGTACCTGTTACACCGAAATTGTAGCGGAGAAAATTCGCGATTTTATTGGCGAAGAGTTAGTGACGCTGCATAACGTGAAAGATGACGACCCACGCCTGATGGAACAGTACGATTTGCTGATCATGGGCATCCCGACCTGGGATTTCGGTGAGTTGCAGGAGGACTGGGAGGCGATCTGGACGCAACTGCCCGCGCTGAATCTGCAAAACAAGATTGTTGCGCTGTATGGCATGGGCGATCAGATTGGCTATGGCGAGTGGTTTTTAGATGCGCTCGGCATGCTCCACGATTTGCTGCAGCCCATGGGCGTGCGGTTTGTCGGCTACTGGCCGCTTGAGGGCTATGAGTTCACCAGTCCTAAACCGCTGAGTGCCGATGGCTCGCAATTTGTGGGTCTGGCGCTGGATGATGTGAATCAGTTCGAGGTCACCGATGAGCGCGTTGAGCAGTGGTGCGAGCAGGTATTAACCGAAACCGCTGCACTGCTCTGAACGATTCCGTGCTCTGGATTGCCGCTCTAGACACGAGCGCCTGCAGATGCCGGCAGATAATAGTCTGCCCTGTTGCCATTAATGTCGCGCTTTGCTGAAACAGCAGGCGCGTAATGCTCGCCATTCGCCGGGCTGCATATTGTCCCGCATCAGCCACCATCGTAGCGTAGCGCCCTTTTCACTCCTGGCCACCAGCAAGACGCCAATCGGTAACCAGCGCAGCGGCTGGGTCGGTCGCCAGCGTTTTCCCTGCCAGATCCAGCAATGACCGCCTTCCCGCTGTAACTCACCGCGCCGCTGACGCAATCGTCGGAAGCTGCACCAGCCTTCAGCCAGCAACAACAGAATAACCGGCACTTTAATCAGCCAGCCGCCCACCGGCAGCGGCATCAACACGACGCCAGTCACGGCTGCCACCAGCCAGGCGCACAGACATCCGCACGCCAGGCGGGAGGGCTGCAGCTTACATTGCCACGGGGCCGCGATCATGGTTACGCTGCTGGATCAAATTCACCATCCGCTTAAGCTCTGGATCTTTTGGCTCACCGTGATTCATCAGCCAGTTAAACAGGTCGGGATCGTCACTCTTCAGCAGGTTAACAAAGACCTGCTTATCAGTGTCATTAAGCGTGTCATACTCAAATTTGAAGAACGGCATAATAGCCACATCCAGTTCCAGCATGCCGCGACGGCAAGCCCACTGAATACGTGATTTATCATTAATATCCATGCATCAATTTCCACAATTCACAACGTGGCCGCTAGTGTAACCTGGTTTAATGCAGCTCGCAGGCGCAGCGTCGCAGGCTGTGCAACCTGCCACATTTCAGATTGTAGCTTTTCAGGGTTATCACGCCTTTTGTGCGCCGTTTTCCGTAAACAGGTTGCATTGCCAGTCGGCTCTTTTAACATTGAAGACAATGTTCCGGATGAACCTTCTAATACAGGATATCTCCATGCCCACTTTTACTTTACCGCCGCGCCAGCCTGCCGCGTCGTCTCGCCTGCCATTAACCCTGATGTCACTGGATAGCTGGGCGCTGGTTTCCATTACCGGTGCTGACAGTACCGCTTACCTGCAGGGTCAGCTAACGCTAGATGTCGCGGCGCTGGATGCAGACCACCATTCGCCCGCCGCACACTGCGATGCCAAAGGCAAAATGTGGAGTAATATGCGCCTGTTCCATCGCGGCGAAGGCTATGCCTATCTGATCCGCCGTGAACTGCGCGACACCCAGCTGACTGAGTTAAAAAAATACGCGGTGTTTTCGAAAGTGACGATGGCAGCTGACGATGAGTGCGTGTTGCTGGGCCTGGCCGGTTTTCAGGCCCGCGCCGCGCTGGCAAATCTGTTTGATAACCTGCCCGACAGCGAAAAACCAGTGGTGCAGCAGGGAGAAACCACGCTGCTGTGGTTTGCCCAACCCGCCGAACGTTTTCTGATTGTTACCTCGCTGTCACAGGCAGAAGCGCTGAAACAGAAGCTTAATGACGATGCTCAGTTTAATGACAGTCAGCAGTGGCTGGCGCTGGACATTGAAGCGGGCATTCCGGTAATCGATCCGGCCACCAGTGTGCAGTTTATTCCTCAGGCCACCAACCTGCAGGCACTGGATGCTATCAGCTTCAAAAAGGGCTGCTATGCCGGTCAGGAGATGGTCGCCAGAGCGAAATATCGCGGTGCCAATAAACGCGCGCTCTACTGGCTGGCGGGTCAGGCAAGTCATCTGCCCGAAGCCAATGCTCCGCTGGAGTTACAGATGGGTGAGCGCTGGCGTCGTACCGGAAGCGTGCTGGCTGCGGTGCAGTTAGATGATGGAATCAGCTGGATTCAGGTGGTGCTGAATAACGATCTGGAGCCGGACAGCGTGCTGCGGGTTGAAGGTGACGAAGGCGGGCATCTGACCATTCAGCCGCTGCCCTACTCGCTGGCTGAAGAGTGATGTAACCGCATGGCCCTTTCATTAACGGAAGGGCCATGCCGCAATCTACTCAGCGCACATAAAAATAGATGGCGCAGAAGTGGCAGAGACTGCCGCCCAGCACAAACAAATGCCAGATGGCGTGGTTAAAGGGAATGCGGCGTGCCACATAGAAAATCACCCCAAGCGAATAGATAATTCCGCCTGCGGCCAGCAGCCAGATGCAGCCCGGCGGCAGGATCATCGCCAGCTGATAAACCACAATCAGCGACAGCCACCCCATGCAGAGATAGGTCACCAGCGACAGCGCTTTAAAGCGATGTGCAATCGTGAGCTTGAACACAATACCCGCCAGCGCCAGCCCCCAGATCACCGCCATTAAGCCATACGCCAGGGGCGTCCTCAGTCCGACCAGCAGAAACGGCGTATAGGTCCCCGCAATCAGCAGATAGATGGCACAGTGATCGAGCTTTTTCAGCCAGGGTCTGGCGGGCCCATCCGGGATTGCGTGATAGAGCGTTGAGGCCAGAAACAGCAAAATCATGCTGCCGCCATAGAGGCTGTAGCTGATAAAGGTGATGGTGTCAGCCTGCCTCTCAGTGGCCTGATGGAGCATCAGCACCAGCCCGACGATGCCAGAGAGGCAGCCAAGACCGTGACTGATACTGTTGGCAATCTCCTCGGTAATGGAATAGCCCGCAGAGGGTCGATGTTTTTGAGAGAGTGTGGTGGTCATATTAGTTTCCTGAACAGCGCCATAGCAGTAGTCACTGTTACCCAGCCTACCCAATAATTTTTTCAGTGTACACGTGTACGCTAAAAATGCTCACAGAAATTCACTATCCCTTAAACCACGTACTGAATCTGGTAAACTGACCTTCGGTCAACTGTTCAATGAGTCATTCATGTTTTCGCATCGCGATCTCGCCCGCCTTAACGATCTGGAAATGCAGGTCTATCAATTCATCATTAAGCACCGCGAGGGCGTCAGCTATATGACGATTCGCGAGCTGGCTGAGCAGGCTGCCGTCTCCACCACCACCGTGCTGCGCTTCTGCCGCAAGATGGATTGTGAAGGCTGGTCAGAGTTCCGCATCCGCCTGCGCTTAAGCGAACAACAGCGTGCACCGCTGCTCAACACGGCGGGCGTCAGTGAAATGCTGAGTTTTTTCAAGAGTATTAATAACCCGGAGTTTGAACAGCTCATCACGCAGGCTGCGCAGAAAATTAATCAGGCGGATCGGGTTTTCTTTATTGGCGTCGGCACCTCCGGCAGTCTGGCAAAATATGGCGCGCGGTTTTTCTCTAACCTCGGTAAATTCAGTCACGCCATTGACGACCCCTACTATCCGGTCAGCACTGACCTGTATGAAAATGCCGTCGCCATTATTTTATCGGTCTCCGGCGAAACGGAAGAGATCCTGCGCATTGCCAGTCAGTTCAGCCTGAAGAAGTGCAAAATCATTGCGATAACGAATACGGAAAGCTGCTCTCTGGCGAAGATTGGTGATTTTAACCTCTGCTATCACGTGCCGATTATTCGCATGGCCGACAATTCTGACATTACCACTCAGGTGCCGGTGACCTATATTATTGAAGCAATAGGCCGCCAGCTGGGGAAATAAAACAGCGTGTTTTTTGGATGTAACAAACGTAATTCCAGGCGCGCTGTTATATCGTGACTTTCAATATTGCCTTGCTACACTCAGCTCAATTTCAATATCCGTAATGGAGTAAAGCATGAGTGCAGAATTGCAGTTACCAAAAGGCTTTCTTTGGGGCGGTGCGGTCGCGGCGCATCAGGTTGAAGGTGGCTGGGATCAGGGCGGCAAAGGCGTCAGCATTGCTGACGTGCTGACCGGCGGTTCACACGGCGTTGACCGCGTGATCACCGACGGCGTACAGCCTGGTCATTTCTACCCGAACCACAAAGGCGTGGAGTTTTATTCTCATTATAAACAGGATATCGCGCTGTTTGCCGAGATGGGCTTTAAATGCTTCCGCACCTCCATTGCCTGGACCCGCATCTTCCCCAATGGAGATGAGCAGCAGCCTAATGAAGCGGGCCTGCAATTCTATGACGATCTGTTTGATGAACTGCTGAAGTATGGCATTGAACCGGTCATCACACTTTCGCACTTCGAAATGCCTTATCACCTGGTCAAAGAGTATGGCGGCTGGCACAACCGCAAAGTGGTCGACTTCTTTGTGCGCTTCAGCGAAGTGGTGCTGAACCGCTATAAGAACAAAGTGAAATACTGGATGACCTTTAACGAGATCAACAACCAGCGCAACTGGCAGTATCCGCTGTTTGGTTACTGCTGTTCAGGTGTGATCTTTACCGAGCATGAGAAACCTGAACAGGCAATGTATCAGGTCATGCACCACCAGTTTGTTGCCAGCGCTAAAGTGGTGAAGCTCGGTCACGACATCAATCCTGACTTCCAGATTGGCTGCATGATCGCCATGGTCCCTGTCTACCCGTTCTCCTGCCACCCGGACGATGTGGTGCTGGCGCAGGAGTCGATGCATCAGCGCTATGTGTTCAGTGACGTGCAGATGCGTGGCTACTATCCGGCCTACACGCTCAGGGAGTGGGCACGTAAAGGTTATGACATTCAGATGGAAGCGGACGATGCTGAGACGCTGCGCCAGGGCTGTGCAGACTATGTCGGTTTCAGCTACTACATGAGCAACGCCGTGAAGAGCGATGCCAGCGGCGTTGACGATCCCATCACCGGCTTTGAAGGTGTGGTGAAAAACCCGCATGTGAAAGCGTCAGACTGGGGCTGGCAGATCGATCCGGTCGGCCTGCGTTATGCCATGAACGAGATGTATGAGCGTTACCAGAAGCCGCTGTTTATTGTCGAAAACGGCTTTGGTGCGATCGATAAGCCCGGCGCTGACGGCCTGATTGAAGATGATTACCGCATCGACTACCTGCGTGCGCACATCGAAGAGATGAAGAAAGCCGTAGCGTATGATGGTGTGGATTTAATGGGCTACACACCATGGGGTTGCCTGGATTGTGTCTCTTTTACCACCGGCCAGTACGATAAGCGCTACGGCTTTATTCATGTGAATAAAAACGATGATGGCAGCGGCGACTTTTCTCGTGCGAAGAAGAAAAGCTTCAGCTGGTATCAGCAGGTTATCGCCAGCAACGGCGAAAACCTCTGATTCCTGAAGCCGCATAAGCTACGAAGTGAGTTAACGACCACCGGCAGCGTCAATGATGCTGCCGGTGACGTATGAGGCCGCATCGCTGGCCAGCCAGACAATCGCTTCCGCTACCTCTTCTGCCTCACCGCCGCGCCCCATCGGAATCGCGCTGGCAAGTCTGTCTACCCTGCCCGGCTCTCCACCATCGGCATGCATCTCTGTATAGATAAATCCCGGACGTACGCCATTGACCCGAATCCCCTGCTGCGCCACTTCCAGCGACAATCCTTTGGTCAGCGTATCCATCGCCCCTTTTGAGGCGGCGTAATCTACATATTCGCCAGGCGCACCGGTACGCGATGCGGCCGACGAGACGTTTACAATCGCGCCGCCCTGACCGCCGTGATGCGTGCCCATCCGCTTAACCGCCTCACGACAGCAGAGAAAGGATCCGATGACGTTGGTCGCAAAGACCTTTTGCAGTCGCGCCGCCTCAAGCTGTTCGGTGCGGCATTGCTGAAACAGAATCCCGGCGTTGTTCACCAGCAACGCCAGCGGCATAGAGTGCTTGTCGAGCTGCGCAAACATCGCCATCACCTGCGCTTCATCACTGATATCCGCCTGAACCGCAAAGGCTTCACCGCCCTGCTGCTGGATCTGTGCCACCAGCTGTTGCGCTTCGGCCTCGCGCTGACGATAGTTCACTGCAACCCGATAACCCCGGGCTGCCAGTAACAGTGACGTGGCCCGCCCGATACCGCGGCTGCCACCCGTAACCAGTGCCAGTTTCATGCTGATTCTCCATAACAAAGGGCCGACGAATCGGCCCCTGATGATTAACGCTTGCCCGTAGGGAGATTACTGATAATCGCTCATCGGCACGCAGGAGCAGAACAGATTGCGGTCGCCAAACACATCATCCAGACGTTTTACGGTCGGCCAGTATTTGTTATGGCTGCCTGCCGGGAAGACCGCCAGTTCACGGCTGTAAGGATGTGACCACTCACTGACGATTTCCAGCTGGGTATGCGGCGCATTAACCAGTGGGTTATCGTCCAGCGGCCATTCCCCTGCCGCCACCCGGTCAATTTCCATACGGATCGCCAGCATTGCGTCAATAAAGCGATCCAGTTCGATTTTACTCTCTGACTCGGTCGGCTCCACCATCAGCGTGCCCGCCACGGGGAAGGACATGGTCGGCGCGTGGAATCCATAATCGATCAGGCGCTTAGCAATATCCAGCTCACTGATGCCGGTCTGCTCTTTCAGCGGACGGATGTCGAGAATACATTCGTGCGCCACACGGCCATCGCGGCCGGTATAGAGCACCGGATAAGCAGACTGCAGGCGGCTGGCAATATAGTTAGCATTCAGAATCGCGACCGAACTGGCCTGTTTCAGCCCTTCGGCTCCCATCATGCGAATGTACATCCAGCTGATCGGCAGAATAGAGGCGCTACCAAACGGCGCTGCGGAGACCGCGCCCTGCTGCGTCAGCACACCGTCGATCTGCACCACGCTGTGTCCCGGAACAAACGGAGCCAGGTGCGCTTTCACGCCAATCGGTCCCATACCCGGACCGCCGCCGCCGTGCGGAATGCAGAAGGTTTTGTGCAGATTGAGGTGCGAGACATCTGCGCCGATGTAGCCTGGCGTGGTGATGCCGACCTGCGCATTCATGTTCGCGCCATCCAGATACACCTGACCGCCATACTGATGCACGATCTGGCACACTTCACGGATGGTCTCTTCATAGACACCGTGTGTGGAGGGATAAGTCACCATGATGCAGGAAAGTTTGTCGCCCGCCTGCGCCGCCTTTTCACGCAGGTCGCCAAGGTCGATGTTGCCCTGTTTGTCGCACGCGACCACGACCACATCCATACCCGCCATCTGGGCTGAGGCCGGGTTCGTACCGTGTGCCGAACTCGGGATCAGACAGAGATGACGATCGCCCTCGCCGCGACTTTCGTGATAGCGGCGGATCGCCAGCAGCCCGGCATATTCCCCCTGCGCGCCAGAGTTAGGCTGCATGCAGAGTACATCATAGCCGGTGAGCTGCACCAGCCACTGCGACAACTGGCCGATCATCTGCAGATAGCCGGTAGCCTGTTCAGCCGGGCAGAATGGATGCAGCTCAGCAAACTCCGGCCAGGTGATCGGGATCATCTCAGCGGCAGCGTTGAGCTTCATGGTGCAGGATCCGAGCGGGATCATCGCCTGATTCAGCGCCAGATCCTTTTTCTCCAGGCTGTGCATATAGCGCATCATCTCGGTTTCGCTGTGATGACGGTTGAACACCGGATGGGTCAGGATCTCGCTGTGACGCTGCAGGCCCGCAGGAATCGCGTGGCTTTCACTGGCGACTTCGCTGTCGAGTTTTTCCAGATCCTGGCCATGTTCATCACCCAGCAGAATAGCAAACAGCGCCAGAATATCTTCGCGGCAGGTGGTTTCATCCAGCGTGATGCCAACGGCATTATGGATGTCGCTGCGCAGGTTAACGCCAAAGCTCAAAGCGCGGTTCAGCACAGCGGCTTTATCCGCCACTTCCACCGTCAGCGTATCGAACCAGTGCTGATGGCGCAGTTTCAGGCCGCCCTGCTGCAGTCCGGCTGCCAGGATGCTGGTGAAGCGGTGAATGCGTGAGGCAATACGTTTCAGACCAGCCGGGCCGTGGAAAACTGCATAGAGACCCGCAATGTTTGCCAGCAGTACCTGCGACGTACAGATGTTGGAATTAGCCTTTTCACGACGGATATGTTGTTCACGGGTCTGCATCGCCATGCGCAGTGCTGTGTTACCTGCGGCATCACGTGACACACCGATGATGCGGCCTGGCATAGAGCGTTTATGCTCGTCGCGGCTGGCGAAGAAGGCAGCGTGCGGACCGCCGTAACCCATCGGCACGCCGAAGCGCTGAGCGGAACCAAAGACAATATCTGCGCCCTGCCTGCCTGGCGCTTCCAGTAACACCAGCGACATAAAGTCTGCCGCCACGCTTACCACGACTTTGCGTGCTTTCAGCCCGGCAATCAGCGCGCTGTAATCGTGCGCGTTGCCCGTCGTTCCCACCTGTTGCAGCAGCACACCAAACAGGTCGTCGTGATCCGCTGCCTTGTCGGCGCTGTCGATGATCAGTTCAAAACCGAACGTCTCTGCACGAGTCCGGACCACATCCAGCGTCTGCGGATGAATATCGTCGGCAATGAAGAATTTATTGGCGTTTTTGAGCTTGCTGACGCGTTTTGCCATCGCCATCGCTTCGGCTGCAGCCGTGGCTTCATCCAGCAAAGAGGCGGACGCAATATCCATGCCGGTAAGATCCAGCGTCAGCTGCTGGAAGTTCAGCAGTGCTTCCAGGCGGCCCTGCGAGACTTCAGGCTGATACGGGGTATAGGCAGTGTACCAGCCCGGATTTTCCAGCATATTACGCAGGATAACCGGCGGAGTGATGACCGCGCTGTATCCCATACCAATCCAGGA
The DNA here is from genome assembly GCF_041982285.1 of Pantoea sp. ANP04. Taxonomy (NCBI): domain Bacteria; kingdom Pseudomonadati; phylum Pseudomonadota; class Gammaproteobacteria; order Enterobacterales; family Erwiniaceae; genus Pantoea; species Pantoea sp. ANP04. Next base: position 69,747 of record NZ_JAUTYS010000017.1, on the reverse strand, counting down.
TTTGTAACGCAGATTCTGACTGGCAATGGCTTTCAGTTCGGCCAGCGCCTGCTGTTCAGTCGCGGCTTCGCCAACGGCGGGTGGACCCGGCAGCTGAATGTCTGCCGGCACAATCGTGCTGATTAACGCGTCCAGCGAACGGGCACCAATCGCGTCAAGCATCTGCGCCTGCTGCTCAGGTGAAGGACCGATATGGCGCTCAATGAATGCACCGTTGTGTTCAAGCTGGCTGAGAGTCTGAGTCATTAGCAGTAAATCCTGAATCGGGCTGGGGGAACCGGAGAGCAAACAGAAATCTGCGGCCTCTGTCTGAGGCCGCCTGACGATTACTCGTCGATGGAGGCTTTATAAGCATCCGCATCCAGCAGCGTGTCGATTTCAGACGCGTCACTGGCTTTGATTTTAAATAACCAGCCGCCGTCATAAGGCTCGCTGTTGACCTGCTCCGGTGAGTCAGTCAGGGCATCGTTGACCGCCACAATCTCACCGCTAATTGGCGCATAGATATCTGACGCCGCTTTAACGGACTCTGCCACCGCGCACTCTTCACCGGCGGCAAACGTCGCGCCCACTTCAGGCAGATCGACAAATACCATGTCGCCCAGTAACTCCTGCGCATGTTCAGTAATACCCACGGTGTAGCTGCCATCGGCTTCTTTGCGCACCCATTCATGGCTGTCGCGGTACTTCAACGTATTCGGCACATTGCTCATTGGCCATTTCTCCTGAATAAAATTTACTGAGCGACCGGTTTACCGGCGCGGACAAAAACGGGACGGGTAACCTGGACGGGCATCTGGCGGTTACGGATCTCAACGATGGCGGTGCTGCCGACCGAGGCCGGTACGCGCGCCAGGGCGATGCTGCAACCCAGCGTCGGTGAGAAAGAACCACTGGTGATGATCCCCTCCTGTGGCTGCCCCTGGTCATCGGTGAAACGCACCGGCTGGCCGTTACGCAGCACCCCTTTTTCTGTGAGGATCAGCCCCACCAGCTTTTCTGTGCCGCGTTCACGCTGCAGTTCCAGCGCTTCCCGGCCTATGAAATCGCGGTCAGAAGGTTCCCAGCACACCGTCCAGCCCATGTTGGCGGCCAGCGGTGAAACGCCTTCGTCCATCTCCTGACCATAAAGATTCATTCCGGCTTCCAGGCGCAGTGTGTCGCGTGCGCCCAGTCCGGCAGGTTTTACGCCAGCTGCCAGCAGGCGCTGCCAGAAATCGGCTGCCTCACCGGCGGGCATCGCAATTTCATATCCTGCTTCGCCGGTGTAACCAGTGGTCGCGATAAACAGGTCACCTGACTGCACACCAAAAAACGGCTTCATGCCAGCCACAGCCTGACGCTGCTCCTCGCTGAACAGCGTCTGCGCTTTCTGCTGCGCCTGCGGACCCTGCACAGCAATCAGCGCCAGGTCATCGCGTTCCGTCAGCGTAATGCCATAACCCTGCGCATGTTGTGTGATCCAGGCGAGATCGTTTTCACGGGTTGCGGAGTTCACCACCAGCCGGAAGAACGATTCGCTCATAAAGTAAACAATCAAATCGTCAATGACGCCACCCGACGCATTCAGCATCCCGGTGTAAAGCGCTTTGCCTGGCTGCGTCAGTTTTGCCACATCATTCGCCAGCAGATAGCGCAGGAATTCGCGGGTACGCGGTCCTGTCAGGTCGACGATGGTCATGTGAGAGACATCAAACATCCCGGCGTCAGTGCGCACCACATGATGTTCATCCATCTGGGAGCCATAGTGCAATGGCATCATCCAGCCATGAAAATCCACCATGCGGGCACCGCAGGCCTGATGCTGTTCAAACAGAGGTGTTTGCTGAGTCATAACCATCCTGTGCAGAAGCGAGTGAGGGCAAAATTGCGCCGGAATTGAGTGCCGACGCAAACGTTCTCTTACGACTGACGTTACCACCGAATCTGACGATTAACCATAAGCAAACCGGGGTCGAACGCAGATGCACAGCCTAACCAGAAACAGCCTGTGACAGGATAAAAAACTGCAATTTTGTGATTAATCGCGCAATAAATGCAGGGACTTTAAATATACACAGCAAATTTATGCGGCAAGGCGTTCAGGATGTTAAAAAAATCCCGCTGACCGCGAAGAGATGAATGAGAAAAAGTAATGCGAAATTGCTAGCAAAATTAGAATAAATCAAACGAAGACCCGGACTGGTGCAGCATTGCCTTTTGGTGGTGCAGAGGGATTCAGACATAAAAAAAGCCAGCAGACGCTGGCTTATCAAAAGGCGAGAATTTAGCGAAGCCAGGCGGGCAAATCATTCAGGCCCATCGCCTGCTTCAGCATCATAGGTTTTACCCCTGGCAGACGATCAGCCAGTTTCAGACCGACGTCACGCAGCAGTTTTTTCGCCGGATTATTGCCAGCGAACATCTCCCGGAAGCCCTGCATGCCAGCCAGCATCATTGCGGCGCTGTGTTTACGGCTGCGCTCGTAGCGACGCAGATAGAGGTGCTGACCAATATCTTTGCCCTGCTGATGCAGGCGGCGAATCTCGCCAATCAACTCGGCGGCATCCATAAAGCCAAGGTTTACGCCCTGCCCCGCCAGCGGATGAATGGTGTGAGCCGCATCGCCCACCAGCGCCAGACGGTGTGCCGCAAAGTTGCGGGCATAGCGCGCTACCAGCGGGAACGATTTGCGCTCGCTTTCCAGCTGACACAGGCCGAGGCGCATATCAAACGCCACTGAGAGCTGCTGATTGAACAGCGCTTCCGGCATGGTTTCCAGACGGCTCGCTTCCTGTGGCGAGAGCGACCAGACGATGGAGCTCAGATGCGGATCCTGCATCGGCAGGAAAGCCAGAATACCGTCGCCGTGGAACACCTGGCGGGCCACCGCGTCGTGCGGCTTCTCAGTGCGGACGTTAGCCACTAACGCACGGTGATCGTAATCCCAGAAAGTCAGCGGAATATCGGCTTTGTTGCGCAGCCAGGAGTTAGCACCGTCAGCGGCAATCAGTAATCGCGCGCTTAACATACTGCCATCCTGCAGCGTAACAAAGGCTTCGTTGTCACCAAATGCCACCTGCTGTAACTGCGAAGGTGCCATTATCGTCACGTCGCTGCAGGCGCTGGCACGTTGCCAGAGCGCAGTGTGAATCACCGGGTTTTCGACGATATGGCCCAGATGTGACAAGCCCTGCTGCTCATCATCAAAAGCGATGGAGCCGAAGCTGTCCTTATCCCACACTTCCATGCCGTGATATGCGCGGCAGCGCAGCGAAAGAATGGTCGACCAGACATCCAGCTTCTGCAGCAGCCGTTCGCTGGCGGCGTTTATCGCCGACACGCGAATCGACGGTGACGCACTCAGCGCCAGCGGTGGCTCCGGCGATTTTTCCAGCACGGCGATGCGCAGTCCGCTGCCCTGCAAGCCGCAGGCCACCGCCAGCCCCACCATACCGCCACCGGCGATCACCACATCAAAACTTTGCATCTGAGCCTCTTTATTAACGCTTAACCCAGCCAAGCGTACGCTCAGCCAGTTGATTTCGTAGCCACGGCAGATGATCCATTGCCAGCAGGCCCAGGTTACGTCCTGCCACCAGTGGACCATACTGGTTTGCAAAAACGCGCACCAGTCCGTCGGTGATGCCGATAGTGGCGGCGCGATCGGGCTGACGACGCTGCTGATAATGATGCAGCACGGCATAGCTGCCGGGATCCTGCTGATGACGATGGGCGGCTGCCAGCGTTTCAGCCAGCGACATCACATCGCGCAGGCCAAGATTGAAACCCTGCCCGGCAATGGGATGCAGCGTCTGTGCAGCATTACCCACCACCGCCACACGGTGCGTCACCGGCGACATCGCCCGGTGTAGCGCCAGCGGGTAGTATTCTCGCTGACCCGTGTGAGTGAATTTGCCCAGTCGCCAGCCAAAGGCACGCTGCAGCTGACTCAGGAATTCAGCCTCGCTCCACTGCTCAATGCGTTCGCGCTGCGAAAGCGGATGACACCAGACCAGCGAGAGACGGTTGCCAGACATCGGCAGTAGCGCCAGCGGGCCATGCTCGGTGAAACGCTCGAAAGCGCGGCCCTGATGGGGCAGCGCAGTGGAGACATTGGCAATTACCGCGAGCTGCTGATAGTCGTCTCTTTGCCACTGAATACCGCACGAGGCGGCCAGGGCAGAGCGCGTGCCATCCGCGGCCACCAGCAGCTTGCCGCTGAGTTGTTCGCCACTGTCCAGTGTCACCTCAACCTGCTGGTCGCTTCGGTGAGCCTGGGTAACGCGTGCAGGACAGCGCAGCGTCACGCCTGGCGCTTTTTTCAGTTCCGCAAACAGCCGCTGACCGACATCAAACAGCTCGACAACCTGCCCCAGCGCCGGAATGTCATAATCAGCCGCCGCCAGTGACACAAAGCCCGCGTGACCGCGATCGGAGACATGGATATGGGTAATCGGCGTGGCACAACTGGCAATGCGCTGCCACAGGTTGATATCCGCCAGTTGCTGGCAGGTTCCGGCCGCGAGGGCAATCGCGCGGCCGTCAAAACCGGGATGCGCCCGGCTGCCTGGCTCGCTGCTTTCAATCAGCGTCACCGGCAGTGTGCCCTGGGTGAGATGGGAGATCGCCAGCGCCAGCGTCGCCCCGGTCATGCCGCCTCCGGCAATCAGAATTGTCATGCCTGTTTTGCCGCCGCCATCAGTGCTTCAATCTCATCGGCTTCTTTCACGACGCTGTCGGTGAGATTCTCAATGCCCTCTTCCGTAATCACAATGTCATCTTCGATTCGGATGCCAATGCCGCGATATTGCGCGGGTACATCCGCATCCGGCCCGATATAGAGACCCGGCTCAACGGTTAACACCATGCCCGGCTCCAGAATCCGATCGCGACTCGGGGTGCCGTAGTGACCTACGTCGTGAACGTCCAGCCCCAGCCAGTGGCCCAGGCCATGCATATAGAACTGGCGATGTGCGTCTTCGGCGATCAGGGTATCGATGTCACCCTCCAGGATACCCAGCTCCACCAGACCGGTGATCATAATGCGCACCACTTCGTCATTCACTTCGCGAATGCTGACGCCAGGCCGGAACATCTCAAGCGATCGCTTCAGCGAAGCCAGAACGATGTCATAAATCGCGCGCTGCGCCGGGCTGAATCGGCCGTTAACCGGGAAGGTACGGGTGATATCACCGGCATAGCCGTGGAATTCACAGCCTGCATCGATCAGTACCAGATCGCCGTCGCGCATCTCACTTTCGTTTTCGGTGTAGTGCAGAATGCAGCCGTTCTCGCCGGCCCCCACAATGGTGTTATAGGAGGGATAACGCGCGCCGTGACGGGTAAATTCGTGATGGATCTCCCCTTCCAGCTGATACTCAAACATGCCCGGCTGACAGGTTTGCATCGCGCGAGTATGCGCCAGTGCACTGATTTTCCCGGCGCGGCGTAACAACTCAATTTCATCCGCATCTTTAAACAGGCGCATCTCATGCACCCATGGACGCCAGTCAGTGACGGTGGCTGGCGCGCTAAGATTCTGGCGGAAACCGCGACGCAGTTTATCCAGTGCGCTGAACACCAGAGTGTCTGCGTGAGCATATTCGCCCTGCGCATGGTAAATCACATCCAGGCCATTCAGCAGCAGGTGCAGCTGTTCACCAATAGCGGTCCAGGGTAAGGCACGATCCACGCCGAGTTTATCGGGCGCGGCCTCCTGACCCAATCGACGACCAGACCAGACTTCCGCTGCGGGGTCACGCACGCGGTTAAACAGCACGCTGTGGTTGTGATTTTCATCGCTTTTGATCAGCACCAGCAATGCCTGCGGCTCATTAAAGCCGGTGAAATAACTGAAGTCGCTGCTCTGGCGGAAGGGATATTCGGTGTCGTTACTGCGCGTCACTTCAGGCGCAGCAAAAATCAGCGCTGCGCTGCCAGGCACCATCTTCGCCAGCAGCGCCTGACGACGCTGCAGGTATCGTTCCAGTGAAATCATCTCTGCACTCCCTGTAAACTGACCGGTTAAACGCGTTGACCTGAAATTAGTGTAGCGTCGGTTTTTGCACTTCTGGCGCGGTTGGCTGCGGACGAGTGAAGGTATCGTGGCACAGCAGTGCAGCGACACGCACATATTCAATCACCTCTTCCAGCGACTGCTCCAGTTCTTCCTGGTCTTCATCCTCTTCGTAACCGAGTTGGGCAATCGTACGCAAATCATCGATTGCTTCGCCGGTTTCGCCGGTGACTTTATCCAGTTTAGGCTGTGTTACGCCCAGACCGAGCAGAAAATGGTTAACCCAGCCTGCCAGCGCATCGGCACGGTCAAATACGGTGATGTCGTCGTCCGCAGGCAGCATGAGCTGAAACAGGAAACCCTCATCTTCCAGCGTAGTGGCCGTGTGCTCGTGCAGCGCCGCCAGCGGGACCGCAAGCGTGTGTGAAAACGCCATGCCTTCGTTAGCCAGATCGTGTACCAGCGTCTTCCAGCTGGTGTCCTGGTTACCGCCGCAGAGGATGCCGCTTAGCAGGCCATGCATTTCTGCAGGCGTCATACCAACACCCTGCTGTGAGAGCACTGCCGCGAGCGCGTTGTAATCGGGGGTTGCGTTCTGTAAGGACATAAGTTTTCATCGTCGTTGGCAGAATAAGTTCGTGTTATGCTACCACTAGCTGCCTCAAGGTTTCCAGAAAAGGGGTTGTATCTTATTTCGTGGGTCTATATAGTTGCCCGCCTCCCAAGCCATTGACAGCTAAGGGAGTTGCGAGCGAAGTAATCAGTCAGGAAGGTGGCATGTCTGCACAACCGGTAGATTTACAAATTTTTGGTCGTTCGTTGAGAGTGAATTGTCCGCCAGAGCAGCAAGATGCGCTCAATAGCGCGGCTGAAGATCTCAATCAACGGTTGCAAGATCTAAAAGTTCGCACTAGAGTCACCAATACAGAACAACTGGTGTTCATCGCCGCGTTAAACGTCTGCCACGAGCTGGCGCAAGAGAAAGTGAAAACGCGCGATTATGCTGCTAATATGGAACAGCGTATCCGTATGTTGCAGCAGACGATTGAACAGGCATTAGTTGAGCAAGGTCGCATCTCTGAGCGTGAGGGTGCGAAGTTCGAATAAAACTTCATGGTTGCTATACTAAAGTAACGGTGAGGTAAATTTTCTCTGAGATGTTTGCATGTGGGCCAGTCCCCTGAGCCGATATTTCGAAAAAACAGAATGTGACGCTCGTAACCTGTGTGCATGCTCGGTTCGTCCGAGAAGCCTGATGGTTATGACGGCATGTTCACCTTGAACCAAGGGTTCAAGGGTTACAGCCTACGGCGGCATCTCGGAGATCTCTCTTCCTGCAGTCCTGCTTTCATCCCCATACCGACATGTTATAGTCGCTGTTCAGCGACTTATCAGGCGGGGAAATCATGTCTGAATCTTCCATGTCATCACCTTCAATGATACAGCGTCAGGTTATCCGTCAGCAGGTACGCCATTTGCGCCGTGCAATGACTGAAGATCAGCAGGCCCAGGCGGCCGAACAGCTCGCTGAACTTGCCCTTAACTATGCGCCGATTACTCACGCGCGCAACATTGCCCTGTTCCTGTCAGTTGATGGTGAGCTGAATACCCGTCCGCTGATTGCCAGGCTCTGGCATCTGAAGAAAGCGGTCTATCTGCCCGTTTTGCATCCCTTCTCGCCCGGTCATTTACTGTTTCTGCGCTACACGCCCGATACCCCATTGCATATCAATAAACTACGTATTCCTGAACCGCCGCTGGATATCCGGCAGTTGATCACGCTTGATCAGCTGGATCTGATGATGGTGCCATTGGTTGCGTTTGATCAGCATGGGCAGCGTCTGGGCAGGGGCGGCGGCTTCTACGATCGCACCCTGCAGAACTGGCGACAGCACGGCTTTTTGCCGGTTGGTCTGGCCCACGATTGTCAGCAGGTCGATAGCCTGCCGGTGGCAGAATGGGATGTACCTTTGCCGGCGGTAATGACGCCGTCAAAGCTCTGGCAGTGGGAGTAGAAGAGCCGCTGTTATGGGCTTTTTCAGACGGATCAGCACCCCGAATCAGGGCGAATTTTGCAACAATGAAATAGCACCACGCGAAGGGGACACGGTAAGAAGAGGAAAGCGGCCCCCGCGCGGGCCAGGCAGTCAGGAATGACGTGTTTGCGACTTTCCGATCTGACCGTTTTTCCTGAGCAGGCTCAGCCTCACAGCAGATCGTACCTGATAGCACGAAGTGGCGCTATTTAGCGCCACTTCGTGTCTGCATCGCTTAGTAAAGCAGACGGGCGCGGATAGTACCCGGAATCGCCTTCATCAGCTGCAGCGCGTTCTCGGCCACTTCTGGCTCGGCATCAATGTCGATAACCACATAGCCCATAAACGGCGAGGTTTGCAGATACTGGGCGGCGATGTTGATGCCCTGCTCTGCGAAGATCTGGTTGATGGCTGTCAGCACGCCTGGACGGTTCTCATGGATGTGCAGCAGACGACTGGCGCTGATACCGTGAATCGGCAGTGAGACTTCCGGGAAGTTAACAGCTGACAGCGTCGAGCCGTTATCGGAATATTTCGCCAGCTTGCCCGCCACTTCAATCCCGATGTTCTCCTGCGCTTCTTCCGTCGAACCGCCAATGTGCGGCGTCAGGATCACGTTGTCGAATTCGCTCAGTGGAGAGATAAACGGCTCGCTGTTGGTGGCGGGTTCTGTCGGGAAGACGTCGATGGCCGCGCCACCAACATGTTTACTGGCCAGCGCATCACACAGCGCCGGGATATCGACTACGGTACCGCGTGAGGCGTTAATCAGCAGCGCACCGGGCTTCATCTGCGCCAGCTGTTCTGCACCGATCATATCCTGTGTTGAGGCAGTTTCCGGCACGTGCAGGCTGACAACGTCGCTCATGTTGAGCAGATCGGCCAGATGGCGTACCTGGGTAGCATTCCCCAGCGGCAACTTGTTTTCAATGTCGTAGAAGAAAACATGCATGCCCAGGCTTTCTGCCAGCACGCCCAGCTGCATCCCGATATGACCATAACCGATGATACCCAGCTTTTTGCCACGTGCTTCAAATGAGCCTTTGGCAATCTTGTTCCAGATGCCACGGTGCGCTTTCGCGTTCGCTTCCGGGATGCCACGCAGCATCAGCAGCATCTCACCAATCACCAGCTCCGCAACCGAGCGGGTATTGGAGAACGGCGCGTTGAACACCGGAATACCCCGGCTGGCAGCAGCCTGCAGATCAACCTGGTTGGTGCCGATACAGAAACAGCCAACGGCGACGAGCTTTTCAGCCGCCGCAAAAATCTCTTCAGTGAGCTGGGAGCGGGAACGGATACCAATGAAGTGTGCATCGCGAATCGATGCTTTTAACGCGTCGGAGTCCAGCGCGCCCTTGTGGAATTCGATGTTGGTATAGCCTGCAGCCCGCAGGTTATCCAGCGCGCTCTGATGGACACCTTCCACCAGCAGGAACTTAATCTTATCTTTTTCCAGTGATACCTTTGCCATTTCCCAATCCTATTCAGCATTCAATGAGGACTACCATAAGCCAGCCTTCTGTCAAAATATCAAAAAAATCGCGTCCGGCAATACAAACGATTGCCCGGCAGCCAGCACGGCAGCGGCTGCCAGCAGTACATTGCCGGACAAAATCATGAGAGAGGCAAAGAAGAGAGAACGAACCCGCTGCCGATGACGCTTATGTGACATAAGTCACCAAATTTCACCAGTGTGAGAAAAGATGATTTTCAGGCAGAAATAACTGACGCCTTTACGGCGCCAGACAGATCATTTTTTGATAGTTTTGACCCCATCAGGTCCGCCAATCAGTGCAATATCGGCACCGCGCGCGGCAAAAAGGCCGACAGTGACGACGCCAGGCAACGCATTGATGGTTTTTTCCAGCTCAATCGGATCCAGGATACGCAGATTATGCACGTCGAGAATAATGTTACCGTTATCCGTTACCACGTTCTGACGATACTCCGGTAAGCCGCCCATTTTCACCAGCTGACGCGCCACATAACTGCGTGCCATCGGAATCACTTCAACCGGCAGCGGGAAGCGGCCCAGTACATCCACCTCTTTCGAGGCGTCAGCGATACAGATAAAGGTTTCAGCCACTGCAGCCACAATCTTTTCACGCGTCAGCGCCGCGCCGCCGCCTTTAATCATCTGCATCTGCGGGTTGATCTCATCCGCGCCATCGACGTAAACCGACAGCACATCAATCTCATTCAGGTCAAAAACCTGAATGCCCAGGCTTTTCAGCTTCTGGGTGGAGGCATCTGAGCTGGAGACGGCACCGTCGATCTGATGCCTGACCGTGGCAAGCGCATCGATAAAGTGGGCAGCGGTGGAGCCGGTGCCTACGCCGACAATGGTGCCCGGCTGCACGTAATCAAGTGCAGCCCAGCCAACGGCTTTTTTCAGTTCATCCTGGGTCATGGTATGTTTAAAACCTGTGCGACAACGAAGTGCGCGTAGTATAAAACAAGGCTTGCTGAAAATGCTCGGCTGACCGACGTGGATTTATCGCTTTGCAAGCCAGTCCACAAAAACAAGAGAACCATCACAGATAACAGTTTTGTGGCATAGTGACGTCCATCCTGAAGGAGAATGAATATTAATGAAACGCCCGGATTATCGAACGCTTCAGGCGCTGGATTCAGTGATCCGCGAACGCGGATTTGAGCGTGCCGCACAAAAATTGTGTATCACTCAGTCTGCAGTTTCACAGCGAATCAAGCAGCTGGAGAACCTGTTTGGTCAGCCGCTGCTGGTGCGCACTGTGCCGCCGCGCCCGACCGAACAGGGCCAAAAACTACTGGCGTTACTGCATCAGGTGGAATTGCTGGAAGAGGAGTGGCTGGGCGATGAGAACAGTGGCACCACGCCGCTGCTGCTGTCGCTGGCGGTCAACGCCGACAGTCTGGCGACCTGGTTGCTGCCTGCGCTAAAAGATGTGCTGGCTGACTCCCCCGTTCGCCTGAATCTGCAGGTTGAAGATGAAACACGCACTCAGGAGCGTCTGCGTCGGGGTGAAGTGGTGGGTGCGGTGAGTATTCAGCCGCAGCCGCTGCCGAGTTGCCTGGTGGATCAGCTGGGTGCGCTCGACTACCTGTTTGTGGCGTCACGCGACTTTGCTGAACGCTTCTTTCCAAACGGCGTTACCCGCTCTGCCCTGCTGAAAGCGCCTGCCGTGGCTTTTGATCATCTTGATGATATGCACCAGGCTTTCCTGCAGCAGAACTTTGACCTTTCACCTGGCAGTGTGCCCTGCCACATTGTGAACTCGTCTGAAGCCTTTGTGCAGATGGCCCGACAGGGATCGACCTGCTGTATGATTCCACATCTTCAGATTGAACGTGAGCTGGCGAGCGGTGAGTTAATCGATTTGACGCCGGGATTGTATCAGCGCCGGATGCTCTACTGGCATCGGTTTGCGCCTGAAAGCCGGTTAATGCGTCGGGTGACCGATGCGCTGATTGCGCATGGACATCGGGTGCTGCGTCAGAATGACGTCGCGGCCTGAAAACAAAAACGGGGCAAAAGCCCCGTTTTTTTATTGTGCCGCGTTGGGCTTAATCTCAAACACTACATCAACCTGATCGTCAAAGTTGATGCTCTGCTGGTCATAAGTCTCCTGCGCCGAGGTATCTGCCGCTGCCGCCGCTTTGTACATGCGGTTCATCGGCATTGGCTGATAGTTGGCGACCTGATAACGGATGCTGTAGATCGATCCCAGCTTCGCGTTAAAGCCTTCAGCCAGTTGCGATGCCTGCTGAGTGGCGTTTTTAATCGCCGCTTTACGCGCCTGCTCTTTATAGCTTTCCGGGTTTGCCACGCCTAACTCGACGCTACGCACCTCATTCAGACCGGATTTCAGTGCTCCGTCCAGCAGATCATTCAGCTTGTCCAGCTGACGCAGGGTGACCTGTACCTGACGCACAGCACGATAGCCTTTCAGTACGGATTTACCCTCTTTGGTGTAGTCATACTCTGGCTGCGTGCTCAGGTTAGCCGCATCGATATCTTTTTTCTCGATGCCATTCTTCTGCAGAAAATCGAAATATTGCGCAACCCGGCTATCTGCCTGTTTTTTCGCATCTGCGGCATCTTTCGATGACACGTTCACAACGATAGAGAGGGTCGCGATATCGGGACGAGCATCGACCGTTGCCTTGCCTGAGGTCACCACGTGCGGTCCGTTCGGTAACTCATCAGCGTGTACGCCAGGCAATGCCCCGGCGCTCATGATTGCGGCCAGAGCCAATGCTTTCAGTTTCATGAAAGTCCTCCTTGAAAAGGTCACTATGACGGCTTCCAACCGGCGAAGCCCAACAGCGCATCGGTATGCGCCATGCTTTGAGTGGTCATTATGCCAAAAGTTCGTCCGCAGCGCGGCAATTACCGCCCGGGATCGAGGCTAAGATCAAAAACCGGCAATACCCTGACGCGCCAGTTGCAGGGCGATAAACCACATTACCGCGCCGACCAGCAGGTTAATCACACGCTGTGCTTTCGCGGTGCGCAGGCGCGGTGACAGCCACGCGGCCAGCAGCGCCAGGCCGAAAAACCACAGGATCGACGCGCTGACGGTGCCCAGCGCGAACCACTGACGCGCCGTGGTGCTGGGCAACTGGCCGCCAAGACTGCCCAGCACCACAAAAGTGTCGAGATAGACGTGCGGATTGAGCCAGGTTACCGCCAGCAAGGTTGCGATAATGCGTCCCCTGCTCTGCTTCAGTGGCTCGCCATCCGCCAGATCGGCGTTGCCACGAAAAGCGCTTCGCAGCGCACCCCAGCCATACCAGAGCAGAAAGGCTACGCCTGCCCAGGTGATGACCATCAGCAGCAGCGGAGACTGGCTTAGCAGGGCGCTGCCGCCAAAGATGCCGCCGCATATCAGCAGAATATCGCTCAGTGAGCAGAGTGCCGCCGTCATCAGATGATACTGACGTTTCACGCCCTGATTCATCACAAATGCGTTTTGTGGTCCCAATGGCAGGATCAGCGCAGCGCCCAGGGCAAGCCCCTGAAAGTAGAGAGATATCACAGAATTACGTCCTCACATGGTCAGATGTGGGGAAGTATAAAGAGAGGCGATGATTAGCGGAAATTGAAAGAATTAATCCACGATTAGTAAAATTAATGGGCGACAGACGCCGCCCATTGAACAAATTACTGCGGTTGTGTCTCTGGTGCAGGTGTATCTGACGGTCTGACGCGGTGCAGATGCACATCCATCTGCGGATAAGGAATACCAATTCCTTTGCCATCCAGCGTACGCTTGAAGTTCTTCATCAGATCCCAGTAGACGTTTTGCAGGTCTCCACTGTTGCTCCAGCAGCGCACGACAAAATTCATTGAGGATGCGGCTAACTCGTTAAGCCCAATCTGGATACCCATATCTTTTAGTACACGTTCATCTGCTTCAACGACTTCCCGCAGCAGCGTCAGAACCTGATCCACATCGGCATCGTAGGAGACGCCGATAATAAATTCATTGCGGCGTACCGGCTCGCGCGAAAAGTTAACGATGTTTCCGGCAAGGATTTTACCGTTCGGCACCACCACGCGCTTGCCATCCGCTGACTTGAGCGTCGTAGAGAAGATCTGCACGTTCATGACTGTGCCCATGATGCCACCCAGATCCACAAACTCACCGGTGCGGAAGTGGCGGAAGATCACCAGCAGTACGCCGGCAGCCAGGTTTGACAGTGAATCTTTTAAGGCCAGACCCACAGCCAGACCGGCCGCACCGAGGATGGCAATAACCGAGGTGGTCTGTACGCCAATGCGACCCAGCGCCGCGATAAGTGTGAAGGCGATAATGCCGTAGCGCACCAGCGCCGACAAAAAGTCAGCAACGGTCGTATCAATATGACGTGCGCACAGCAGACGATTAACGGTGTTGGAGATGATGCGTGCAACAATCATACCCACAAAGATAATCGCGATAGCTGCGACAATGTTCACCGCATAGCTTATCAGCAGCTCCTGATTGCGTACTATCCAGTTACCTGCGTTGTTAAGCTCATCAAACATACCCGTATCCTGCATGGAACCATCCTGTAATTAAATTCCCAAGGGAAGTAACAACAGATTGTCAGAACAGCTCTGACAATCCCTGACAAAAGGGTAAACAATAAATGCCGGTGTGCCAAACCTGCATGACCTTTGACGCAAATCCGGCGAAAAAAGATCAAAAAAAAGGCCCTTTCGGGCCTTTTTTATACAGAAGACAGTTTATACCGAAACTCAATATCAGTTACAGAACGTCGACAGCGTTGAGCTCTTTGAAAGCCTGCTCCAGACGCACGACCATTGAGGCCTGGGCTGAACGCAGCCAGACGCGTGGGTCGTAGTATTTTTTGTTTGGCTTGTCGTCGCCTTCCGGGTTACCCAGCTGCGACTGCAGATAGCCTTCATTCTTTTTGTAGTACTGCAGGATGCCGTCCCAGGTTGCCCATTGGGTATCGGTATCGATGTTCATCTTGATCACGCCGTAGCTGATAGACTCTTCGATTTCTGCAGCTGAAGAACCTGAACCGCCGTGGAAAACGAAGTCCAGCGCGTTGTGCGGCAGGCCATGTTTTTCACACACGAATTTCTGCGAATCACGCAGAATGGTTGGGGTCAGTTTCACGTTACCTGGCTTGTAAACGCCGTGTACGTTGCCGAATGAAGCCGCAATGGTGAAGCGCGGGCTGATAGCATTCAGTTTTTCGTATGCGTAGTTCACATCTTCTGGCTGGGTGTAGAGAGCAGATGCGTCCATATGGCTGTTATCCACGCCATCTTCTTCACCACCGGTGCAGCCCAGTTCGATTTCCAGCGTCATGTCGAGTTTCGCCATGCGCGCCAGGTACTTGCTGCTGATTTCGATGTTCTCTTCCAGTGACTCTTCTGACAGGTCGATCATGTGAGAAGAGAACAGTGGCTTACCGTTTTTCTGGAAGTACTCTTCACCCGCGTCCAGCAGACCATCGATCCACGGCAGCAGTTTCTTCGCGCAGTGGTCAGTGTGCAGGATAACCGGCACGCCATACTGCTCTGCCATCAGGTGAACATGGTGTGCACCGGCGATAGCACCGAAGATTGCCGCGCCCTGTGGTTTGTCAGTCTTGAAGCCTTTACCGGCGATAAATGCAGCACCACCGTTAGAGAACTGGATGATGATTGGCGCTTTCACTTTCGCTGCCGCTTCCAGTGCCGCATTGATGGAGTCGGTGCCGACGCAGTTCACGGCTGGCAGTGCGAATTTGTTCTCTTTCGCAACTTTGAAGATCTTCTGTACGTCATCACCAGTGACAACGCCGGGTTTTACGAAATCAAAAATTTTAGACATGATTGTGTCCTGTTTCGTGACCGTTGTTCCCTTAAAGGAACGTCGATTTAAACGCCCAGATGGGCAAGACTTCAGACGATGCCGCGAGGCATCGCCCCCAAAGGATTACTGCTTCGCACGCTCTTCCAGCATGGCAACTGCTGGCAGTTTTTTGCCTTCCACGAACTCCAGGAACGCACCACCGCCGGTAGAGATGTAGGAAATTTTGTCTTCAATGCCGAACAGGTCGATAGCCGCTAAGGTATCGCCGCCGCCTGCAACAGAGAAGGCATCGCTGTCTGCAATCGCGTTAGCCACGATCTCGGTGCCTTTACGGAAGTTAGGGAACTCAAACACGCCCACCGGGCCATTCCACAGGATGGTTTTAGCCTCTTTCAGGATGGCAGCCATGGCCTGAGCGGTTTCATCACCGAAGTCCATAATCTCTTCGTTATCTGCTACTTCCGAAACCTTTTTCACGGTCGCTGGCGCAGTTTCAGAGAATTCTGTGCCGACGCGAGAGTCAGTTGGAACCGGGATACCGTGCTGATCGCGCAGGCCTTTAGCCGCTTCAACGAAGTCGGGTTCATACAGTGACTTGCCGACATTGTTGTCGATAGCCACGAAGGTGTTCGCAATGCCGCCGCCGACAATCACGGTGTCCGCGATTTTGACCAGAGACTGCAGCACATCAAATTTGGTAGAGACTTTAGAACCACCAACAACAGCCACCAGCGGACGCTCAGGGTTGCTCATGACCTTACCCAGCGCTTCCAGTTCTGCAGAAAGCAGCGGACCGGCACAGGCGATAGGGGCAAATTTGCCAACGCCGTGGGTAGAAGCCTGCGCGCGGTGCGCAGTACCAAACGCGTCCATCACAAATACGTCGCACAGGGCGGCATATTTTTTAGACAGCGCTTCGTCATCTTTCTTTTCGCCTTTGTTAAAGCGAACGTTTTCCAGCACAACCAGTTCGCCAGCGCCCACTTCAACGCCATCGAGGTAATCTTTTGCCAGGGTCACAGTGGTGCCGCTCAGCTTCTCTTTCAGGTAGTTAACTACCGGCAGCAGCGAGAACTCTTCGTTGTATTCACCTTCGGTCGGACGACCCAGGTGAGAGGTAACCATTACTTTCGCGCCCTGTTTCAACGCCGCTTCAATGGTTGGCAGAGAAGCACGGATACGTGCATCAGACGTCACTTTACCTTCTTTAACTGGTACGTTCAGATCGGCACGGATCAGAACGCGTTTACCAGCCAGATCCAGATCGGTCATCTTAATTACAGACATGGTGAATCCTCTCGTTGATTCTCATAAGTTTTGCCAGACGCAAACCGCGTCTTACCTGAAACCGCTTGCGGCCATCGCTAACGTCGTGTCGAGCATTCGGTTAGCAAAGCCCCATTCATTGTCACACCAGACCAGTGTCTTGATAAGGTGTTGACCGCTGACCCGCGTTTGTGTTCCGTCCACAATGGCACTGTGCGGATCATGGTTAAAATCTACTGAGACTAACGGTAATTCCGTGTAGTCAACTATACCACGAAATGCCCCTTCTGCCGCGCTTCGCAACAAGGTGTTAACGTCACATGCCGTTACCGCGTTATACACAGAAACGCTGAGATCAATGGCCGTCACGTTAATCGTCGGGACGCGAACGGCTATCGCCTCAAAGCGATCGTTGAATTTCGGAAAAATACGGGTGATGCCTGCCGCCAGACGCGTATCCACTGGAATGATGGACTGACTGGCCGCACGGGTCCGGCGCAGATCGCTGTGATAGGCGTCGATCACCTGCTGATCGTGCATCGCCGAGTGGATCGTCGTGACGGTGCCGGATTCGATACCAAACGCATCATCCAGCAGTTTAATGACCGGAATAATGCAGTTTGTGGTGCAGGACGCATTGGAGACGATGCGATCGCTGGCGGTGAGATCCTGCTGGTTAACACCGAACACGACAGTCGCGTCGAGATCGTTTCCGCCAGGATGAGAGAACAGCACTTTTTTGGCACCCGCCTGCAGATGGGCTTCGCCATCAGCCCGTGAGCCATAGACGCCGGTACAGTCCAGCACCACATCCACATCGAGTTCACGCCACGGCAAATCGGCTATGTCTGCACGGTGCAAAATGCGCAGGGTATCGCCACCCACCCACATAACATCGCGCTCCTGACGAACGTCGAAAGCAAAACGGCCATGGCTGGTATCGTATTTCAGCAGGTGCGCCATACCGGTGGCTTCAGCCAGCTCATTAATCGCGACCACGGTAATCTCTGCACGTCGGCCCGTTTCATAGAGCGCGCGCAGGACATTGCGTCCAATCCGGCCAAAACCATTTATCGCTATCCGTACCGTCATTTCTCTCCTGCCACGTCAGACTGAAAAAACGTGCCGTTAGCCTGAGCGCTTCACTGCATTTTGTACAGGAGATTCTTGCCCGGCATTGTCCGAAATCAGGGCGGCTGGCCCGACGACTGAAACGGTTCAGCCAGAATAATAGAAGGAAGGAATAACAGGAATGATTGCGATCAATCTGACTGCATAAATTTGGATCTGCGTCACAAATTTAAGCCAGAAAGTGTTATTACTGCAGGAATAAAAGAGCAAAAGGGACGAAAGGATCGCCCCTTTAATTTCACAACCAGGCGGGAGCAGACCCGCCTGGCCAGTTATTACGCCAGCAGCGCTTTCGCTTTCGCGACGACGTTGTCAACGGTAAAGCCAAACAGCTCGAACAGCTGATCTGCAGGTGCAGATTCACCGAAGCTGGTCATACCCACGATAGCGCCATTCAGGCCCGTGTATTTGAACCAGTAATCAGCGATGCCCGCTTCAATAGCAACGCGAGCGCTGACGGCTTTAGGCAGCACAGATTCACGGTATTCATCGCTCTGCTTGTCGAAAGCATCGGTTGACGGCATCGAGACCACGCGCACTTTGCGGCCTTCGCTGGTGAGTTTGTCCCAGGCACCGACAGCCAGTTCAACTTCTGAACCGGTTGCGATCAGGATCAGCTCAGGGGTGCCGTCGCAATCTTTCAGCACGTAACCACCGCGCGCCACGTTAGCCAGCTGTGCAGCATCACGTTCCTGCTGCGCCAGGTTCTGACGGGAGAAGATCAGTGCCGTTGGGCCATCCTGACGTTCGATAGCATATTTCCACGCCACCGCAGATTCTACCTGGTCACATGGACGCCACAGGCTCATGTTTGGTGTGGTGCGCAGGCTCGCCATCTGCTCAACCGGCTGATGCGTCGGGCCATCTTCACCCAGACCGATTGAGTCGTGAGTGTAGACCATGATCTGACGGATCTTCATCAGTGCCGCCATACGCGCTGCGTTACGCGCATACTCAACGAACATCAGGAAGGTAGCGGTGTATGGCAGGAAGCCGCCATGCAGTGCCAGACCATTGGCGATAGCGGTCATACCGAATTCACGCACGCCGTAATGGATGTAGTTACCCGCAGCATCTTCGTTGATTGGCTTAGAACCAGACCAGATAGTCAGGTTGCTCGGCGCCAGGTCAGCTGAGCCGCCCAGGTATTCCGGCAGAATTTTACCAAAGGCTTCGATAGCATTCTGTGACGCTTTACGGCTGGCGATCTTCGCCGGGTTCGCCTGCAGCTGTTCAACGAACTTCTGAGACTCTTCCTGCCAGTTAGCTGGCAGTTCGTTGCTCACGCGACGTTTAAATTCAGCAGCCAGCTCAGGATGGGCCTGCGCATACGCAGCGAATTTCTCATCCCATGCCGCTTCTTTCGCCTGGCCCGCTTCTTTTGCGTCCCACTCAGCGTAGATGTCTGAAGGAATAACGAACGGTGCGTGGTTCCAGCCCAGCTGTTTGCGGGTCAGTGCCACTTCGTCATCACCCAGCGGCGCGCCGTGTGAATCATGGGTGCCCGCTTTGTTCGGTGAACCGAAGCCGATAACGGTTTTGCACATCAGCAGTGAAGGCTTGTCGCTGACGCTCTTCGCTTCGTCGATCGCTTTAGCAATCGCATCTGCATCATGGCCGTCTACGCCGCGCACGACATGCCAGCCGTACGCTTCAAAGCGCTTAGCGGTGTCATCAGTGAACCAGCCATCAATGTGACCATCGATGGAAATACCGTTGTCATCATAGAAGGCAACCAGTTTGCCCAGCTTCAGCGTACCCGCCAGTGAGCAGACTTCGTGAGAAATACCTTCCATCATGCAACCATCACCCATGAAGACATAGGTGTTGTGGTCTACGATGTCATGACCCGGACGGTTAAACTGCGCGGCCAGTGTGCGTTCAGCAATGGCGAAGCCGACGGCGTTGGCGATGCCCTGCCCCAGCGGACCGGTGGTGGTTTCAACGCCCACGGTGTAGCCATATTCAGGGTGACCTGGAGTTTTTGAGTGCAGCTGGCGGAAGTTTTCCAGTTCGCTCAGTGGCAGATCGTAGCCGGTCAGGTGCAGCAGGCTGTAGATCAGCATTGAGCCGTGACCGTTAGAGAGGACGAAACGGTCGCGGTCGGCCCACAGCGGGTTGGTCGGGTTGTGGTTCAGGTAGCCGCGCCAGAGTACTTCAGCGATGTCCGCCATGCCCATTGGGGCACCCGGATGTCCCGATTTCGCTTTCTGTACTGCATCCATACTTAACGCACGAATGGCGTTGGCAAGCTCTTTACGAGAGGGCATTTTCTACTCCAGGTCGGATTAATGCTTCGCACCTTAACTGATTGTTATTAATGAGTTACCGGGCAAAACAAGGAAAAAGTTGCCCATCAATGTACATGAAAGTCAGGTCAAAAGTACATGTTGTAAAACGCTAAATGTCACCGCTTCGTATGGCTTTTTCGGCCAGGTCTGCTAGCAAAGTGCAGACTGGCACGCTATAACCAAATCGTTTATTCATCTGAGTGAGTTTCAGGTGTTTGTTTTTCTTACCTTGTTATGGATGGGATACAGCATGAAAACCAAAAAAATGGTGTTAGCACTTGGCCTGACAGCGATGCTCAGCGGCTGTCAGGGTTTAGACAATAATGCACTGATGCAATCTGGCGCGCAGGCCTATCAGGCTTATAGCCTGAGCGACGATCAGGTAAAGCAACTGAGCGATAAATCCTGTGAGCAGATGGACAAGGATAATCAGCTGGCGCCCGCTAACAGTGAGTATCAGCAGCGCCTGAATAAGATTGCAGCCGCGCTGGGCGATAATATCAATGGCGTTCCGGCGAACTATAAGGTTTATCAGACCAAAGATGTCAACGCCTGGGCGATGGCAAACGGCTGTATCCGCGTTTACAGCGGCCTGATGGATATGATGACTGACAATGAGGTGGAAGGCGTGCTGGGCCATGAGATGGGCCACGTTGCATTGGGTCATACGCGTAAAGCGATGCAGCTGGCGTATGCCACAACCGCCGCCCGCACGGCAGCCGCATCAGTTGGCGGCGTGATTGGTTCACTGTCGCAGTCGCAACTGGGTGAGATGGGTGAAAAACTGGTTAACGCACAGTTCTCTCAGACTCAGGAATCGCAGGCGGATGATTACTCCTACGATCTGATGAAGAAGCGCAACATTAATCCGGAAGGTCTGGTGACCAGCTTTGAGAAACTGGCGAAGCTTGAACAGGGACGTCAGAGCTCGATGTTTGACTCGCACCCCGCTTCTGAAGCGCGTGCCGAGCACATCCGTGAACGTATTGCGGCTGACGCGAAGAAGTAACGGCTGATGCAGGTGCATGCACGCAGCATGCGCCTGCAGTACGGATCAGGTCAGAATCACTGACCTAACGTTTGAATATCTGATCCACCATCGAACCTAAATCGAGTTTATTCTCGTGCAGCGACGCCTCATCCATATGCCCCTGAGGTGACATTTTGTCGATCAACTGCGGCAGAATAACCGCCAGCGTGCCCGCGGCGCCCTTAACGTCGGTTCCCAGCTTATCCGCCAGTGACTGTAGCTCAGCCTGACCAAATGCAGAGTGGATGTCGCTGTGTTCTACCGGCTGATTTGCCCCGGTTCCGATCCACGAACCAAACACCTCACCCAGCCCACCCTGCTGGAATTTTTGCAGCAGCACTTCAATACCGCCCTGCTCCTGCACCCAGTGCCAGACCGCCTGCAGTTGTCCGGGCAGATGCCCATCACTCTGCGCGCCCTGTAGCGATCCCGCCAGTTCATCAAGAAAGCCCATGATTGCCTCCACGTTGAGAATTGATATCAATGAGTTTAGCTGCTGATGCGCGGTTACGCCTGAGCAGTGAGCGTCGCGATAAAGGGAAACAATCCTGAGGAGGAAAACCGGATGGCGGTCGTTACTGGCACTGTGCCGCATTAGCCGGCGGCGCAAAACCTGCCAGGTTAACCCGGCAGGCTCATGACAGGATTAACCTTTGTTTGCAGCCTGAACATGCAGCATATCCAGCGCCAGCGTTGCCGCCGCCAGTGCTGTCAGATCAGCATGATCGTATCCCGGTGCCACTTCCACCAGATCCATGCCGACAATGTTCATGCCCTGCAGGCCACGGATCAGCTTGGTCGCTTTATCCGTGGTCAGGCCGCCAATCACTGGCGTGCCGGTGCCAGGCGCATGCGCCGGATCCAGACAGTCGATGTCGAAGGTCAGATAGATCGGCAGATCACCAACGGTGCGTTTCACTTCCGCGAGGATATCGTCAACGCTGCGGTCGTTGACCTGCGCCGCATCCAGCACGTTGAAGCCAAGGCTCCTGTCGAATTCGGTGCGGATACCGATCTGCACAGAATGCTGTGGATCGATCAGACCTTCTTTCGGCGCGGTAAAGAACATAGTGCCGTGGTCGAAGGTCGGGCCGTTGGAGTAAGTGTCGGTATGCGCATCGAAATGCACCAGCGCCATCTTACCGAAGTGTTTTGCATGGGCGCGCAGCAGTGGCAGCGTAACGTAGTGATCGCCGCCAAAAGTCATCATGCGCTTGCCACTGGCCAGCAGTTTTTCCGCGTGAGCCTGCAACTTGTCGGAAAGATCCTGCGAATCACCGAAGGCGTAAACCAGATCGCCACAGTCGACCACGTTCAGACGCTGACGCAGGTCGAAATCCCACGGCCAGCGGCAGCCTTCCCAGGCCAGATTGGTGGAGATCTGACGAATCGCGCCCGGACCCAGGCGGCTGCCCGGACGGCCCGATGTTGCAGCATCAAATGGCACGCCAGTGATAACCCACTCGGCGTCGCTGTCGTAAGGCTGGAAATTCAGCGGAAAACGCATGAAACCAAAGGCGTTAGAAACCAGGGAGTTGTCATACTGATTGCCAAGGGTGTTATACATAATTGCTCTCTCTATGTGCGTTAGTCAGGCCAGGCCCGCAAGCCATTAAGGTTGAGATGAAAAAAATCCCCTCCGCGTCGTTAGGCCCGACGAGGAAGGGATTGAGTGGGTCAGATTATCGGCATAGTTAACGGCAACTGCAATATGCGATTGCAGGCTGCCAGCGCCGATTATTCATCTTCTAAATAGGTGTAACCGTAGAGGCCGCTCTCAAACTCTTCCAGGAACTGCGCGCGCAGCTCTTCGTCGACATCGGATGCCTGCACCTGATTACGGAACAGCGCCATCAGCTCGTTGGGATCAAGCTGCACGTAACGCAGCATGTCCGCCACGGTATCGCCTTCATCAGAGAGCTGGACTTCCACATCGCCATTTTCGCGTGCGTAGACATCTACCGCCTCGGTGTCACCGAACAGGTTGTGCATGTTGCCCAGAATTTCCTGATAAGCACCGACCATGAAGAAGCCCAGCATTGGCGGGTTATCCAGGTCATATTGCGGCATCGGCATGGTCGTTGCGATACCGTCGCCATCCACATAGTGATCGATGGTGCCATCGGAGTCACAGGTGATGTCGAGCAGCACGGCGCGGCGCTCCGGCTTCTTGTTCAGCCCTTCCAGCGGCAGTACCGGGAACAGCTGGTCGATACCCCACGCATCCGGCATGGACTGGAACAGCGAGAAGTTAACGTAGATCTTATCTGCCATGCGCTCCTGCAGTTCGTCGATGATCGGACGGTGCGCACGGTTACTGGGATCAAGATGCTGCTGAATATAGTGGCAGATGCTCAGATAGAGCTGCTCAGCCCATGAACGCTGCTTCAGATCGTATGTACCGGAGGCGTAGCCGGTATGGATATCAGACAAATCCATCTGACTGTCGTGCAGCCATTCACGCAGCGAACGGCGGGTGCTTGGCTCATGCATCTCCTGCCAGGTTTCCCACATGCTGAGAATCGGGCGCGGCGCATCCGCATCCGGCGTTTCAGGTTCGCTGAACTCGTTACGCTCGACACCAATGATATTGGAGACCAGTACCGTGTGGTGCGCGGTCACAGCACGACCCGACTCGGTAATGACGGTCGGATGCTCGAGACCGTGCTCATCACAGGCCGCACCAATCGCCCAGATCACGTTGTTGGCATACTCATTCAGGCCATAGTTTACCGAGCAGTCAGACTGCGAGCGCGTGCCTTCGTAATCGACGCCCAGACCACCACCGACATCGAAACATTTGATGTTAACGCCCAGCTTCGCCAGTTCGACGTAGAAACGCGCCGACTCACGCACGCCGGTCGCGATGTCGCGAATGTTGGACATCTGCGAACCCAGATGGAAATGCAGCAGCTGCAGGCTGTCGATGCGACCCGCTTCGCGCATGATCTCAACCAGTTTCAGCACCTGCGTGGCGGAGAGGCCAAACTTCGATTTTTCGCCGCCGCTCGACTGCCATTTACCGGAGCCTTGCGAAGCCAGACGCGCACGGATGCCAAGACGCGGCACGACATTCAGACGCTCCGCTTCTTCCAGCACCAGCCGCACTTCCGTCATCTTCTCCAGCACCAGATAGACCTTGTGGCCCATCTTCTCGCCAATCAGTGCCAGACGAATATATTCGCGATCTTTGTAGCCGTTACAGACGATCACTGAGCGGGTCTGACCGGCATGCGCCAGCACGGCCATCAGCTCGGCTTTCGAGCCGGCTTCCAGTCCCAGCGGCTCGCCAGAGTGAATCAGCGACTCAATAACGCGTTTGTGCTGGTTAACTTTAATCGGGTAAACCAGGAAGTAGTCGCCTTTGTAGCCGTAAGATTCGCGCGCACGTTTAAACGCGGCGTTAATCGAGCGCAGACGGTGTTGCAGAATCTGTGGGAAGCAGAACAAGGCGGGGAGACGCTGGCCCTGTGCTTCGCGCTCTTTAACCAGGCGGGCTAAGTCGACGCGCACATCCGGACGATCCGGATCGGGGCAGACACTGATGTGGCCCAGTTCGTTAACGTCATAATAGTTGTTGCCCCACCAGGCGATGTTGTACGTACGCAACATTTTGCTCGCATCCTGATCGTTCATTGCCACCTCCTGCATGGAGCGGAGTGCACCCTGTTCGCCAGCTGACGAACCTTTGATATTCTTCATGTCGTCAGACATCGCGAACCTCAATTTTCCGTTGAAAGATAGAACTGCTAACCGGCTTTATGGCCGCTAATCTGAAAACCTGTTGCCACATTAAACACAATGTCCTGTTCACCTGACGTTGCCGTCAGCGCGATTCACGCATGAGAGTTAAGTGTAAAACACCCTGGCCATCTCCGTTTAAACAGAGAACATTTAGTTATGTATTGACCATGGATAACCTGCGTCGTTCCGCTACGCGGGCGCAGAGAAGAGACCAAACCAGCAGAACAGAGATAAAGATTAGCCGGCGCCTGTGTCGGTAAAATTACCGCATCGGACATAGTGTCGGCAGGACAAAGAAACAGATGGGAGGCAGGAGAGAGCCAGTGCAGCGCCGCAGCGCAAGGAACCGGAAGAAGAAAAAGCGTGGTTCATTACTTGTATCACCTCCGCATATGCCAGGGGCACATGGAAAACAACCTGGGTGAAAGCCAGACCAGAGTCTGACAGGCGCGACGCAAACAGTGGCGTCATCCTTGCTGCTGCTATCGAAGCAGCGGCGTTTTATACAGTTTACAGCGCTAAAATGCAAAAAGATTATCCGGGAATTGCGTGCAGTGTCAGCAAATTATGCCGATAACGGTTACAGGTTAAGCGCTTAAACAGAAAAAGGGCTGGTAATTGGTTTATCCTCTATCCTAAAATAGCCGTCCAGATGGTTTTCCATCTAAACAGGTTACTATCCAGGCGGTGTCAGCCTGCTGTGCTGATACTACCTCACTGCTCGCGGCTTTGCCTGAAGGGGCGTCAGGTCAGACAACCTCACTGGCGCTATGCAGTCGTACTCAAACCATATTTAAGGTAAAGAACAGAATGGCTAAACACCTTTTTACGTCCGAGTCCGTATCAGAAGGACATCCCGATAAAATCGCCGACCAGATCTCCGATGCTGTGCTGGATGCGATCCTCGAACAGGATCCTAAAGCGCGCGTGGCCTGCGAAACTTACGTTAAAACCGGAATGGTTCTGGTTGGCGGTGAAATCACCACCAGCGCCTGGGTCGATATTGAAGAGATCACCCGTCAGACCGTACGTGACATCGGCTATGTTCATTCCGATATGGGCTTTGATGCCAACTCCTGCGCGGTATTAAGCGCCATTGGCAAACAGTCTCAGGATATTAATCAGGGCGTTGACCGCACCGATCCGCTGGAACAGGGCGCGGGTGATCAGGGTCTGATGTTCGGCTATGCCACCAACGAAACTGACGTGCTGATGCCTGCGCCGGTGACCTACGCGCACCGTCTGGTTCAGCGTCAGGCTGAAGTACGTAAAAACGGGACCCTGCCGTGGCTGCGTCCGGATGCCAAAAGCCAGGTCACTTTCCAGTATGACGATGGCAAAATCGTTGGCATTGATGCAGTCGTTCTGTCTACCCAGCACGCTGAATCCATCAGTCAGAAAGATCTGCAGGAAGCGGTGATGGAAGAGATCATCAAACCGGTTCTGCCAACAGAATGGCTGAGTGCCTCGACTAAATATCACATTAACCCAACCGGTCGCTTTGTGATTGGCGGTCCGATGGGCGATTGCGGTCTGACCGGCCGTAAAATCATCGTCGACACCTACGGCGGTATGGCACGTCACGGTGGCGGTGCGTTCTCGGGTAAAGATCCTTCTAAAGTTGACCGCTCTGCCGCCTATGCAGCGCGTTACGTGGCAAAAAACATCGTGGCGGCGGGTCTGGCTGACCGTTGTGAAATTCAGGTCTCCTACGCTATTGGCGTGGCTGAACCGACCTCCATCATGGTGGAAACCTTCGGCACCGAGAAAATCTCAACTGAACAGTTGACGCTGCTGGTACGCGAGTTCTTCGACCTGCGTCCATACGGTCTGATTCAGATGCTGGACCTGCTGCACCCAATCTATAAAGAGACCGCAGCTTACGGTCACTTTGGTCGCGAACATTTCCCATGGGAAAAAACCGACAAAGCTGCCCTGCTGCGTGAAGCAGCTGGCCTGTAAGGTTAGCGGCTGCTGATAAAAACCCTGCCCCGGTGGCAGGGTTTTTTATCGCCCGATCAGCCCCATTGCTCACCAGAGAATGCTTGCCTCCGCCCGGCACCGGAATACGATAACCCTGCTGTTTATTCCAGACATCTGAAGACGAAAAAAACGAACCTGAATGACATCCTCTTTACTCTGCAGCAAATTTTCAGTTCTCAGCTACACTTCCTTTCGCTTTTTCTGACGACAAAATGTTAACGATTACAAATCGAAATGCTTTGTATATCTGACATTTAAGAATTAACGCACGTAGTTATTATGCTGAAAATGCGTTATTTTCAGCGTCGTCTGATAGCCACTAAATAGAGCATTGTCAGAAACTTAATGAGTGCTATACCTCACTGGTTAATTAATCTTTCCGGGAAAAATATGCTGAATTTCAGGGTTTCAGCGTGTGTAAGCGATTACACTGATGTGATCAGGCTCACTTTTTTCCCGCAAATGGTTTTTTAACATTGATAAAAACAATGATGGATAAACCTGGAGGCTACAATGCCTGGCAATACACACAAAAGCAGAACTTCAAATAAGGCGATGACCTTATTTGTCTGCTTTCTGGCGGCCCTTGCGGGACTGCTGTTCGGTCTGGATATCGGCGTTATCGCCGGTGCTCTGCCGTTTATCGCAAAGGACTTTAACGTCACCCCTCATCAGCAGGAGTGGATCGTCAGTTCCATGATGTTTGGTGCGGCGGTCGGTGCTATCGGCAGCGGCTGGATGTCATCCCGCCTGGGCCGTAAGAAAAGCCTGATGGCTGGTGCGATTCTGTTCGTGATCGGTTCACTCTGGTCAGCAATGTCGCCAAACCCGGAAATGCTGATCAGCGCCCGCGTTCTGCTGGGTCTGGCTGTCGGTATCGCCTCTTATACCGCCCCGCTTTATCTTTCTGAGATCGCACCGGAAAAAATTCGCGGCAGTATGATTTCGCTTTACCAGCTGATGATTACTATCGGTATTCTGGGTGCTTACCTGACCGATACCGCATTCAGCTTTACCGGCAACTGGCGCTGGATGCTGGGTATCATCACGATTCCGGCACTGCTGCTGCTGGTCGGTGTTTTCTTCCTGCCAAACAGCCCGCGCTGGCTGGCGGCGCGAGGCAACTTCCGCGATGCACAACGTGTACTGGATCGTCTGCGTGACACCAGCGAGCAGGCAAAACGTGAGCTGGAAGAGATTCGTGAGAGCCTGAAGGTCAAGCAGTCTGGCTGGGGTCTGTTCACCAGCAGCAGCCACTTCCGTCGCGCGGTCTATCTCGGCATCCTGTTGCAGGTGATGCAGCAGTTTACCGGCATGAACGTCATCATGTACTACGCGCCAAAAATCTTTGAAATCGCAGGCTTCACTAACACCACCCAGCAGATGTGGGGCACGGTGATTGTGGGTCTGGTCAACGTTCTGGCCACCTTTATTGCTATTGGTCTGGTGGATCGCTGGGGTCGTAAACCTACGCTGATTCTGGGCTTTATGGTGATGGCAGCCGGTATGGGCGTGCTGGGTACAATGCTGCACTTCGGTATTCACTCTGCAGGCGCACAGTACTTTGCGATCGGTATGCTGCTGATGTTTATCGTTGGCTTTGCCATGTCAGCCGGTCCGTTGATCTGGGTACTCTGTTCCGAAATTCAGCCGCTGAAAGGCCGCGACTTCGGTATCACTGTCTCTACGACCACCAACTGGATCGCAAACATGATCGTGGGTGCAACCTTCCTGACCATGCTGAATACGCTGGGCAATGCGAACACCTTCTGGGTCTACGCGGCGCTTAACCTGTTCTTCATTCTGCTGACGCTGATGCTGATTCCTGAGACCAAAAACGTCTCGCTGGAGCACATTGAACGTAATCTGATGGCAGGTAAGAAACTGCGCGACATCGGTTCACGCGACTAACGTTACGTCGTAAAAATCGCGGTAATAAAAAGGCGGGGTTTCCAGAGAAACCCCGCCTTTTTTATAGGTTCAGACAGAGACTATGCAGCGGTGACGTGCGTGACCGGCAGCGGCCGCCGTATACAGCAGAGCGCCAGAGCCATAATAAAAATGGTGGCAGTCTGATTATAAGGCAGTACCGAATCGGTCAGTCCGCAGATAAACAATCCCAGCATCGGCAGCGCAACACCGCGCAGATCGCACTTCTTCAGCACGCCTGCCAGCACGGTCAGATAGAGCAGCGCCAGCGACAGCGCACCCAGCCAGCCCTGCAGTGTCGTCACTTCCAGAAACTCGTTGTGCATGTTGTATTTAACGTTGGTATAGCCCTCAGTATTGTGAGGATAGTGCGCCGTGATGAACTGTCGGGCCTCGGTGGTGCGCGCATCCGGCGTCGCAAAACCGCCATGATGCTCAATAAAATTCATCGCCCCGCCCCAGATAGCCACACGTGCGCCCAGGGAGGTTGAGCTGTTTGAGCCATAGTTCTCGATATCCTGCACACCCTCCACCCAGCGGTTACTGGTCATCAGGATCAGCACCGCCAGCACGCCCACCAGCAAAGCACTAATCCGCCAGTTGGTCAGCAACGACAGCCGATAAGTCTGCACCAGGAACAGCAATCCTGCGGCAATCAGCGCAATCAGGGTCACCCGTGTACCGCACAGGTAGAGCAAGGCAAAGGTCACCGCCAGCGCAACGACATCAGCCACCTTCCAGTACGAGTGCGTCTCAAAGCGGCTCAGCCATAGCCAGGCACAGTAGATAAAAAGAATCATGTAGGAGGACATCGAGGCCGCTTCGGTGGTGAGTTTGATGCGGATATTTTCGGTATAAAGATGCTCGTGAATACCAAAGCCCAGCGTAATCAACAGTCCCACCAGAATTAACACTTTTCCGATGCGCAGCGTGGTAGCAGAGACCCGATGACCATAAATCGCCAGACTGAGCAGCACAAAGGCGCCCAGTAACAGTCGCTTCGCCCCCAGCAGATAGTTGCCGATATTGGTGATGGCATCTTTTGAGGGCGCGGTTTCGATCCCTTTAGCGTGTATCGCCCAGAAGAGACGGATCAGGGCAAAAATAATCAGTACAGCAAACAGGGCGATATAAAAACCGTTCTCTTTAAAGTCCTCTCGCCTGCGCACCAGGCCATACAACACGGAGGCAACGGAGAGATAAGAGACCAGATAGAATATTTTTTGCGGCAGGCCGGTAACAAACATATTCAGTGACAGCGCCAGACAGAGCGCAATAACTGAAAAATTAACCATTAACGTTAATCCATCGCGACTGGTTCTATTCGTCATGCTTAACCTCAGTTAGGCGGTTAAACACACTCATCAGGTGCTTCATATAATTTTCCTCATAAAAACCGGTAATGCTCGCTTTAATAACCTGATGATCAGGAAAGTGAAAATCCCCGCTCATGGTGTTGAGAATAGCGGCCAGTGCCATGCTGTCATTAGTGGGATAGAGCTGACCATTGAGACCATTCTGAATAATTTCTGACGGGCCGCTGATGCAGTCGGAGGAGACGCAGTAGACGCCACGCGATATCGCCTCCAGCAGAATCAGCGGGAAGCCTTCGAAGTTAGAGGTCATCACCAGGCAGGTGACCTGTTTAATATGGCGGCTGACATACGCCCAGGCGTTCTCCTGCCAGCCATGCCAGGTAATGCGATCCTGAATCCCGAGTTCCGCCACGTAGTGCTGACAGCGCGTCAGATCTTCGCCGTCCCCCACGATCTCCAGCGTCCAGGGCGTATCGAGTTTCTGCAAGGCATCAAACAGGTCTTTGAGCTGTTTCTGTCGCTGAAAATGGACGCGACCAATATAGAGAAACTTCAGCGCCTGCGGTCTGCCGATAACCTCATCATTGCGCCTGATGGGGTTATAGATGACATCAACGTCAGAGGCATGGGCGCCTAACTCAACCAGTTGCGCTTTGATCTCATTACTGATAGCAAAATGGTGATCGGCCCGCAGCAGATAATGTGGGCGATATCGTTCGCGCGGTGGCAGGTGCATCCAGCTTGAAAGCACGATTTTGCGGCCTGAAAGCGTAATAGCCCGACGCGTCATCAGACAGGGAATGGTGTTGAGGGTCAGAACATGATCGGGTTGATAGCGACGAAAGAAAGCAGCCATTCTCAGCGTGTGAATAAGATTTTTAATTTTCTTATTCCGCAGCGTGCAGACGCTCTCTGCCAGTACGGCATTGGCGGTCCAGGCACGGGAGTGGCTCTCCTCTCCGCTGTTAATAATAAACAGCCCCGCTTCCGTTCCGGCTTCCGCATTCAGGGCGGTGATCAACTGACAGGTCACATTTTCCATACCACCGCGACCGGCCATCAAATCCGTCACCAGCACAATCCGTTGTTTCCTGACGTTATCATTATTTTTCATTGCTTTATCCATGCTCTGTGCCGTTCGCTTTTCATCCATTCACTCGCCAGTGAATGTCTGCAATAGAATATTCTAAAAAAGGCCATAACTATATTTAATCCAGCAATTTCAGCCGATGGGCTTCGCCATTCCCCACCATCGGCAGGACGGCGTATTGCTTATCCGGAGACAGCTGGCGAAGTATAGACTCTGCGCGGCCCTGTTTACGGCTAACGTTGAGTTCCTGCGCGGCGGCGATTATTCTGAGCACCATGAAAACACCTCGTCTCCCCATTGCCCTGCAGCAGGCCGTTATGCGCTCACTGCGTCAGTCGCTTGAGCGCGCAAATCAGGTACTGAAAACCGCTTATCCGGAACCGAAACTGCTCTATCAGCAACGCGGAACGGCGGCGGGCACCGCCTGGCTGACTGCCTGGGAGATCCGCATCAATCCGGTGCTGCTGCTGGAAAATCAGCAGGCATTTATCGATGAAGTGGTGCCGCACGAGCTGGCGCATCTGCTGGTCTGGAAGCAGTTTGGTCGCGTCGCACCCCACGGCAAAGAGTGGAAGTGGATGATGGAGAATGTGCTGGGCGTTCCGGCACGACGCACCCATCAGTTTGAGATCGCCTCCGTGCGCAGCAACACTTTCGCTTACCGCTGTCAGTGCCAGCAACATCAGCTGACGGTGCGCCGCCACAATCGGGTGCTGCGCAAAGAGAGTGAATATCGCTGTGTGCACTGTGGCAGCCTGCTGGTCGCAGGCGAGTTTATCGCCTCCTGAGAACACTCCCCATTCCGCCCTATTCCACATTCTGTTAACCTGCCGCCCTTTTTCGTATTAGGTAGAAGCTGGAATATGTCTCGCATTTTAAGTCTGGCGGTTGCACTGCTGTTTGTCCCCGCCGCTGACGCCCTCAACCTGAATAACTATCATCAGAATAACTTTCAGCAGGCCAAAACCTTTGCGGCGGCGATCAATGCCGATGCGCCAGGTTCGTTTTATTGCGGCTGTAAAATTCAGTGGCAGGGAAAAAAAGGCACGCCCGATCTCAGCAGCTGTGGTTACCAGGTGCGCAAAAATGCGAACCGCGCTGCACGTATTGAGTGGGAACATGTGATGCCGGCATGGGAATTCGGTCATCAGCGCCAGTGCTGGCAGGAGGGAGGCCGCAAAAACTGCAGTAAAGATCCCGACTATCGCCGCATTGAAACTGACCTGCACAATCTGGAACCTGCGGTGGGTGAAGTGAATGGCGACCGTGGCAACTTCGCCTACAGTCAATGGAACGGCAGCGAGAAGCAGTACGGCCAGTGTGAGATGAAGATCGATTTTAAACTCAAACAGGCAGAGCCACCCGCTCGTGCGCGTGGCGCCATTGCCCGCACCTATTTCTACATGCGCGACCAGTATCATCTGCGCATTTCGCGCCAGCAGACGCAGCTGTTTACCGCCTGGGACAGGCTCTATCCCGTCACCCAATGGGAGTGCGAACGCGACCAGCGCATTGCAAAGGTTCAGGGCAATCACAATCCTTATGTGCAGCAGGCTTGCCAGCGCTAAAATCCCTGCCCTACACTAGCTCTTTTTTCCATGACGCCGCTGCAGCGCGGCGTCCGGTCTCAGGAATCTTATGCGCATACCTCGCATCTATCACGCCGAACCCCTGGACATCGGCAGTGAAATTACCCTGGATGAAGATGCATCCAATCATGTAGGCCGCGTGCTCCGGATGACGGCAGGTCAGCGTCTGGAACTCTTTGATGGCACTAATCTGACTTTTGCAGCAGAGATCACGCATGTTGATAAAAAGCGTGTAAAAGTATCCGTCACAGAGAGCCAGCCGGACGATCGCGATTCGCCTTTACATCTGCATTTAGGTCAGGTGATGTCGCGCGGTGAAAAAATGGAATTCACTATCCAGAAATCGATCGAACTGGGCGTGAATATCATTACACCCTTGTTTTCCGAGCGCTGTGGCGTAAAGCTTGATGCTGAGCGTCTGGCGAAAAAAATCCAGCAGTGGCAGAAAATTGCGATTGCCGCCTGCGAGCAGTGCGGACGTAATCGCGTGCCGGAGATTCGTGAAGCGATGACACTGGAAGCCTGGTGTGCGGAAGCTGACAGCGGTTTAAAGCTCAACCTGCATCCCCGCGCCAGTCACAGCATCAACACGCTGCCACAGCCTGTTGAGCGGGTACGACTGCTGATTGGTCCTGAAGGCGGTTTGTCTGCGGACGAAATTGCGATGACGGCGCAGCACGATTTTACTGACATTTTGCTTGGCCCACGGGTATTACGCACCGAAACTACCGCGCTGACGGCCATTACGGCACTTCAGGTGAGGTTTGGCGACCTGGGTTAAGCGATACTTTCAGCGGTCCTGACTCATCGGCCCACTGCAGACCGAACCAGACGAGGCGGTCAATGCCGCCTCACCGAGGAGATAATAATGATTAAACTTGGCATCGTGATGGACCCTATTTCGTCCATCAATATTAAAAAAGACTCCAGCTTCGCCATGCTGCTGGAAGCACAGCGCCGTGGTTACGAAATTCACTACATGGAGATGCACGATCTCTCCATGCGTGGTGGCGTGGCGTCTGCCCGCACCCGCCTGCTGACCGTTGAGCAGAACCCTGAGAACTGGTTCCAGTTCGGCAGCGAGCAGGTGATCCCGCTGGCTGATCTGAACGTGGTGCTGATGCGTAAAGATCCGCCATTCGATACCGAGTTCATCTATGCGACCTACATTCTGGAGCGTGCTGAAGAGCTGGGTACGCTGATCGTGAATAAGCCGCAGAGCCTGCGCGACTGTAACGAAAAGCTCTACACCGCCTGGTTCGCCGAGTTTACGCCGGACACCCTGGTCACCCGCAGCAAAGCGCAGCTGCGTGATTTCTGGCAGGAGCATGGTGATATCATCATGAAGCCGCTGGATGGTATGGGCGGTGCGTCTATTTTCCGCGTGAAGAAAGACGATCCTAACTTTGGCGTGATTACCGAAACCCTGACCGAGCATGAGAGTCGTTTCTGCATGGCGCAGAACTACATTGCGGCAATCAAAGAGGGTGACAAACGCGTGCTGGTGGTGGATGGCGAGCCGGTGCCTTACTGCCTGGCACGTATTCCGCAGGGCGGTGAAACGCGTGGCAACCTCGCGGCTGGTGGGCGTGGTGAAGCACGTGCGTTAAGCGAAAGCGACTGGGAAATTGCACGTCGTGTTGGCCCGACGCTGAAAGCAAAAGGACTGATTTTTGTCGGTCTGGACATCATCGGTGATAAACTGACAGAAGTTAACGTGACCAGCCCAACCTGCATACGTGAAATTGAGGCTGCGTTCCCGATCTCCATCACCGGCATGTTGATGGATGCCATTGAGAAACGCCTGGGCTGAGCAAAACGCCGGGGCGAGGCTCCGTGATCAACCCAATACCGGTGCGGTCGTCGCGTGCCGGTTATTTTTTTGGTACATCGTGTGACAATGAATTTACAACATCACTTTTTGATTGCCATGCCTTCATTGCAGGATCCTTTCTTCAAACGTTCCGTAGTCTATGTCTGTGAACATAACGAAGAGGGTGCAATGGGACTGATCATTAATAAACCCATGGAAAACCTGACGGTTGAAGGCATTCTGAAGAAGCTGAAAATCTCTGCTGAAGATCGCGATCCGTCGATCAAGCTGGATAAACCGGTGTTTACCGGCGGGCCGCTGGCAGAAGATCGTGGCTTTATCCTGCACTCAGCCCAACGCACGTTTACCTCCAGCATTCGTGTGTCCGATAACACGATCATCACCACGTCCCGTGACGTGCTGGAGTCCATCGGCACGGCGTCTCAGCCCACCAATGTGCTGGTCGCGCTGGGTTACTGTGCCTGGGAAAAAGATCAGCTGGAGAATGAGCTGATGGAAAATGCCTGGCTGACGACGCCAGCTAACAGCAACATCCTGTTCCAGACGCCGATTTCAGAGCGCTGGCGCGAAGCGGCGCGCAGTATTGGCGTCGATATTCACAACATGGCCAGCGACGCCGGACACGCCTGATGTCAACTCAAACTCTGTTAGGTTTCGATTTCGGCACCAAAAGTATTGGTGTCGCCGTAGGGCAGCAACTCACTGGCAGCGCCCGACCGCTGACCGCCCTGAAAGCGCAGGATGGCATTCCGGACTGGCTGGTGATCGAAAAGCTGCTGAAAGAGTGGCAGCCCGATTTCGTGGTCGTCGGCTTACCGCTCAATATGGATGGCACTGAGCAGCCGTTAACTGACCGCGCGCGTAAATTTGCTAACCGTCTGCACGGTCGCTTTGGCATTCGTGTAGAGCTTCAGGATGAACGACTCAGCACGGTAGAAGCGCGTGCTGGCCTGTTTGAACGTGGTGGTTATCGCGCGCTCAATAAAGGGTCGGTTGATTCACAGTCTGCTGCCATCATTTTGCAGGACTGGTTCGAAAACCATTACTGACCTTCCGGCTTAATCAGCCCGTCAGCCTGACGCGCCAGCCTGCTCTGCTCAAACGTCTGCATACCGGCCTGTGCGCCGGTCTGTAGCATTGCCGGGATCTGGTGCATCTTGCCTTCCCTGATCAGATTCGTGATGCCAGGCGTGGCAATCAGTAGCTCAAACAGTCCAATGCGCGACCCGGCAGCAGACGGCACCAGTTTCTGTGCAATCACCGCTTTCAGGCTGCCTGCCAGTTGAGTGCGCACCAGATGCTTCTCCTCCGCCGGGAAGACATCCACCAGCCGATCTACCGCCTGTGCTGCGCCACGTGTGTGCAGCGTTGCCAGCACCAGATGGCCGGTCTCTGCCGCCGTTAGCGCCTGTCTGATTGTGTCGCTGTCGCGCAGTTCGCCCAGCAGAATGACGTCAGGATCTTCACGCAGTGCCGCCTTTATCCCCTGGGCGAACGAACTGCAGTGCAGGCCGATTTCGCGCTGCTGAATCAGCGACTGCTGGCTGTGGTGAATAAATTCAATCGGGTCTTCCAGCGTAATGATATGGCGCGCCTGCTGTCCGTTCAGCGCATCGACCAGCGCCGCCAGCGTGGTAGATTTACCGCTGCCCGTGGCACCGGTCACCAGAATCAGCCCATCCTGCTGCGTCAGTAACGTCGGCACAATAGCAGGCAGTTGCAGGCTCTCCAGCGTCGGGCACACAGAGGCAATAATGCGCAGCGCCAGTGACAGGCCGTTACGCTGCTTAAACAGGTTTGCGCGCAGACGCTGGCCGCAGGCCAGGCTCAGGGCGAAATCGAGCTGCCCTGTGCTCGCCAGTTCCTGACACTGCGGGTCACTGAGCCAGCGGGCCATAAACTGCGCCATCCAGTCAGCAGAGAGCACCGCCTGCTGTGGAATCGCCTCCAGCCGTCCCTGCCGTCGCCAGTAGGGCAAATGTCCGCTGCAAAGGTGCAGATCGACGGCATTATGCTTTACACTAAGCTCCACCATTTCATCCAGATTCATAATTTCTCCTGACTATGACCTCAATCCAGCAGAACCTACAGCAAGTGCGGCAGCGAATCGCCGCCGCTGCCGCGCAGTGCGGCCGCGCACCAGAAGAAATTACCCTGCTTGCAGTCAGTAAAACCAAACCTGCGAGCGCGGTCGAAGAAGCCTTTGCCGCAGGCCAGATTGGCTTTGGTGAAAATTACGTTCAGGAAGGGGTTGAAAAGGTCCAGGCACTGGCCGCACATCCTGAGCTGGAGTGGCACTTCATCGGCCCGCTGCAGTCCAACAAAAGCCGTCTGGTGGCAGAAAATTTCGCCTGGTGTCACACCATTGACCGCCAGCGTATTGCGCAGCGGCTCAGCGATCAGCGGCCCGCCTCGCTGCCACCGCTGAATGTGTTAATTCAGGTAAATATCAGTGACGAGAACAGCAAATCTGGCATCATGCTGGAGGCCGTTTCCGGGCTGGCGGAGCAGATTGCTGCGCTGCCGCAACTGCGGCTGCGGGGATTGATGGCGATTCCGGCTGCGGAGAGCGATTATCAGCGTCAGCTGGCAGTGTGTCAGCAGATGGCGGAAGCCTTCCGGCAGTTGCAACAGCAGTATTCGGATATTGATACGCTTTCACTGGGAATGAGCGATGACATGGAGGCGGCAATCGCCGCAGGCAGTACGATGGTGCGTATCGGCACCGCCATTTTTGGCGCACGAGATTATGCGCACAACTCACAACAATAATAGAGGAACTTCATGTTAACACTGACGTTTTTAGTAAAAACGCTGATCGATCTCTACGTCATGGTGCTGCTGTTACGCATCTGGATGCAGTGGTCCCGCTGCGATTTTTACAATCCAGTGGCACAGTTTGTCGTTAAAGTGACACAGCCGGTTGTTAAGCCACTGCGCCGCATACTGCCGGCTCTGGGGCCGATTGATACTGCTTCACTGCTGCTGGCCTTTGTGCTGACCACGCTGAAATACCCGATTTTATTGCTAATCCAGGTGGGTGTGTTCTCGGTCGATCCGACTAATCTGCTGGTCGGTCTGCTGTCGCTGGTCAAATCCGCCGGCTATCTGGTCTTCTGGGTCATCATCGTACGCTCTCTGATGAGCTGGATTAGCCAGGGTCGGGGTCCTGTCGATTATCTGCTGGTGCAGTTAACCGAGCCGATGATGGCACCGATTCGCCGTATTCTGCCTGCGATGGGCGGCATCGATTTCTCAGCGATGATCGTCATCCTGGTGCTGTATGCCCTGAACTTTCTCGGCATGGACCTGTTCCCGGGTCTCTGGTATCTGCTGTAAATGAATCAAACTGGAACTGTTATGCAAAAAGTTGTCCTCGCAACCGGCAATCCCGGCAAAGTGCGTGAGCTGGCGGAGTTACTCTCCGCCTTTGGTCTGGATATCGTCGCGCAGACTGACCTTGGGGTTGAATCGGCGGATGAGACCGGCCTGACCTTTATTGAGAACGCGATTCTCAAGGCGCGTCACGCGGCACAGATCACCGGATTACCGGCCATTGCCGATGACTCCGGCCTGGCCGTGGATGCGCTGGGCGGCGCGCCTGGCATCTACTCTGCGCGCTACGCCGGTGAAGAGGCCAGCGATCAGCAGAACCTGGAGAAGCTGCTGCAGGCGCTGGAAAATGTGCCTGACGGTCAGCGCCAGGCGCAGTTTCACTGCGTGCTGGTCTATCTGCGTCATGCGGAAGACCCGACCCCGCTGGTGTTCCACGGCAGCTGGCAGGGTGAGATTACCCGCTCCGCCTCTGGCACCGGTGGCTTTGGTTACGACCCGATTTTCTTTGTCCCGGCGCTGGGTAAAACAGCGGCCGAGCTGAGTAAAGCGGAAAAAGGTGCAGCTTCTCACCGGGGTAAAGCATTGACGCTGTTGCTGGAAGCCATGCGTAATGCCTAATCTGCCGCCGTTAAGTCTCTATATCCACATTCCGTGGTGCGTACAGAAATGTCCCTACTGTGATTTTAACTCCCATGCGCTAAAAGATGAGGTGCCGCACGTTGAATACGTACAGCACCTGCTGCGCGATCTGGAGATCGACCTGCCGCTGATCGGTGACCGTGAAGTGCGCACGATCTTCATCGGTGGCGGCACGCCCAGCCTGCTGAGCAGCAGCGCGATGCAGATGCTGATGGATGGTGTGCGGGCGCGTCTGACGCTCTCCCCTGATGCCGAAGTGACCATGGAAGCCAATCCGGGCACCGTGGAAGCGGACCGGTTCAGTGCCTATCAGCGCGCCGGTATTAACCGTATTTCGATTGGCGTGCAAAGTTTCAGCCCGCAAAAGCTGCAGCGTCTTGGCCGCATTCATGGCCCGGAAGAGGCCGTCCGCGCCGCTGAACTGGCGGAGTCTCTGTCGCTGCGCAGCTTTAACCTCGACCTGATGCATGGCCTGCCCGATCAGTCGCTGGAAGAGGCGCTTGATGATTTACGTCAGGCGATTGCGCTGAATCCGCCGCATCTCTCCTGGTATCAGCTCACTATCGAACCCAACACCCTGTTTGGCTCACGCCCGCCGGTGCTGCCGGATGATGATGCGCTGTGGGATATTTTCGAACAGGGCGATCAGTTGCTGCAGGCGGCCGGTTATCAGCAGTATGAGACCTCCGCCTACGCGAAGCCGGGTTATCGCTGTGAACACAACCTCAACTACTGGCGCTTCGGCGACTATCTGGGAATTGGATGTGGCGCGCACGGCAAGCTGACGCAGCCAGATGGCCGCATTGTTCGCACGGTGAAAACCCGTCATCCGCGTGGGTTTATGCAGGGCAACTATCGCGAAAAGCAGTACGACGTTGCCGATAGCGACAAGCCGTTTGAATATTTTATGAACCGCTTTCGCCTGCTGGAGGCCGCGCCGCGTGACGAATTCAGCCGCTACACCGGCTTGTCAGAGCAGGTGATTCGTCCACAGATGGATGCCGCGATTGCCGCCGGTTACGTGATAGAAACCGCTGAGCAGTGGCAGATTACGGAGAAAGGAAAACTCTTCCTGAACTCGCTGCTGGAGCTGTTTTTAGCGGAAGAATAGGCGAGGAAGGGTAAAAAAATCGCCTCAGCCCGGCAGGCTGAGGCGATTTTTATTTTTTCAGTGCGCCAGTAAGCTGTTTACGCTGATCTTCCAGCGAAATAACGCGATTACACACCTCGTGACCGAAGTTCTGGAAATCCTGCTCCTGTTTGCTCCACTCAGCCTGAATCGACTGCTGCAAACCGCCAAGATTCCCCATAATCGCCTGCAGCGGATTACTTCCGCCGCTGCCCTGCTTACTGCCCATCTCATTCAGGCTATCCTGCATCACGCCGCCCAGCGTCGACTGCACCAGCCTTTCACCTTCGGCGCGCACCTGATCAATCGCCTGATGGTGGAACGTCAGCCCGTCTTCACGGTGTTCAATAATGCGATTCATCTGCTGTTTCAGCTGGCCATTCAGTGTGGTCAGGCGATTGCGCACGTTGCTGTCGGTGCCCAGTTTCTCAACGATGACCCGATCCAGTGCCGCCCGCCCTTTCTCCAGACGTGACGTCGCCCCGCTGTCGATCCACGGCAGATCGCGACGCAG
Source organism: Pantoea sp. ANP04 (assembly GCF_041982285.1). Lineage (NCBI taxonomy): Bacteria > Pseudomonadati > Pseudomonadota > Gammaproteobacteria > Enterobacterales > Erwiniaceae > Pantoea > Pantoea sp. ANP04. The sequence goes on along the minus strand of NZ_JAUTYS010000017.1, from coordinate 29,591 downwards.
CGCGTTCTGATAGTCGATCGCTTTCTGGCGCTCAGCATTATCCAGCGTGACCTTCTGTCCATTGAACTGCACGTCGCCCTGCGGCGAGATTTCCATATTGCCGTTGGCACCGACCACCTGCACACTCTGTGGTCTGATGACCACATCGTCCTGAGGCTTAACGCTGCATTCATAGGCTGCCTGAGCCTGAGTTGCTGCTACCAGCAGCACAGCAAGAAGCGTTTTACGCATCATATCTACTCCCTAAGATCGGGTCTGAAACCCTTTGATCGGGCCTCAGCCCGACACGGTGTGACGACTTAGTCCCACCAGACGTCAAAGAGTTCAGTCATCTGCACGTCCTGCAGCTTGCGATCTTCCAGCCATTTGCGAACCAGCGCACGATGTTCATCAGTACATTTGCCGGTTTTCTGCAGGCAAACCAGACCTTCCCACACCATGTAACCGCTGCCATCGAAAGCCAGACCGTTAGGATCGATCGCTTCGTTGATGAACTGGTTCAGCGTCTCATCAATTTCGCTTTCGCTGGTGCCTTCCGGGAAACGCCAGGCAACCGAGAAGCCCAGTTCCTGAAACTCATCGATGTGCAGTTTTTTACGTAAACGGCGGCTGCGTTGTGTGGCCATTATTTCACCCTCTCAAACATTAAATCCCATACGCCGTGGCCTAAACGCTGCCCGCGCTGCTCAAACTTGGTCAGTGGACGCGTCTCAGGACGCGGCACGTAATTGTGTTGTTCTGACTGGTTGCGGTAGCCAGAAATGCTGTTCATCACTTCCAGCATATGTTCCGCGTAGGCTTCCCAGTCGGTCGCCATGTGGAAAACGCCGCCCAGCTTCAGTTTACGCATCACCAGCTCGGCGAAAGGCACCTGAACGATACGGCGTTTATTGTGGCGCGCTTTATGCCATGGATCGGGGAAGAAAAGCTGAACCATACGCAGTGAGTTATCCGGAATCATCTTCTCCAGCACTTCCACCCCGTCATGACACATTACCCGCAGGTTCTGCACATCGGCTTCTTTCGCGGAAGCCAGACAGGCACCTACGCCTGGCGCATGCACTTCAATACCCAGGAAGTTCTGATGCGGCGTGTTCTGCGCCATAGTGACCAGCGAGGCACCCATGCCAAAGCCAATCTCCAGCGTCACCGGGGCTTCGCGGCCAAACAATGCGGGCAGATCGACAGGCTCCGGCTGATATTCCACCCCCATGATCGGCCACAGGGTGTCCAGCGCCTGCTGCTGGCCTTTTGTTAAGCGACCCTGGCGGCGCACAAAGCTACGGATCCGGCGCAATGGCCGCCCGTTCTCATCAAATTCTGGGGTGATGACGTCATTAATCATGTAAAAGCCTGCTGGTTAGCCTGTTCCGGGAAACGGGCATTATGCAAAGTTCATAAGCAGAAGCAAGCCTTTGCAATCTTCCGGTTTACACCCAGGTGCGCATGTGCTGGAATTCCTGCCTGAGTGTAGAGTAAACACGGAAAATTTCCTTCTTATGATGCAAGCGCCGCAGTTCGCGCAACAGGTGCTGGACTGGTATCAGCGCTTTGGTCGCAAAACCCTGCCGTGGCAGCTGGAGAAAACGCCTTATAAGGTGTGGCTCTCTGAAGTGATGCTACAGCAAACCCAGGTTGCCACTGTAATCCCCTATTTTGAACGCTTTATGGCGCGCTTCCCCACGGTTACCGATCTGGCTGCGGCACCGCTCGATGAGGTGCTGCACCTCTGGACCGGGCTCGGCTACTACGCCCGTGCGCGTAATCTGCATAAAGCCGCAAAGCAGATTGTTGAAGTGCATCAGGGCGAGTTCCCACGTAATTTTGATGATGTCTCTGCCCTGCCCGGCGTTGGCCGCTCCACGGCCGGCGCGATTCTGTCGCTGTCACTGGGCCAGCACTTCCCGATTCTGGATGGCAACGTCAAGCGTGTGCTGGCTCGCTGCTATGCCATTGGCGGCTGGCCGGGTAAAAAAGAGGTCGAAAAACGTCTCTGGCAGATCAGTGAAGAGGTCACCCCTGCCGAGGGCGTCAGCCAGTTTAATCAGGCAATGATGGATCTGGGTGCTCTCGTCTGTACCCGTTCGAAGCCGAAGTGTGAAATCTGTCCGCTTAACAGCGGCTGTGAGGCGTACGCCAGCAGCAGCTGGGCGAGCTATCCCGGCAAGAAACCTAAGCAGGTGCTGCCGGAACGCAGCGGCTGGTTCCTGATGATGCAGGATGGCGATGATGTCTGGCTGGAGCAGCGTCCGCCTGTGGGCCTGTGGGGCGGTCTGTTCTGCTTCCCGCAGTTCACCACCGAAACGGCGCTCACCGACTGGCTGACGGCGCGTGGCATCCATGCAAAACCGCAGCAGCTAACCGCGTTTCGTCACACCTTCAGCCATTTCCATCTTGATATCGTGCCAATGTGGCTGTCATGGCCTTCTGCCGGGGCGGCGATGGATGAAGCAGGCGGTCTCTGGTATAACTTAGCGCTGCCACCATCTGTGGGATTAGCTGCACCCGTTGAGCGCCTGTTACACGAGCTGCGCCATCCCCGACAACTGGCTTTGGACAGTTGTGAGATTAATGAGGAAGAGTAATGAGCCGCACCATTTTTTGTACTTTTTTACAGCGCGACGCGGAAGGTCAGGATTTTCAGCTCTATCCGGGCGACCTGGGTAAGCGTATTTACAACGACATCTCCAAAGAAGCCTGGCAGAAGTGGATGGCGAAACAGACCATGTTGATCAACGAGAAAAAGCTCAACATGATGAATCCCGAAGATCGTAAAGTGCTGGAGAAGGAGATGATCAATTTCCTGTTCGAAGGTAAAGACGTTCATATCGAAGGCTATACACCGCCAGAAGCGTAAACATTCCGGGCCTCATCACTGAGGCCGGTTATCCAGGTCAGGCTTGCATTCCCAATGAATAAAAAATTAATCGCCCTGCTGGTGATAGCACCACTTCTGGTTTCCTGCTCCGGGTCAAAGAAGCAGCAGACCCACGAGGAGTGGGTAAAAGACACCAACGCCTTTGATATTCTGATGGGGCAGTTTGCTCATAATATTGAGAATATCTGGGGTATCAATGAGGTCCTGATCGCCGGACCAAAAGATTACGTCAAATACAGCGACAACTATTACACCCGCAGCCACATCAACTTTGAAAGCGGTAAGCTGACCATCGAGACGATTTCTGGCACCGATCCGATGGCCAGTCTGCGTCAGGCGATCGTGACCACGCTTTTGATTGGTGAAGATCCGGGTAATGTCGATCTCTATTCTGACGCCAACGACATCGAGATCAGTAAAGAGCCGCTGCTCTATGGTCAGGTGCTGGATAACACCGGTCAGCCGATTCGCTGGCAGGGCCGCGCGGAAGCTTTTGCTGACTATCTGATCCAGAATAAGTTGATGCGTCGCACTTCGGGTCTGCATGTGATTTACAGCATTTCGATTCCGATGGTGCCGAACCACCTGGACAAACGTGCGCACAAATACCTGCCGATGGTGCGTAAAGCTTCCGAACAGTATGGTGTCGATGCCTCATTGATCCTGGCGATTATGCAGACCGAGTCGAGCTTTAACCCCTACGCCGTAAGCCACTCTGATGCGCTGGGTCTGATGCAGGTGGTGCAGCACACCGCCGGTGTTGACGTCTTCCGCATGAAGGGTAAATGGGGCAAGCCGAGTCGCAGTTATCTGCTGGATCCAGAGAACAATATTGATGCCGGTACGGCTTATCTGTCGCTGTTGCAGCGCAGCTATCTGGGCGGCATTCAGGATCCGGTATCACGCCGCTATGCGGTGATCACCGCCTATAACGGTGGTGCAGGCAGCGTGTTGCGCGTCTTCTCCAGCGATAAAGATCGGGCGTTTTCGATGATCAACGGTATGTCATCCAGCAAGGTTTACTCGACCCTGGCGAACCAGCACCCATCGGCGGAGTCGCGTCGTTATCTGTATAAGGTGAGTACTGCGCAGAAGAGTTATCGGGGATTCTGATCGGCCCGCTGAAGCGGGGTTGTTGTTCGCTGCGCGAACGGGGCTTGAGTACGGAGCTGAAGCTGGTGTTTGTTCGCTGCGCGAACGGGCGCTGAGAAGGTTTCGTTCGCCTGGCAGCGAGCTGGCACTGAGCGGGTTCCGACCGCCTGGCCGATGGTTCGCTGCGCGAACAGGCGCTGAGAAGGTTTCGTTCGCCTGGCATGCTGGGCAGTTTCAGTCACGCCTCTGCAGGCGACCAACAAGGGGGCGCCAGTCGCCGCGCCCCCTTGACCCCGGGCTCCGGCCTGCTTCACCGCCGCTTCGCGATCCCTTCGCTTCTTCAGGTTTTCTCACGGACCGTCGGGACGCGCCATCCCTGGCGCGAACCCGCCTCTTCGCGACATCCCTGTCGCTCGTCCTGAAATCCCTCATCCGCTCAGCGGTTCTGACGGCCTCCCTTTCCCCGCTTTTATCTCTTCTTTAAATGTTGATTCATTGTCGCTGAAAGTTTTCAAAATTAGCTTTGCTTTCGGTCCATCAGACAGCGCCGCACCACAGAAAGCAAAAAGAAATCGCAGGCAGGGGTTTTACCAGAGGCGTCCGAAGCGCTGAGGAACAACCGGAGGCCAGGATGAGCCGACAGGACGTCGGCGAAAGGACGGAACGAGCCAGGGATGGCGAGTCCGGACGGTCCTCGGGCCGCAGGGCGTGACGAAGGCACCCCGCAAAGCGGGGCGCGCAGGCAGCCGGACGCCGGGATTGTTAAGGGGCGGGCGTACGCCCCTTTACACGTCCGCCTGCTCAGGCGAACTGAAACTCCCCCACGCCTGGCGGACGGAACCCGCTCAGCGTCAGTATGCTGGCAGGCGAACGAAAAATTCTCAGCGCCCGTTCGCGCAGCGAACAAAAAGGCCCGGCGGGCCGCTACCCGCCTCTGCCCCCGCTCAGATCAGCGCTCCACTATCATATTCGCCACCAGATACTTCTGTCCCTGGTCATCCTCTTCGGTATAAACACCCTGCAGCTCCGGCGAGAAGCCCGGCAGCAGGTTAAGCCCCTCTTCCAGCGCCAGGAAATAACGCTGCACCGCGCCACCCCACACTTCACCTGGCACAACGCACAGCACGCCAGGAGGATAAGGCAGCGCGCCTTCAGCAGCGACACGCCCGGCTGCATCGGCAATGGGGACCAGCTCCACTTCGCCGCGAATATAAGCCTGATGCGCATCCTGCGGATTGACCCTCACTGGCGGGAACTCCGCAGCGCGGAACATCAGACGCTGCAGATCCTTAACGTTGTGACTGACGTAGAGATCGTGCATCTCCTGACAGAGGCGACGCAGAGTATAGCCGGCATAGCGTTGCGCATTCTTGCGATAAATCGTCGGCAGCACTTCGGCCAGCGGCGCATCCTCTTTTACATGCTGCTCAAACTGCGCCAGCATCGCCACCAGATTCGCCATCTTCTCCGGACTCTCAGCCGGGGTCAGCAGGAACAGGATCGAGTTGAGATCGCACTTCTCCGGCACAATGCCGTTCTCACGCAGGTAGTTCGCCAGTATGGTCGCGGGGATCCCAAAATCACTGTATTCGCCGCTGGCAGCATCGATGCCCGGCGTGGTTAGCAATAGCTTGCAGGGATCGACCCGATATTGATCGCGGGCGTAACCCGCAAAGCCGTGCCACTTCGACTGGGGTTCAAAGCTGAAATAGCGCAGATCGCGGGCGATCGTTTCAGTGGGCGCATCCTGCCAGCGCTGACCCTCTACCGTCTCCGGCACAAACGGCAGGATCATTTCACAGCGGTCCAGGATCGCTTTACGTGCATCAATGCCCACCATGACGCACTCATCCCACATGCGACGCCCCGCTTCGCCCTGATGAATTCTGGCGTTGATATCCAGCGCGGCAAACAGCGGATAGAACGGGCTGGTTGATGCATGCAGCATAAAAGCGTTATTCAGTCGCTTGTGCGGACAGAAACGCCGCTGTCCGCGAATGTGATTATCTTTTTTGTGGATCTGCGAGGTTTGTGAAAAACCTGCCAGCTGCTTATGCACGGACTGCGTGACAAAGATGCCGGGATCGTTCTCATTCAGCTCTAGCGTCAGCGGCGAACAGCCCTCCATCAGGGGAATGAACTGCTCATAGCCGAGCCACGCGGAATCAAACAGGATGTAATCACACAGATGACCAATACGATCTACGACCTGACGTGCGTTGTAAACCGTACCGTCGTAGGTGCCCAGCTGGATGATCGCCAGACGGAAAGGCCGCGCCTCTTCCGCCCGCTGCGGATCCACTGCCGCGATCTGCCCGCGCAGATAAGCCTCATCGAAACAGTGCGCGTCAATGCCGCCGATAAAACCGAAGGGGTTACGTGCCGCTTCAAGATAAACCGGGGTCGCGCCCGCCTGAATCAATGCGCCATGATGATTAGACTTATGATTGTTGCGGTCAAACAGCACCAGATCGCCGCGGGTCAGCAGCGCATTGGTCACTACTTTATTGGCGCTGGAGGTGCCGTTAAGCACAAAGTAAGTTTTGTCGGCGTTAAATACCTTTGCTGCATACTTCTGCGCATCTTTGGCTGAGCCTTCGTGGATCAGCAGATCGCCCAGTTTGACGTCGGCGTTGCACATATCAGAACGGAAAACATTCTCGCCGTAAAAGTCATAAAACTGTTTACCCGCCGGATGCTTTTTAAAAAACGCGCCGCCCTGATGGCCGGGACAGGCAAAGGTGCTGTTCTGCATGTCGACATAGCGGGTCAGCGTCTCGAAAAAGGGTGGCAATAGCTCAGCTTCATACGCCTGCGCAGCCGCTTCCAGCGCTATCCACTCCTGCGGCTCGCCATTCAGCTCACCGCTGACGCCGGGCAGGTGCATCACCTCTTCTTCAAACGCATTTGCGACAAACACCGGCAGATTAAAGCCGGTATGCCGCAGCAGCGCCAGTACACCGCTGCGGGTATCTGCCAGCGAAACGACAACCGCTGCCACATCAGTAAAGTCGGTGTTATCCAGCGTCACTACGTCACGCGAGGTGTTCAGGGTCAGACTGGGCGCGACAGCGGCGCTGGCAGCAATTTTCAGTGGAGTCATAACAGAATCCCTAACGTCAGGGAGGAAGTGCCTGAGGCACAATCATGGGGACAGCGCCCCGGCGAATTATTAACAGAAAGGCATTACGCAGCCCATGGAGAAAAGCCCCACAACCGCGGCCTGGCTGGCCTCACCGCATGAGAAATAACGAAGCGTTCGGCAATGTGGAAAACACGATGTGCGCCGGAGAAAGCGAACGGTAATCCGGGCGAGTGCGCGGTGAACCGGACATGGCGACGTCCTCTGTGATGAAGAAGCAGGGTCAAAAAGTGGCGGTCATAATGTCATCTTTTTTATACGTGGACAACCCGACCCGGACAATTATTCAGTCACCCTGCAAAAATGTAACAACATGATTTTTATAGCCTATTTATCATAAAAAATTCACAATTCGACTAATTATCTGAATTATATGCAAATTTATGCATCAGCCTCTACACTCCTGTCAGCACGCTTTTCTGCGCCAGCCACCCGCTTCACCTGGCGAGGCGGCCATTGCCCTACCGCATTACTGCTGTCAGGCGTAAACTGATCCCTCTTTCCCACTCTGCCGGAGGCTGCATGTTCAAGGCACTGGTCATTGAAAATGACGAACAAGGTTACCGTTCCCTGCTGAAAGATCTCCCCGAATCTCAACTGCCCGACCACGATGTCACACTCGACGTCAGCTACTCATCCCTGAACTACAAAGATGCCCTGGCTATCTGCAACAAAGGCCCGATAGTGCGCCAGTTCCCGATGGTGCCAGGTATCGACTTTGTGGGGCGTGTGACCGCCAGCCGCCATCCCGACTGGAAAGAGGATGATGTGGCGCTGCTGACGGGCTGGGGCGTGGGCGAAAAACAGTGGGGTGGCCTGGCGCAGAAAGCCAGCGTCAGCGGCGACTGGCTGGTCCGTGTGCCCGCAGCGCTGAGTCCGCTGCAAACCATGGCCATCGGTACAGCGGGGCTGACCGCGATGCTCTGTGTGATGGCGCTCGAAAAACAGGGCATCACACCGGAACGCGGACCGGTGCTGGTGACCGGGGCCAGTGGCGGCGTCGGCAGCTACAGCGTCAGCCTGCTGGCGCGTCTGGGCTATGAAGTAGTTGCGTCGAGCGGACGCACCAGCGACCCTGCATATCTGATCGAGACGCTGGGCGCGGCATCGGTCATTGACCGTGAAGCGCTTTCCCAGCCTGGCAAACCGCTGGCAAAAGAGCGCTGGGCCGCCGCGATAGACAGCGTCGGCAGTCATACTCTGGCCAATGTGCTGGCCGCTACGCAGCGTGACGGCGCGGTTGCCGCCTGCGGTATGGCGCAGGGACTCGATCTGCCAGCCAGCGTTGCACCCTTTATTCTTCGTGGTGTTACGCTGGCCGGGGTCGATAGCGTGATGTGTCCGAAGCCACTTCGTGAGCAGGCGTGGCAGCGACTCGGCGAGCTGATGGATAGTGAACGGCTCAATAAGCTGAGCCGGGTCATTCCGCTGAGTGAAGCCAGAGAAGGTGCGCAGGCATTGCTGGAGGGCAATGTGCAGGGCCGCCTTATTGTCGACTGCCGCTAACGCTTTTAAAGGCGCGTGAATCGCGCCTTTATCGATCGGCTCGCTGCAGCCGTTTGATCAGCCCTTCCAGCGCGAACTGCGTGCCCTGCTCCATCACCGATTTTGGATCGCCGCTAAACTGGTGGCACTCCGCCTCATCCCTTCCGTCGGGCAAGACCCAGCCAAACCAGATAGTGCCTGCCGGTGTGCCATCCTCGCCGCCGTCCGGTCCGGCATAGCCGGTGATTGAAAGTCCTACCGGTTCACCAGAGCGGGCGCAGGCTCCCTGCACCATCTCCCTCGCTGTTTTCTCGCTCACCGCCGTGTGCTGTTTCAGCGTGTCTGGATGTACCCCCAGCAGACGCGTTTTGGCATTTTCACTGTAGGTTACGAAGCCGCTGGTATAGAAGTCACCGCTGTTTTCCACAGCGGCCAGCGTCATGCTGATCAGTCCGGCGGTACAGGATTCGGCGGTCGCCAGATGAAGTCCGGAGGAGAGTAAAATATTACCCAGTTGCTCAGCGGTTTGATCTAATGATTTTGCCATTATGGTCTCCTTAAGGCTGCCCGGAACTCCAGGTATAGCGCAAAATCAGCGATTCAAAGCGCGCAACACAATGTTTTTAAAGCGAAACGGTCTAGATACGCAGCTGGATATGCGGCTGTCCACTTTCGGCATGTGCCACTACCTGAAGATCGGCCTGGTACCAGCGCGTCAGCGTCGCTTCCGTCATTACCGCCTGCGGCGAGCCTTGTGCCACCAGTTGGCCTGCGTGCAGCAGCAGTATGCGATCGGCCCACAATGAAGCCTGATTAAGGTCATGTAACACGGTACAGACGGTGAGATCTCCGGCGCGCGTCAGCTGGCGTAGTAAACGCAAGGTTTGCTGCTGCCAGAAGAGATCCAGCGCCGAGGTCGGCTCATCCAGAAACAGCCAGCCGCGTGGTCTTCCCTCCAGCCAGAGCTGTGCCAGCACCCGCGCCAGCTGCACCCGTTGTTGTTCACCGCCGGAGAGCTGGCGGTAATCGCGCTGCGCCAGCCCTTCACAACCGGTCAGCCGCATGACCTCAGCCACAATTTGCGTCGTCTGCGCTTCCGGCCAGGGCGCACGGCCCATCGCCACGACCGACTGCGCTGACTGTGCAAAGGTCAGGTTGTTCTGCTGGCGCATCACTGCCCGACGTCGTGCCAGCTGCTCACGCGGCCATGTCGTCAGCCGTCGGTCGCCCAGCCAGCACTCGCCCCGATCGGGCGACAGAAATCCCGTCAGCATCCGCAGTAGCGTCGATTTACCTGCGCCGTTGGGACCAATCAGCGCCACCAGCTCTCCACCTGACAGCGTGACGTCGAGATTATCGATAACGGTTTTGTCGCCGTGCGCGAGACACAATCCCCTGGCCTGTAAAATTTCCATCACTCCAGCCCTCGCTGTTGACGCAGAATCAGCCAGAGAAACCACGGACCGCCAATCAGGCTGGTCAGTAGCCCGACTGGCATCTCGGCCGGAACCACCAGAGTGCGCGCCAGCGTATCGGCCAGCAGCAGCAGAATAGCCCCCGCCAGTGCTGAGCCGGGCAGCAGCCAGCGATGATCGCCGCCAAGGCAAAAACGCATCACGTGTGGCACCACCAGTCCGACGAAGCCGATCACGCCGCTGACCGAGACCGCTGTACCGACAAGCAGCGCGCTGAGGATCAGCAGCTGATGCTGAGTACGCTTCACATCAATCCCCATGTAGTGCGCATCCTCTTCGCCCGCCTGCAGCAGGTTAAGGTGGCGGGCGCGAGTCTGTAGCAGCAGCAAGGCTGGCAGAATCAGCAGCAGGCAAATCAGCAGTGCGGGCCACTGTGTCTGGCTAAGGCTTCCCATGCCCCACAGCGACAGCTGGCGCAGCTGCTGATCGTTGCTCAGCCATGACAGCACGCCTACCGCCGCACCGCACAACGCATTAATCGCAATACCGACCAGCAACAACCGCGAAAGATTGCCGCGCGCCAGCCGACTGAAACTGAAGAGCAGCAGTGTCACCAGCAGACTGCCGATAAACGCAGCGATCATCGGTAGCCACAATGCCAGTGGTGCCGGCAACGCCAACGGAATAATGATTGCCAGTGCCACCGCCAGTCCCGCCCCGCTGCTGATCCCCAGCAGACCGGGATCGGCCAGTGGGTTACGAAAAACACCCTGCATCACCGCGCCAGAGACTGCCAGCGCCATGCCCATCACCACCGCCAGTAGCACGCGCGGCAGGCGGATATCCAGCCAGATCTGCCAGATAAGATCGCTAAGCGGTGCCTGCCATAGCGCCCGCACTGAAAGCGACATCGCCCCCAGATTTGCCGCCAGCACCATCGCCGCCAGCAGGAAGATCAGCATCAGCAACAGGCCACGCAGCGCATTATCCTTAATCATAGTTCAGCGATTCCGCCGCCTGACGCAATTTCACGATTGCCCGCGGTGTATCAAGGCCAAACCCCAGCAGTGCCATGGTGTCGATCACCAGCAGACGGTGCTGCTGCCCGGCAGGTGTCAGCGTCAGACCCGGTAACTGCCACAGCTGCGCTTCGCCGCCCAGCGTTTTCAAGCCATCCTCGCCGATTACCACCAGATCCGGCGCGGCGGCGATCACCCCTTCCTGCGACAGTGCCTGATAGTGCGGCACCGAGCCCATAGCATTCTCCAGCCCGGCGCTGCGAATGGCGCCATCGGCCGCAGTCTGATTTCCAGCCGCCATCGATTTCATGCCGCTGTTCGCCATGATGTAGAGCACTTTTACCGGCAGCGGTTGCTGCGGCAACTGGCGAATCTGCTGCGTCATTTGCCGTGCCAGAGCCTGAGCTTCGCTTTCACGCTGCAGCGCCTGACCCACAGTGATAATTTTCTGCGGGATCGCCTGCAGGCTGCTGTCGCCGCTGACCGTGACCACCCTGACGCCCGCGCGGGCAATCTGTTGCAGTACCAGCGACGGCTGCGCCTGCTCGCTGGCGATCACCAGCGTTGGTTTCAGTGCCAGAATGCCTTCGGCGTTGAGCTGGCGCATATAACCCACGTCCGGCAGTCGGGTGGCCTGCGCCGGGCGCAGACTGGTGCTGTCGCGCGCCACTAGCTGTGACTGGGCATCCAGCGCATAGATAATCTGGGTGACGTCTCCGCCAATCGACACCACCCGGTCCGCCGCCAGTGATGGCAGCGTCATGAGCAGCCATAACAACATCACTCTTTTCATGCCGCCGCTCCCGGCGTGTGGAGTGCGCCAATCTGCTCGCGCCAGCTTGACTGCTCTGGCGTACCCTCCGTGCGCTGACCGTAGAGCTGGGCGATCTGTGTGCCGTCGGCGGCGAACAGTTCCAGGCTGGTAACAAAGCCATCGCCCGTTGGCTTGCGTGTTACCCAGCTTTCGCTGATCTGATCAGCCATCAGATGCAGTGTGAACTGCGGATTGAAGATGTTGAGCCAGTTTTCCACTGGCTGCAGCTTCTCTACCCTGCCGGTGAAAATCTGAGTACAGCCACGGTTGCCGACAAAAATCATAATTTCATTGCCCGCCTGCTGTGCCATCTGTAGCAGGCGCTCAAGCGCATCGTTACCGGTCTGCCTGGCGAGATCGTCACCCACCGCGCGAAATGCCTGCGGTCGTGACACCTGATGGCGCTTAAGCAACGCGAAAAATTGATGAACATCGGTCATGGCGCGCCATTCACGGTCGATGGCGGTGGCATCAACCGCCTCAGTCAGGGGAGCTGCAGCAGCCGGCTCGACCACAAGCGGCGTCGCCGCGGCGTCGGTAAAGTCGGCAATCAGCGTCTGCCACGCTGCCATGTTGGTCTGCTCCGTGACGTAAACTTTCAGCACCGCATCGCCATGACGATCAAAGATCTGAATACTGTGACGAACGCCCTGCCCGGTTGGCTCCTGCAGAGCAAAGGCGCTGCACCACTGACCGACGAACAGGCGCAGATCGAGTGCACGGGGATTAAGCACCAGGCCACCATGTGCGCCAATCTGCACATTGTGGTATTCACCCAGATGTTCATGTACCGCATAAGCGTTACGCGTAATGTTTTTGGTTTCGCCGACTGCGCCAAGTGCCTTCAGCAACGCCGGAAAATCGCGTTTCAGCGCCACGGCATCAACGCCGATGCGCGCTTCACACAATTCCGCTTCGCTGATGCCGTTCAGCGCAGCCAGGTCGCGGGCATATTTCTTCGGTTGTTCACCTTTAAGGGCAAGATAGTGCTGATAAATCGGGTTCATGACTCAGGCTCTCTTAGTAATGCCCTGCATCAGCGCAGGGCGACGGCTATCAAAAATCGACGTTAACACCTAACTGGAAAGTACGGCCCGGCATCACGGCCAGTGCCTGATCGTTGCGCTCCTGCTGAGTGGCGCTGGTCAGTTCACGACTGCTGAGGTAATCCCAGTATTTGCGATCGGTTATGTTGTAAAGCCCGCCACTCAGCCTGACGTTATGTGCGACGCGCCAGTAAGCGGTCATATCCACCATGCCATAACCTGGTACCCGCATGTAATCGGTGCTGGAGTCGGCCAGGCTGCTGCCGTTGTTAGCGAAGCTTTCGCGGTTAGTCGCGCTGGCTTGCTTACCTTTGACAAAGGTAGCGGTAACGGCGGCCCCGTAGCCACGCGCCTCATCATCCCAGGCGAGTCCGACAATCGCTTTCATCGGAGCAACACTCTCCAGATCGATGTAGCGGTCACCAAGGTAGCGTGACTTTGCCGCGCCCTGCGTGTAACCCAACGCCAGATTGGCGCTCAGACCCTCGACCTCATTGAACCAGCTACCGAAGTTCACTTTACTGCTGATTTCAGCCCCGTAGATGTAGGCTTTATCGCGGTTCTCCGCCTGATAGGTGGTGTAAATGTTGGCGGGCACATTAACGAACTGACCCGGATTAGCCGCCCGGCTGTAACGTGTAAAGGCAATAAAGTTTTTATAGTCGTTATAAAAAGCGGCAGCGTTAAGCGTGACGCCTTTTGCCACCTCTCCTTTTACACCCCACTCGTAGTTGTTGCTGGTTTCGGTTTTCAGGTCTGCATTACCAATCAGCGCATACTGTGCGGTGCCGGCATAGCTGGAGCCAAGGTTCCATGAGCCATAGAGCTGGGTATCGTTGGGGAACTGCGCGCCACGGGTATATTGCAGATAAGTCATCAGCTTCGGTGTCAGATCGAACTGGAAGGCGATCGACGGCAATATCTGGGTGTCGCTGTTTGGCGATCCGTAGAGCGCTGAAACTTCGCTGGCGTCAAGCACGCTACTGTTCGTGGTCAGCGTCGCCACATCACGTGGTCGGGTGTTCTGATAGGCCACGCGCGCGCCCGGCACGATAGCCGCCCGATGTCCGTCAGCATCGAAGCTGATAGTATCCTGCAGATAACCGCCCACGCTGTAGCTGCGGCTGTTAGCCTGCGGCTGCATAATCGCAGTAAAAGCACTGGCTGGCGGTGACTGACGGAAAGGTCGCTCAGTATCCACCAGACGCGCATTCAGCCCGGCACTCAGTTCATGTCGCCCGACGCTTTTAAGCGCTCGGGTGTCAAAACCGTAGCTGTCGCTGTTGTAATCGGAATAGACGGTTTGCCTGGCGGTGGCACTCGACGGCATTAGGGTGTTGTCATGCGCCTGGGTCTGCTGCCAGTAAACGCGGGTCGTCAGGCTGTCGATCAGGTCATTGTAAGGGGTGTACTCATCCGCCAGGCTGATGCCCCAGCGGCGGGTATCACTCTGCTGCTGTGCCGTTCCCCAGACGGTATTGCCGGAAGTGCTCCAGCTGTCGTAATGGCTGTGGTGAGTTTTGTGATAGTAATCGACCGTTGCGCTGAGCTTGTGAGCATCATTGGGCTGCCAGATGCCGGAAGTCATAAAGGCATCGGAGTGCCAGTTGGCCGGATAAGCATCGAGCGTATCGCTGTTGTTACGGGTCTGCTGTCCGTCACGACGGCTGTAAACAAAAATGCCACTCAGCGTGTCATCGCCTGCTGCTGCAGTCATGCCGTTGTGCCAGCTGCGGCTGGCGGAGTCGTAGTCACTTTGATAGCCGAAAAAGGTCGGCTTGCCGGAGTACAGATAGTCGTCCGGGGATTTGTTACGGAACGAGACGTTGCCGCCAATTGAGGTGTTCGACTGATCCACTGCTGTGGCGCCCTTCTCAATCTCAATACGCCCAAACATATAAGGATCGATGTAATCGCGGCCAATGCCAAAGCTGTCGAGACCAGCGCGTCCTACATAGCTGCGGCCAGTGGCCTGCGGCAACGGAATGCCGTCCACATCCAGACCGACGCGGTTGCTCTCGAGGCCTCGAATGTTGTAGCCGGTATAACCAGCCCGATCAAAACCGCTCTTACCGGCTGATGAACCGCCACTAGTACCGGTGGCACTGATCAGCGGTTCATAGCGCATAATCGATCCAAAGTCAGTGGCACCACGCTGTTGCAGATCGCTGGCAGAGAGCGAGGTTTTACTGCCTGCCGTTTTCTTAATTTCCGGCGCCGTCACCGTCATTACCTGTTCGGTATTGCTGTCAGAGCGGTCAGAAAGGGCTAGCGTGGCAGATTCACTGCCCGCAGCATAAGTGCAGGTGGTATTGATGAAGGTGGCGAGCAACGCCAGTTGAGTCAGACGCGGTTGCGTCAATCTCCGAAAACGTGGTGACATAGGCGCGAATTACCTGATTAATTGTTAGTATTCGCTCACTTGTTTGCTGGCAACAGTAAAACGGCTCCGCATAAAAGCCGTGAAAAGTCAGAACATCATGCTGGTGTAGTAATTATCGACTTAAATTTAATGCAACTGATAATCATTATCAATCTTATTTACATTTGGATATAAACCACAGCGCACAAATTGTTCACCCGAATGCATTGGCATTTATCAACACGTAAAGGAATAGAGTTATGGCACAAAAACCTGTGGTTGTTATTCACTACTGTATGCAATGCAACTGGCTGATGCGGTCAGCGTGGATGGCACAGGAACTTCTGCATACTTTCGCTGAGGATCTGGCGGAAGTAACCCTGAAACCAGGTACCGGTGGTATCTTTGAAATTACGCTGGATGAGCACCTGCTGTGGGAACGCAAGCGTGATGGTGGCTTCCCGGATGCGACCACGCTAAAACAGCGCGTACGCGACATCTGTTTCCCGGATCGTACCCTGGGCCACATCGACAAAAACAAAGCCGAAATCAGCTGATTAACTGTGAGTGATTTTTTCAGCCGCGTCGTGCAGCGCCTTAATCAGCGTCTGCAGCGCGGTTTCTGAGATATCTTCCTGCGCCAGCCGCTGGTTCAGCGCGACCTTCAGCCCATAAATCGCCTGCTCTACAGCAGGAATGCTGCGGTTATTGACCAGAATCGCCAGCGTAGAGAGCCGCGTGATCAGGCTGGAGACCGTTTCCAGGTTCTCTGCCAGTTGCGCCTCTCCCGTTGCGGTCAGACGATAGGCTTTGCGCGCTGTCTGCGCATCCACCACCTCAATCGCCTCCATCTCTTCAAGCAGCGTCAGATTGGGGTAAATGATCCCCGGACTAGGCGAATACTCTCCCTTCGACAGCACCTCAACCGACTTGATCAGTTCATAGCCGTGCGCCGCATTCTGCGCCAGGAAATGGAGCATCAGCAGGCGGATCTCACTTGCTTCCAGCATCTTTTCGCGTCGTTTGCGTCGTCCGCCGCAGCCGCCTGCGCGCGTACTCTGATCGTCAGATGAGGTGGAATTCGGATGCTGTTTCATGGCCTGCCCTGCGGGAAAAAGTCGGATTGATGGTAGTCCGCCGTCTGGCAAAACTCAATTGGCAGAGCCGCTTACTTCTGGTGCCAGTAGGCCACCGCCCGCACAAAATCACTGCTGAGGCCGCGCTGCACCGTGAAGTAGTCAGCCAGCGCTTTCACAAACTCACCTTCGCCAGTCAGCCAGATAAAGTAATCTTCCGCCGGAAGTGTGAGCTGATCCAGCCGGGCAATCAGCTGGCTGAGCTGTGCTTTCTGCATCTGACCGCTGCCCAACCAGTTTGTCGTTACGCCAGTCGTATCCGATAAATAGCCGTGGCCCGTCGCGTCATCGGTAAAGGCATAGAGATGCAAAGACTGGGCACTTGCGTCACGCTGACGACGCGCAAACGCTGGCAGCCCGGTTTCATCACAGACGTAAAGCTGAAATGCATAATCGGTCGGCACCACCAGCGAACCGCGTGGCCCACCGATAATTAATTTATCGCCCACCTGTGCCTGCGTTGCCCAGTCACTCGCCACGCCCTGCTGGTGAATATAGAAATCCAGGGTCAGAGAAGAGGCACCATCGAATTCAAGCGGCGTGTAGTCGCGCGCCTGCGGACGCAAACCTTCGGGCCAGACAATGCCCGCGTCGGTCATCTGCGGCAGAGCCAGTGTTTCACCTTCAGCGGAAGGGAAAAATACCTTGATGTGGTCATCAAAGCCTGGCGATGTAAAGCCCGCCAGATCGCTGCCGCTGAACCGTATGCGCCAGAATTTACCGGCAATGTTAGTTTTACTGGCGACCTGAATATGACGGAAACGCAGTTCATTACGGACGCGCTGGGGTAAACGCTGATTAGCTGATGCAGTCAAAATATCTCTCCTCAAGCTATGCCCGTGATTCAGGGGCATGCGCACTGTCATGAAAATTTCATGGAATAACAATCATTCTCATCTCAAGCCGGGAGATTAGCTATGATATATCTTAAGCACAAGAACGAAAAATGCGATCGGACTTGTTAAGATATATTTTACAGAGATGCAGGTGTGCGTATCGCAGGCGTGAAGCGACCCTGACAAGCGTTCAGAGAGAGGTATTTGCGGGTTTTTTAAGGCAGGCAGAGAAGGTTAAATCTGACCGACTCCTGACGAGCCGGTCATGTTGCGCCGCCGGGTCTGGCAGCGTATCAGCATTTACAGCGTGTCGTTAAATCCGGAGAGGGAAGCGTTACTGCTGGTGTGTTCCGGCAGCTCACCGTCACCCAGAATTTCATGCTGGGAGGCCTGAGAGTGCGGATGCAGTCCGGCAGGCGGTGAGAAAGGCTCAGCCTGCTGCGCCATTGCCATAACAGGCAATGCCAGAATCAGTGAAATCATTAAGCGTCGCATAATTATCTTCGTTTTTCGTTTTGGCCGGAAAAGGCCTGAAATGCAGATGAATGTTCCAGCCCCATCACGGATGCACGATGATTCCGGTATGACAGGGTTTCGGAAGAGGATTTTACGCCAGAACGGCGAGTTAGTTTATAGAATCGTGCGGTTTGTCACAGTTTACCGCACAAAATATGCATTAACGGGGCCGGGAATCACTCGCCCTGCCCTGCTGGCTACGCCTGCATCACCGGAATTGAAAATACGCCGCTCAGCCAGTCAGGCTTGCAATGTGCAAAGTCGAGACGCAGCAGGTCTTTGCCAGGACGCCGCGCTACACCCAGTGCTGGCAGATGTTGATAATAAATATCCTCAATAAAACGCGTCAGTTGTTCCGGTCTGCCGCTCCAGCGAATCGACGCATAGAGGCCCGCCGCTTCACTCCAACTGCTGGTGTGGTCACTCAGCAGATCGGCATATTGCGGCTCCAGCGCCTGAAACAGGCTGATATTCTGCTGGTCAGCCGAACTCTGGCCGGGGCCATACTGAAAGCCTAACCAGCCCTGCGCAACATGGCTGCCAGCAAGCGCGACCAGTTGCCGCGCCTGATCAGCCACCTGGTGATCGCGATCGGCAAAATAATCACCGAACTTACACTCCCACTCCTGCGTCTCTCCTCGCAGATGCAGCTCTTCTTCGCGTTCCACCAGCGTGGCGCGCTCTGCCAGCGACCGCACCAGAATGCGGCCATGGAAATTTTTCACCGGCAAATGGGGAATACGCCGAAACGCGCCCGGCGTCAGCGCAAAGTGGCCTTTGAATACCCGGGTAAAGTTTTGCTGGTTATCAAAACCAAAACGCACGGCGATATCGATCAGCGTCATGCGTGTCAGACGTAGCGCCATAGCCGCCATCGTCAGACGCCGTTTGCGGGTATACGCCGCCAGCGTCTGTCCGGTCATCTCCTTGAACATGCGCTGCATGTGCCATTTCGAATAACCTGATTTCAGCGTAATTTGATCGATATTGATATCGTCGGTGAGATGGGCTTCAATCCACTCGACCAGATCGTTGATGTGCTTTTTTTTAATGGCCTGACTGAGCATGATGGCGATTTACGACGCGGGTTAAGACTGAGGTTTTAATGAAAAAAGGATAACAAATATGGCGAATCAGTGTAAGGAAAGGGTAAGCCGTGCACGTCCGTTCGGGGCAATTCCGCATTAATTGCTTAGGTTACTAACTAAAAAAGGCTGACTGCCGTCAGCCTTTTGATTCCTGATAAAAACTGCGCCTGATAACGGTGAGGCGGAGTCTGCGACAATTAATGACTACGCATACCCGCTGCCGTCATCATCATGCGGAACAGCGAGGCGACCACGCCCAGCGCCAGTACGCTGGCGGCATAGATAAACACCAGCCACATTACCCGTTTCCACCACGGCGCTTTCGTCTCTTCACTGTGATTGTGGTCTTTCATGCTGCTGAGGCTTTTCATATCAATGATATCCTTCATCTGCTTTGATTTTTCCACGGAACACGTAGTAGCTCCAGAAGGTGTAACCCAGAATCATCGGGATAATCAGCAGGCTACCCACCAGCATAAAGGCCTGGCTCTGCGGTGGCGATGCGGCATCCCAGATGGTTACGGATGGCGGAATAATGTTGGGCCACACACTGATGCCCAGACCGGAGAAGCCCAGGAAGACCAGCGCCAGCGTCAGCAGGAACGGTGAATAGTGCGCCTCACGCTTAATGGCGCGCACAATGCCCCATGAACAGAGCAGCACCAGCACCGGAACCGGCAGGAACAGGAACAGGTTTGGCTTGCTGAACCAGCGATGTGCGATGTCCTGATGCGTAAACGGCGTCCACAGGCTGACAATACCAATAATCACTAACAGCGCGATGACCAGTGGCGTCGCCAGCGCGGACATCTTACGGTGCAGCTCATTCTCGGTCTTCATAATAAGCCAGGTGCAGCCCAGCAGCGCATAGGCCACCACCAGACCCACGCCGCAGAACAGCGGGAACGGTGCCAGCCAGTCCAGTGCGGAACCGGCGAAACGGCGTCCCTCAACCGGAATGCCATCCAGAAACGCGCCGACTGCGACGCCCTGACTGAAGGTCGCTAAAACAGACCCGGCAATAAAGGATTTGTCCCAGAATGCCCGATGACCTTCAACCGCCTTGAAGCGGAATTCAAAGGCGACACCCCGAAAAATCAGGCCAATCAGCATGGCGGTCAGCGGAATCGACAGCGCATCGGTAATCACCGCGTAAGCCAGCGGGAATGCCCCGAACAGGCCTGCGCCTCCCAGAACCAGCCAGGTTTCATTACCATCCCAGACGGGTGCGACGGTGTTAACCATCATGTCGCGCTCGCCGGCATCTTTATTGAACGGGAACAGCAGACCAATACCCAGGTCAAAACCATCCATCACGATATACATCAGGGTTGCGAAGACGATAATCACAAACCAGATAACGGAATAATCGATCATCTTAGTGGTCTCCATCCTTAAAGGTGGCAGCGGAAAGCGGACGCGCTGGCGTTTTCTTCTGACCCGGTCCACCTTCTTCGGTGATATGACCTTCGCCGACAACCGGTCCCTGCTTAATCAGGCGCATCATGTAGTGGTATCCCACACCGAACACCGAGCTGTAGACCAGAATAAAGGCCAGCAGGCTGATGCTCATATGCATATCGCCATGTGCCGAGACCGCATCAATGGTGCGCTGCACGCCATACACCACCCACGGCTGACGACCGATTTCAGTGGTAAACCAGCCCGCCAGAATCGCAATCAGACCCGATGGCCCCATTAACAGAGCAAACCACAGGAAAGGACGCGACTCGTAAAGACGGCCTTTGAAACGCAGCCACAGGCTGACCACGCCCAGCGTAATCATCAGCAGCCCCAGCGCCACCATCACGCGGAATGACCAGAAGATCACCGTAGAATTAGGGCGGTCCTCTTTCGGGAACGACTTCAGCGCCGGAACCTGTTTATCCAGACTGTGCGTCAGAATCAGGCTGCCAAGGTAAGGCACTTCCAGCGCATATTTGGTACGCTCCTGTTCCATATCGGGAATACCAAACAGGATCAGCGGCGTGGCCTCACCCGGTGGGTTTTCCCAGTGTCCTTCAATCGCCGCGATTTTGGCTGGCTGATGCTCAAGGGTGTTCAGACCGTGTGCATCCCCAATCATCGCCTGAATCGGCGCAACGATCAGCGCCATCCACAACGCCATGGAGAACATCTTACGGATAGCAGGATTGTTATTCCCTTTCAGCAAATGCCAGGCCGCTGACGATCCCACAAAAAAGGCACTCGCCAGGAACGCCGCCACTGACATATGGAAAAGGCGATAAGGGAAAGAGGGATTGAAGACGATTTTCAACCAGTCCTGCGGCACCACAATGCCATTCTCGATGATGAAGCCCTGAGGCGTCTGCATCCAGCTGTTGGAGGCAAGAATCCAGAAGGTCGAAATCAGTGTTCCCAGAGCAACCATGCAGGTGGCGAAGAAGTGCAGACCCGGCCCCACGCGATTCCAGCCAAACAGCATCACGCCCAGGAAGCCTGCTTCCAGGAAGAACGCCGTCAGCACTTCATAAGTCAGCAGCGGGCCGGTGATACTCCCGGCAAACGCAGAGAAGCCGCTCCAGTTCGTCCCGAACTGGTAAGCCATGACCAGCCCTGATACCACACCCATACCGAAGTTAACGGCAAAGATTTTCGACCAGAAGTGGTAGAGATCGCGATAGGTTTGATCGCGTGTTTTAAGCCACATACCTTCAAGTACTGCCAGGAAGCTGGCGAGACCGATGGTGATGGCGGGAAAGATAATATGGAAGGATACAGTAAATGCGAACTGAATCCTGGCCAGATGAAAGGCATCTAATCCGAACATTGCTTACCTCTTTGCCACATAGAACACCATGTATTTACTTATAATTAACAACTTAAGCCTGATGCGCTGACTTCTCTGCGCTTATTGAAATTCCCGCCGCAAATTTAGAGCTATTTGCGACGAGGAAAAAGAAACAGTGGGGTTAATGAAAACTATAACAGTCTTTATTGATTTTGGTCATTGTTTTTGGCGGGAAATTTTTATTTAAAAATAAGGCCGAAAGGTTAATCAGAGGGTGCGTATGTGTCGTTAATGTTACGTATTTTCTCACTTTAAAAGTCGAACGCGCGAAAGCAATGCCTGCACGTAAAGTATCGTCAACGGCCTGTTTTCAGGCACTTTTTTGCTATAAAAATCGGAGTTATTTAAGGTTATAAGTGAGAAGCAAAGATCTAAATACCATTATATTTTAAGAGGTTAAACCCTTAAACCCACATCTCTGCCGGTTTGTTTTCTTTTTTGTTTAATGCTTACTAATCCTGAGGTGAGTATGGATAAAATAAAGTAGGAAACACGAAGTTAAACACACATTAAGATGTTAAATAAATGAGTCAAAAAACGCCTCACTATTAACAGCGCTCAACACACTCTCCTATATTGCGACCCGAAGATTGATAAAACGACTTAATAATCAGCAACAGGACGAAAAGCCTGAAGGATCTATTTCCATTGCTATCGCATGGCTGCGGCATCAGAGAGGCAGTAAACAAAAGTGGGCTCAGAAATTTTCAGGTAAAAATATCGATGCCGTCACATTCTGACGGCTGAGACGGGGTAGCTTTACTCTGCTGCAGATTTTTCGCGCTGCGCCAGAATCCGGCCCAGGTTTAGTTCCAGCCAGTCTGCCAGGCCCACAACCTGCTCACCGACTTCACGTCCAAGCGGGGTCAGGCGATATTCCACGTGCGGAGGCACCACATCGTAAGCAATTCGCTGCACGAAGCCATCTTCTTCCAGGTAACGCAGATTCTGAGCCAGCATTCGCTCACTGACGCCCCCGACGGTGCGGCGCAATTCACTGAAGCGCAGCGTTTGATCCTGAAGGGCCAGCAGAATCAATACACTCCAGCGACTGGTCACGCGTTTCAGCACATCACGCGACGGACAATTAACGTTAAGTAATTCACCGCGACTAAATTTTTCACTCAATTTATCAGACATTTAATCAGCACACCTTAACTAACATTTCTGTAAGTACTTACTAAAAATTAGTTTATATCTTAGTCTGGATTTCAACAACAGCCACAGGAGTCATAGCATGATTGCAATAACAGGTGCCACCGGCCAGCTGGGCCGTTTCGTTATCGAAGCTTTACTGAAAAAAGTGCCGGCAGAAGAGATCGTCGCTGCTGTCCGTACACCCGCCAAAGCGGCCGATCTTGCGGCGCAGGGCATCACGGTCCGACAGGCCGACTACAGTCAGCCAGAAACGCTCAGGGCCGCTTTTGCAGGCGTCGATAAACTGTTACTGATCTCCGGCAGTGAGGTGGGTCAGCGTGAAGCGCAGCATAAAGCCGTTATTGAAGCGGCACAGGCGGCGGGCGTAGGCTTCATCGCCTATACCAGCCTGCTGCATGCGGACACCTCACCACTGGGCTTAGGCGTTGAACATCGCGCCACAGAAGCGCTGCTGAAAGCCTCCGGCATCCCCTTCGCCCTGCTGCGTAATGGCTGGTACACCGAAAACTATGCCGCCAGCATTCCACCTGCGCTGGCGCATCATGCATTTATCGGCGCGGCGGGTGAAGGTCGCATCGCGTCTGCAGCCCGTCAGGATTACGCTGAAGCGGCGGCTGAAGTCATGTCCCGTGAGGATCAGGCGGGCAAAGTGTATGAACTGGCAGGCGACGACAGCTACACGCTGGCGCAGTTTGCTGCAGAGATTGCCGCGCAGAGTGGTGAGAAGGTTGATTACGTCAATCTGTCTCAGGCTGATTTTGCCGCCGCGCTTAAGGGTGCTGGCCTGCCAGAGGGTCTGGCGGAGATGCTGGCAGACTCGGATGCCGGTGCAGAGAAAGGCGGTTTGTACAATGACTCCCGCCAGCTGAGCAAACTGATTGGTCGCCCGACCACGCCCTGGCAGACAGTCGTTCGCGCGGCGCTGGCGAACACCTGATTCTGCTGTCAACGAGCGGGCAACCAGGCCCGCTTAGTTCCCTGCTCCTTTCTGCGCGGCGTTCCGTTACGTATGCCATTTTCTGCACCCTTTTCGGCCCGGCTATCTTTTACAAAATGTGAATAAACGCCAGTTTTCTTCAGTTTGAATTTTTTTATCCATTCCGTTAAGAGATTCATCTGAAATGTATTTTTTGTGAACACTGCTATATTTGGTTGAATTGTCTGGGATTTATCAAAAAACCTCGATTAATAGACAATTTTTATTACGTTCATAGATATTCTGCATTGTTGTTCCGCTGAATGAGAGGTCTATAATTTGTCTTTTGTGCAACCACGACCGCTCAGGAGGCCGTTATTAATACCCATCGCCAGCAACAAAATGCACTTGAAGAGGTTCGTGCCGGGGCGGAAGTTGAGTATCAATACGATCCCCATGAACTGAAACTGGAACGCATGCAGGATTCTGAGCCCGAGCCGGAGTTGATTGAAGGCTTACCGGCTCCGGATGCACTCACCCCTGCCGATCGTTATCTGGAACTGTTTGAACATGTCCAGATGTCGCGGATTTTCGAGGATAGCAAAACCTTCCCCGACTGTTCGCCTAAGTACGATCCGCTGGATGTGCTGATGCGCTATCGTCGACAGAAACGCAGCAGTGATTTCGACCTGTCGCGTTTTGTCGCCGATCATTTTTATCTGCCTGGCGTAAACGAAAGCTTTTATGTCTCTAACCCGGATAAAACCCTCAACGAGCATATTGATGACCTGTGGCCGGTTCTGACCAAAATGCCGCAACAGCATATGCCGCACTCATCACTGCTGCCATTGCCGAAACCTTATGTCGTGCCAGGGGGACGCTTTGGCGAAACGTATTACTGGGACTCCTACTTCACCATGCTCGGCCTGGCAGAATCAGGCCGCGATGATCTGCTCCGTCACATGGCGGACAACTTTGCCTGGCTGATCGATAACTACGGTCATGTGCCAAACGGCAATCGTACCTACTATCTCAGCCGTTCTCAGCCGCCCGTGTTTGCACTGATGGTAGAGCTGTTCGAAGAAGATGGCGTGCGCGGTGCGAAACGCTATCAGGAACAGCTGATGAAGGAGTATCAGTTCTGGATGGATGGCGCGGGTTCACTGATGCCGAACCAGGCTTATCGTCACGTAGTGCGGATGCCAAACGGCTCCCTGCTGAACCGCTACTGGGATGATCGCGATACGCCGCGTGATGAGTCGTGGATGGAAGATGTTGAAACCGCCCGCGAATCTAAACGTCCGGCCAGCGAAGTCTATCGTGATCTGCGTGCTGGCGCGGAGTCAGGGTGGGATTACTCATCTCGCTGGCTGCGAAATCCGAAACGCCTGTCGAGCATCCGAACGACTCAGTTTATCCCCATCGATCTGAACGCATTCCTGTACAAGCTGGAGCTGATGATCGCGACCCTGTCGCACGCCAAAGGTGAAGAGCTGACGGCGCTGGCGTGGCAGAAAAAGGCGGAAGCGCGTAAACGTGCGATTACCCGTTATCTGTGGGACAGCACCGCCGGTGTGTTCCGCGACTATGACTGGCGTCGTGAGCGTTTCGGTGCCTTTACCGTAGCTTCAGTGGTTCCGCTGTTTGTGGGCCTGGCGACGCCGCATCAGGCGCATCTGCAGGCGATCTCGTTGCGTCATCTGCTGCTGAGCAACGGCGGTCTGCTGACCTCAATGGTCGAAAGCGGGGAGCAGTGGGATCGGCCTAACGGCTGGGCACCCATGCAGTGGATGGCAATTGTTGGCCTGAATAACTATGGCGAAGAGACGCTGGCAACAGAAGTGGCTGTGAACTGGCTGAATACGGTCAATAACTTCTATCAGTTGCATCACAAGCTGGTAGAGAAATATGACATCAGCGGTGAGCGTGCGCGTCCTGGCGGCGGCGGTGAATATCCGTTACAGGATGGCTTTGGCTGGACTAACGGCGTGACGCGTAAGCTGATGACGATGTATGGACATTTAATGGCTGACTGAATATCACCAGCCTGAAAAGCACTAACGCAAAAAGCCGGGAATCCCCGGCTTTTTCATGCGCGCTATTCAGCACTACTTCTTCGCTTCCACGCCCGGCTGTGACGCACGCTGCAGAAACTGCTGAGTGATCTCTGGCAGGTTCTGCAGCAGCCACTCAGCCATCGCCACTTCCTGGTCACGGATCTCGTTAAGTATGCGTACGCCCTGCGTATCACCTACCTGCTCTGCCGCAGCAATCAGGCTGGTGTAGCTGGCGATCTCAGCATTCTCGAAGACATAACCACTGATAGCGCCCTTCACGACTTCATCCGAATTGAACATACCGCCAACAGCCTGACCGGCCGCCGCCATTTTGCCCATCGCATCTTTCATCACAGAGTGATCGATACCGTGAGTGTCGAGCAGCTGCTCCAGCAGTGTCAGCTGATGTTTAGTCTCTTCCAGATGCTGCGCCAGACGCTGTTCCAGCGCCGGATAGTGCTCAAGACGGCCAGCCATCTTGCTCAGCATACTTTCAGCCTGCTTTTCCATGGCATGCGCATCGCGCAGCCAGTCATGATAATGTTCTATCGCAGTCATGTATTACTCCTTAAGAGACGGTAATAGACTCGGCTACCTGGGTGAGTTTCTCATCCGTTTGCTTCTCTTCGTTCAGAGTAGCTTCCAGTAGCTCTGCCGCTTTGGTGTAACCCAGCTTCAGTGCCAGCGCATGCAGAGTGCCGTAGGTCGCGATCTCATAGTGCTCAACTTTCTGTGCAGCACCAATCAGCCCCTGATCGCGAATCTCACCTTTTTCAACCGAGTCGATAATTTCCTGTGCTTCTTCAACCAGACCTTCAAGCGCATGACATTTCATTCTTTTAATTTTGACTTCAGGTGTCACTTCCACCAGCTCGTCGAGTCGTTCAATCTGCGCACGGGTCTCTTCCAGATGCTGATTAAACGCAGCGATAAGATTTTCGTCACTGGCTGCACGCGCCATTTTAGGTAATGCACGGGTTATCTGTTTCTCAGCGCTGTAAACATCGGATAGGTCATGGATGAACAGGTCGTTTAACGTTTTCACTGTCATAAGATAGCCTCATTGTTTAAAACGCTGCGTCGGTAATAACGCAACGCCAGTCATATCGTTGACACCTGAAAAGTCTAGTGGAGATTTTTAATATCGCACGCTGCGTCAGTATGAATTTAAGACAAAAGTGGCATGTAAAATGCATTTTCCTTTTTACAGCAGACATTTAGCCGGGGAATGTTTTTATGTTTGCGGCTTCGCTAGCTGCATCGTAATTTGTACAAAGTAATAAAACACTGTATACATTTTTTCAGATTAACTGCATAAAAAAAGAACCAGTCAAAACTTAGTTGTACACGGTTTTATTAAATCGTATAGCTTTAACCTATCGGAAATAAAAAACCGGAAGAGTAAACTCTTCCGGTTCAATTAACAGCTCCCGCTATTGCCAATGATGGAGCAATGACATAATTCAGGGAGTAATTATCTTCGCGAGGAACTAAACAGATTCAAAATGCCCGGCTAACAGAGTAACCCTGCCGTCACAGCAGTGTTAAAGACTTTCAGCTCCGGCGGCTAACCTTACCTCCTTTGCGCCCCGCTTCAATGGCACGTTCAGGATCGTTCTTAAAGTTACCGCCGCTTTTCTGGCCTCCTTTGCGTCCTGCTTCAGCAGCACGCTCTTTGTCGGCCGCAAAATTCCCGGCCCCACCGCGATATTGAGTCATATGCGTCCTCTTTGAATATTAAAAATTGGAATTTGCACAGTTAACACTTCATCAGGCCGATTCAGCAACATAAATGTAGTCAGAAAAACGGACCAATCAAGTGAGATAAATAAAAAACCCGTCACAGTTCTGGTTTATTGCTCGTACTACCCTCAACCGGATTGATAGCGGATTTCAACCAATGCTCCTTTCTATTGATAAAAGAGCCGCGGCATGAAAAAGCTTTATAACTAAAATCGCCGCGCCCTATTAATCGATCATTTTCAAAAAATGTCCAATTGAAAAAAATATAAGCGAAGCGGTAAGTGGATAGTTTAATCAATATCAGGTAGTGAATATGATCAACAAACGATCAATTTCACTAAGCGAAGCGATAAATAGGATTTTAACTTCCCCTTCTTATCGTTGGAAATAAGCGAAGCGTAAACCTTGATCACGATAGCTGAAAACAGCCGAAATTGATCATTAAATGATCAATTATCCTGATTTGAATAAATTTTTAATTTGAAAGAGACTCGGATTTAAGGCGGATATTGCACTTTAACCGAAGCGGTAAGACTTACATATTCTGGCAGTGAAAATTGAATTTTCAGAATAGTACTAAAAGTGATTTTTGCAGCGATACGCGGAAATTGCACACGCAGGCGCAAAACAAAGTACAAAATGTTGTGGGTGAGATTAGGCAGTAACTGAAGATAAAGTCTTTCAACAGGAGCTGGCAAAGCCTATGCCGGGTTAATCGGAGTCAGAGTGGATCCGGGAAAGCGTGATCAAACGCCACGCCGCGCTTGCCGTTTTTCTTAATGCGGTACATCGCTTCATCTGCGCGCGCAAGGGCAGTATCAAAATCATCTCTTCCCTGTACCTGTGACACCCCGACAGAAGCCCCAATCAGGGCGTGACCATTTGCCATATCAAATGGGGCAAGCACCGCGTCCAGGCAGGCATGGGCCAGTTGTCTGACCTGCGGATGGTCAATCGCAAACGGCAATAACAGCACGAACTCATCACCGCCGAGCCGGCCAATCATCACTTCTGTCGGCGCGAGTTCGGTAAACCGATGGCTTAGCTGGATCAGCACTTCATCACCGCTGCGATGACCCAGGGTGTCGTTGACGTGTTTGAAGTTATCCAGATCGATAAAGACAACGCAGAGTGGCCCCTGCGCTTTCAGCTCACAGAAATAGTTCTGCAAAGCATGGCGATTGTTAAGCATCGTCAGGGGATCGTGAAGCGCCAGCAGGGCAAGCTGCTCTTCATATTGCTTCTCTTTGGTCATGTCGATATGCGTGCCAATGACTTTGACAGGCTCGCCATGGGCATTCCACTCGCTGACCCGCCCCCGATCCAGCACCCACGTAATACTGCCGTTTTTGGCAATCATGCGGTGAAGTGCTTCGTAGTAAGGCGCTTTCCCGGCGATGTGATCGTTAAAAGCCTGCAAAACCTCATCGGCATCCTCGGGATGCAGACTCTCCTTCCAGGATTCGAAATTGGCGTCGGTCTCTTTCGGCTGGAACCCGAGCATCGCTCCCCAGCGCCGGTTGAAGATCACCAGCTTGCCACTGGGAATATCAAGCTGCCACAGGAACAGTCCGGTACCATCGAGCGCCGCGTTAAGCTTTGTACGGGCGTCATGCGCTATACGCTTCAGACGCGCATTATGCTTTTTCAGGTTCTGTATCTGCAGACGCAGCGCTTCTTCTGACATGACCGTGACGGAGCTGGAAAAAGGGCTATTGTGCCTGTCAGGTTGATTCTGTAAAGGGTGCCTTATAAAACACGATTAGCCCCGGTCAATTGCAGGCTGGACAGGATTTCAGGCGGCAACGCTCTTGCAATGCAGCACAGAGCCGGGACAGCAAAGTGATTTCGACGTGAAATCTATTTGTATTGCTACTGAATTAAGAGCCGGAATGGGCGGTTAGAGACCAAATTCGGATTGTTCGGGAAGGTATGGAGTCAGGTGGACCGGATTAGCGCTACAAACGCAAAAACCCGCCAGAGGCGGGTTATTTAAAGATGGTGCCCGAACCCGGACAAAAATGCCGGGAGCATTTTTGCATCGCGTGCCAGCGCGACCCGGAGGGCGAGCCACAG